>JAMXLK010000046.1 GCA_024281075.1 Vulcanimicrobiia bacterium
CGGAAGCGCATCGACGCTGATGACGCCTAAATAGGCGTTGCCGTCGTGATCGTACGCTTTGCTCAAACGCGGATCGACGCATCCAACGAGACCCGCCTCAACGCCGTCGATTGAGACGATGGCGGTCTTGCCTGGATGGAAATCGGATCGCGTACCGGCAGCGAAGTCCGCGCTTCGGCCCGTGATGTCGCGAACCAGCGCTTCGCAGTCACCTTTCAAGCGCAAGAAGCACGAGTCGTGCCAGGCCGGCTCGTCCGATCGTTTTGCAGAGAACCCAAACGCCAGGGCGGTTCGTTCGACGATCTTTTCGTCCACGCGCGCAAAAATCTGCCCCAGTTCGAAGATGTGCGCCGGAACAGCAATGCCGGACAGATACTCGAGCAATCCGGGCACGAGACTCGACCGCAGAAAACGTTGTTCCTCCGAGAGCGGGTTGCGAACTTCGACTGCCGTATCATTCCCTTTTGCTCGCAGCGAGTGTGTGATGACTTCGCGATAGCCAAGTGCGGCGAGCGCGTGCGCAACCTTATTCTCCGTAGCGTACTTCGCGCTCGAGATCTCGTGCGCCGGCACCGACGGAACGACCGCGGCAATGCGTTCGTAGCCTTCGACGCGCGCAACCTCTTCGACCAGATCGGTCGACAAAGTGAGATCGCGTCGCCACGGCGGCGGAACGACGGCAAGCGTTGCGTCACCTTGCGACGTGACGCTGCATCCCAATGCCGTCAGGTGTGCGGAGATCCGGTTTGCCGGGAGCGTCAAGCCGAGCAATCGTTCGACTTCGGCGACGTCAAGCGGAATCGGCGACGCGGGCAGCAGCGGCGTTCCGAATTCTTGCGGCCGGTAGGCGGTTGCGCCGAAGTCGGACAAGAGCGCAGCGGCGCGCGCGGCTCCCATATCGGTGAGCGCCGGCGCGAGTGATTTTTCGTGACGCGACGAGGCTTCCGTGCGCAAGCCGAGTGCCGCGCTCATCCGTCGAACGCGCGCGCCGGTGAAGTTAGCCGATTCGAGCACGATCGAGGCGGTCTGCGGTGTGACTTCGCTCGACGCCCCGCCCATGAGACCGGCGAGCCCAAGCGCATGGTCGCGGTCGGCGATGACGAGCGCTTGCGGCCCGAGCCTGCGTTCCACGCCGTCGAGCGTAAGGAGCGTTTCACCGGCGCGCGCATCGCGGACGATCAGCGTCGTTCCCGCGACCTTCTCGGCATCGTAAAAATGAAGCGGCTGACCCGTCTCGAGCATGACGTAGTTCGAAACGTCGACGAGATTGTTGATCGGACGCTGTCCCGCCAGTGCGAGACGGACGCGCATCCATGCCGGCGCGGCTTGCACGCGGATGCCGTCGAACCGTTGCGCGACGAAGCGCCGGCAGTCCGGCGACTCGATCGAAACCTGCGGCCGTTCGTCTGCCGCTTCGTCGCGCTGCGCGGGATTAGAAAACGACGGAAGCGTAAGCGGCACATCGTACGACGCGGCCAGCTCGCGCGCCAAACCGAGGATCGACATGGCGTCGGGCCGGTTTGCGGTGATTTCGACGTCGAGCACCGCGGTATCGAGACCGAAAAGCTCCACGACGTCCAATCCGGGTTCGATGGCTGCTTCAAACTGCATGATCCCGTCTTCGAACCATTCCGGCGGCAACGCGAGCTCCTCGGCCGAAATCATCATTCCTTGCGACGCGACCCCACGCATCGTACGCGCCTCGATCTTCAGTTGCGGAAGCTGCGCGCCGACGGTGGCGACCGCAATGTGCTGCCCGTTTGCAACGTTGGTCGCGGCAGTCGCAATCGTCAACGCTTCGCCGCCCGCGTCGACGCGCGCCACGAGCAGCCGATCGGCATTGGGGTGCTTTTCGACGCGTTCGATGCGCGCGGTTACGACACCGGAGATCTTTGGGCGCCGCTCGATCGCATCGACGGGAAATCCCAGCATCGCGAGCCGCTCGGCGATCGCTTCGGCGTCGGTGGGAAGCGCGACGAAATCGCGCAGCCAGCTTATCGGAACGCGCACGATGCTGCCGTCAAGCGAGTTGCGTCAGAAAGTCCGGATCGCTGTTGACGAAGCGGCGAATGTCGTCGACTTCGTACCGGGACAACGCTAACCGCTCGACACCGAAACCGAAGGCCCACCCCGAGTAACGCTCCGGGTCGTATCCGACTTCACGCAAGACGTTCGGATGAACCATCCCCGATCCGCCCAGCTCGATCCAACCCGATCCGCCGCACATGTTGCACGGCGAGTTGCTGCCCTTGCATTTGGGGCAGGTTGTGTCCACTTCGGCGCTCGGCTCGGTAAAGGGAAAGTACGACGGGCGAAAACGCACGCGCTGATCGCTCCCGAAGAGCTCCCGGCAGAGTCCCGTGAGCATTCCCTTCAGATGTCCGAAATGAATGCCTTCGGCGACGAGCAGTCCCTCGACTTGGTGGAACTGAAAGAGGTGGCGCGCGTCGACGGCATCGCGCCGAAAGCACTTTCCAGGCGCGACGATCGCGATCGGGGGACGGTGCTCCTGCATGGTTCGAATTTGCATGGGTGACGTATGCGGGCGCAGCAGCATTGTGTCGTTGAGCCAAAATGAATCGAAGCTCTCGCGCGCGGGATGATCGCTCGGAATATTGAGCGCGTCAAAGTTGTAGTAATCCGGCTCCGCTTCGGGACCGACGACGACGGCAAAGCCGTGGGCGCCAAAGTACGCGCAGCTTTGCTCGATGACGCGACGGACCGGATGAATCGAACCGAGGTTCGGCGGGATTCCCGGAAAGCTCACGTCGATCGAGGCGGCAAGCTCCGATTCGAATGCGCGCGCTTGGAGCGTCGTGTGTGCTTCGTCGAGCCGGCCCTCCATCGCGGCCACGGCATCGTTGATCGTTTTGCCGGCATCGCGGCGTTGCGACGCGGGAAGCGTACCGATCGAGCGGCGGACTTTCGTGACGTCGCCGTTACGTCCCAGAAAGGCGATGCGGACGCTCTCGAGCGCTTGTTCGTCATTCGCACCGGCGACGGCCGCGTCGAAACGCCGTCGCAGCTCGTCAAGGTTTTCCGCTAGATTCAAAGCAAAGCGCCCGGTTCGTTCTGCGTTACCGGGCGCCTCCAAAAAGGCTGTTAACTAGTGCGGTCGCGGCTGGCTTGTTCGTTACGTCGGCGAGGGAGCCGCGTGCAGTCTTCGATAGGCGAGATAGGCGTCAATCGAACCCGTTTGGGCGAAAAGCCTCCAGAAGAGATTGGACGTTGCCATGCGTTTGCAGTCTCCTTCTGAGCCGTCGGCTCCGGGGCGGCCCATTAACGTCGCCTGATTGTACCATGCGACTTTTTAGCGCGGTAGTCTTGACTTTTTGGGGCCAAAACACTGTCTTGACAAGTTTGCGCGAGGGCCGCCTCGTACAGGGCGATTGAGCCTGCGACCGCTGCGCTGAGGCTCTCGGCGTGACCCTGCATCGGGATGGCGAGCACTCGCTTGCAATGCGGTTCCCAAGCGCCGAGACCGCGGCGCTCGTGCCCAACGACGAGGGCAATCGGCGGCGTGACGTGCTCCCGGGCGAACGGCGTTCCGGCAGCCGCCAGCCCGACGATGCTGACGCCGGCGGCTGCCGCCGCCTCAGCCGTCTCGTCAGGACCGGCGACCGCGAGCGCTAGCCGAAAAACCGCGCCCATCGAGCCGCGCACGACCTTGGGGTGAAACGGATCCACCCCTAGGCGTCCGAAGAGGACGCCGCGCGCGCCGAAGGCATCGGCCGAACGAAGCAACGTACCCGCATTCGCCGGGTCGTTGAGATCGGCCAAGACGAGGCTGCGATTCCCGTCGAAGAGCGCCGATGGCGTGCGAAGGCGGACCGGCGCGACCGCAACGATGCCGCTCGGCGTCGCGACGTCCGAAATGGCGCCGATCGCGCTTTCCGGCACGATGAAGACGGGCGTTCCGCTCGCCTCCACCTCGTGAACCAGCTGCGTGACGTTGTACGCCGTCTGCGTTACGTACAGCTCGGCGATCGGGAACGGCGCGGCGGCGGCTTCTTCGAGCAGCGTTGGTCCTTCGAATGCGAAGCGCTGCTGCTCGCGGCGTCCTTTCACCGAACGCAGCGCCCGCACCGCACTCAGTCGGGCGGCGTGTGCCCCTAACCGCGTCGCCATCGGGCGGTCACCCAAGCGCGCGTGCCGATCATCACCAGGCCCGCGAAGATTGCAGCCAGCATCACGGCGACTTTGTCGTTGAAGTGATGCGGAACGAGCATTCGAAGCAGTGCGTAAACGGCGGCGATGAACACGGCCAAAAAGTATGCGAGCCAGCCGAACTCGGAGGAAACGGACGATGACGGTTTTCGCACCTGCACTGGTACGAGGGCGAACCAGACCGTTCCGCCAAGCCGCTGGCGATGGAAGCACTGCCGCAGGTCGCCGATTCGCAACGCGTCTTTCAAGGGCGGGTTTTCCGCGTTCGAGTCGACCGCATTCGCTACCCCGACGGCGCTGAACACCGGGTCGACGTCGTCGAGCACGGCGCTTCGCTTGCGATCGTTGCGACGCCGTCGCGCGACGAGCTCGTGCTGGTGCGGCAGTATCGCCACCCCGCGCGTTCGATGCTCTGGGAGATACCTGCCGGCACTGCCGAGCCGGGCGAAACGGTGGTCGATGGCGCCCGGCGTGAGCTGCGGGAAGAGACCGGCTTTTCGGCCGCACGAATCGCGCCGATCGGATCGTTTTGGATGACGCCCGGCTTCTGTTCGGAGCTCATGCACTTCTTCCACGCGGACGAGTTGTCGGCGGGCGAGCCGTCGTTCGATGACGACGAGCGCATCGAGCTCGGCGTCTTCACCATTCGCGCGGCATGGCGGTTGGTCGCTGACGGAGTTGCCGACGCAAAAACCGTCCTAGCTCTGCTTTGGCTGCAGGGCGGGGAAGATAAAATTGGAAGTGACTTTGGTCGATAGTTACTGGTAGGTACCGCAGCCTTTTCGAAGGTGGCTATCGAAGGTAACGCTTGCGCCGTCGTTGTTGCTACCGACGCGGTGCTTTCGGTCTTGGAGGTACGTGGTGGACATACCTAGCGACATTGATGCCGTTCTCAAACGACTGCTGGAGCGCAATCGTGATGGCGAGCACTCAGTGCTGGCGCCTGAAGACGAGAGTTACTTGAACTCGCTGATTGTATCGGTTCGCGGAGGACGCCGCGCGGTGTTAATCGTCGAGGATGCCGACGAGCATCTCCGTTATATGTTCAGCAACGCCACGCGGGCGGAAGCCGTCACGATGTTGGGTAAAGTCGTCGAAGCGACTGGTCGAAGACTCGCCGACGGAGACGATTAGCCCATTTTAGGAAACTAACGTAAGACCGTCGATCTTCCCGTTCGGCGCGACTTCGAACCTGTAACGGTATTGTGCGCGCGGGAAGCGCACTAAAAACTCGTAGACGGTATCGCCGTTGGGCTCGACCGTACTCGAGATCGGCACCATCGCTTGCAGCCGTCCAAGGGCGGCGATGTTTTCGTGCGCCACGAGATCGTCGGTCAGGTACGCGCTGAACCCGGGCGTCAGCTCCGAGCGGTCGAGCCGGCGTGATGCCAAGCGCGCAAGCCACTCTTTCGCTCTTGCGACAACGGGGTTGTCGAGCTCGGCGGACTTCCGCGGAACGAGGACGTCCAGAATGCGAGCGCCCACCGCTTCGGGAACGGTTACGCCGCGCGCCGCGTCGGCATTGGAAAGTACGATGACGCCGACATGCTGATTTGGTAAGAGCGCATTGAACGCGCGATAACCCGGAAGCGTGCCGTTGCTCCACACGAACTCTTGACCGCCGCGCCGGTCAACCACCCATCCCATGCCGTAGCGCGTCTGACCTTGGATCGTGGGCGGCGTGAACATCGTACGCATCGCATCGACGCGCAGCAGAACCGGCATCTCGATATCCCATTTGGCAAGATCGTCGATCGTCGAGACCAATCCCGAATCGCCGCCCAGCCACGCGGGATCCCAGACCGGCGCGGGCTCGAATCCCGCAGCGGTCTTAACGTACCCGATCGCGTGCGCCGGGGAGATTCCGCTGTCGCCGGCGAGGAACGAATTGCCCATAACCAGCGGGATGAAGATGTGCTGCTCCAGGTAGTCCGAGAGCGTCACGCCGCTCGTGCGTTGTACGATCAGTCCCGCCAACAGATAGTTGAGCGGATTCTTGTCATAGACATTGCCCGGCGCGGCTCTGGGCTTCATGGTGTCTACCGCGGCCAGAAGCGTCGCGAACTTGATCGTTTGCGTAAAGTCGTTCGGAATGCCCGGCGCACCAACGTAGTTGGGAAGCCCCGAGGTTTGCGTGAGCAGCTGCGCGATCGTTACGCCCGTACCGAGGCGGAACTCGGGTACGTACTTCGAGACGCTGTCGTCGAGCTTCAGTTTGCCGTCCTGCGCCAGCAGCAAAATCGCCGCCGCTGTAAATTGGGCAGTTAGGCCGCCGCAGAAAAACTCCGTCGTGGGGGTCATTGCGGCGTGCGGCGAGATCGTCGCAAAGCCGAAACCGCGGTCGTAGACTAATTTTCCGTCCTGGACGACCCCAACGGCAATCCCCGGTGTGCGGCCCGCGTGAATCTCGTCAATGGCAATGCGATCGATCCGGTCCGCGGTCGTCTTGGTGAACGCAACGGCGGTCTCGGCGCGAGCCGTTCCTGGTGCGACCTGAGCGGAAATACCGACGATTAAAGCCGTCGCAAAGAACGCGGCAGAACGGGCCATTATTCAGATTATATACCGCGAAGCTGAGCGACCGCTAGGCAGACAGGGTCAAAAGTTCTTCAAGCCGCGGTTTTTCGAGCGAATGCCGCCGATCCGCCGAACGTCTGGACGAAAAAGCGCGGCCCCAACCGGCTTTTCTTCGGCGGGCCGCGCTAAACTAAGGAGCGGCAGTGCGCGCGGCTACTTTTGCATCGCTTGCTTCGCCATATTCAAGAGCGCGCCAAAAGCCTGCTCATTCGAAACGGCGAGGTCGGCCAGCGCCTTGCGGTTCAGCGTGACGCCAGACTTCTTTAACCCGTGCATAAATACCGAGTACGACAGTCCCTCGCGGCGTACCGCGGCATTGATCCGGCTTATCCAAAGCGACCGAAAATCGCGCTTGCGAACGCGTCGATCGCGGAATGCGTACGCCAAGGATTTCAGGAGCGCTTCGTTGGCGACCCGATAGTTGCGGCGGCGAGCGGCGCGAAAACCCTTGACGAGTTTCATCACCTTGCGGCTTGATTTCCGACCGCCGACTCCGCGTTTGATGCGAGCCATGCTGCAGAACCTCCCTAAACCAGATACGGAATCGTAGGAGCCAACCGCTTCAGGTCGCCCTTGAAGGTCGGTTGATCTTTACGGAACTTGCGTTTGCGTTTGCGCGACTTCTTGCTGAGGATATGGCCGCAGCCGTCAAACTGATGACGGTGCAGGACTTTGCCCGTCGCGCTCACCTTCACGCGTTTCGCGGTTCCCCGGTGGGTTCGTATCTTTGGCACTGGTTCGCTCCTTCGTCTGAACTGAGAATTTCGGCGGTCCCGTCGGCACCGCGCGCGGTGCCAGGATCATGAACATATTTCTGCCTTCGAGGCGTGCCTCGCGTTCCACCGTGGCGAGCGGAGCCATGTCCTCCGCCATGCGGTCGAGCAGCCTGCGTCCGAACGACGTATACGTTATCTCGCGTCCGCGGAACATGATCGTCACTTTGATCTTGCTCCCGTCGATCAATAGGCGTTCGGCCATGCGCGCCTTGGTTTCATAGTCGTGCGTCTCGATCTTCGGCCTCAGCTTCACTTCTTTCAGTTCGAAGTGCCGCTGTTTTTTCCGAGCATCTTTGTCTTTCTTCGACTGCTCGTACTTGAGGCGCCCGTAATCGGCGATCTTGCAGACAGGCGGCTGCGCGTTTGGTGAAACCTCGATCAGATCGAGGCCCGCGGCCCGCGCACGCGCTTGAGCATCTTCGGTTTGAAGTATGCCGAGTTGATGTCCGTTTTCGTCGATCACCCGAACCGACCGTATCCGAATCTGATCGTTGACGCGCAGAACTTTTGCTATGTGTTCATCTCCAAAAAAAGAAAAAGGCGTTGCCGGAGCAACCCCACCGTGGACTCAGCCGAGAGTCCCTGAGTGAAGACCGGATCGCCCGCGGGCATCCGGTGAGCGGCTCGGCCGCTGCTTCGGCCCGCCAAGAATATCACGCCCGGGCGGGGGAGTGTCAAGGACGAGTTTCGGCGGCCTTCAGGGCGTCGGTGAAGCGGTCGAGCAGGTAAGCGATCGCGTCATCGTCGATCACGAGCGGCGGCGCGATACGCAAAACGTCGTCGCGGGTCTCCTTGGCGGCAATTCCGCGTTCGAGCAGCGCTTCGGAGAGGCGATGCGCCGGAAAATTCGTGACGACCCCGATCAGTAGTCCGCGGCCGCGCACCTGCAGGATCGAAGGCGAGCCGATCGCCCGCAATCCCCGCACGAGCGTGCTGCCGGCACGACGCGCGCGAGCGGGGAGATCTTCCGAAACGATGACGTCGAGCGCGACCTCGGCAATGGCCGACGCAAGTGGGTTTCCACCAAAGGTGCTGCCATGATCGCCCGGAGCGAAGAGCTGCATCACATCGTCGTTGGCGAGCGCGGCCGAAACCGGATAATAGCCGCCGCCGAGCGCCTTACCGACGACGAGGATATCCGGCTTGACGCTCTCGTAGTCGCAGCCGAACATATCGCCGGTGCGGCCGAATCCCGTTTGAACTTCGTCGGCGATGAAGAGCACGTTACGCTCGCTGCAAAGGTCGCGCGCGCGGCGAAGATATCCGTCGGGCGGAACGTTTACACCGCCCTCGCCTTGAATTGGTTCGATGAGAATCGCGCAGGTGTTCGGGGTGATCGCGTTTGCGAGCGCGTCGAAGTCACCGAACGGAACAGCGACGAAGCCGGGAAGAAATGGACCGAAACGGGCGCGGTACTCCGCGGTCGTACTCGCGCTCACCGCAGTCATCGTGCGCCCGTGGAAGTTGTTTTCAAAGACGACGATCTCCGCACGGTCAGTTGGAATGCCTTTGACGGCGTAGCCCCAGCGCCGCGCGAGTTTGACGGCGGTTTCGACGGCCTCGACGCCGGTGTTCATCGGCACGGCCTTGTCGTAGCCGCAGATGCGTGTCAGCTTTTCGAGAAAACCAGGCATCCGGTCGTTGCGCAGCGCGCGGGACGTCAGCGTGACGCGGCGCGCCTGCTCGACGAGTGCGGCGTAGATTCTTGGATGGCAATGCCCCGCGTTGACGGCGGAGTACGCGCTGACGCAGTCGAGGTAACGCTTCCCCTCCACGTCCCAGAGCCAGACGCCCTCGGCACGCTCGACGACCAAATCGAGCGGCGCGTAATTGGCCGCGCCGTACCGCTGTTCGTCGGCGATGAGCTCCTGCGCTCGGTTCGAAAGGAGATACACGCCATGGCTGTTAAGGAATTTTCCTTGACTACCTCTTTCGCGCGTCTCGAGCGCCTTATCGCTCGCGACCACCCCGGCGTCGCTCCGCGCGGGCGCACGCTCGCGTACGTGCACGGCGCGCGCCGCGAGCGTTCGGTCGTTCTGCTTCACGGTATGAGCGCGAGCCCGACGCAGTTCGAACGCGTCGGCGCCGAGCTCTATGCACGAGGCTATAACGTCGTCGTGCCGCGCTTGCCGCATCACGGTCACGCCGATCCGCTTTCGCCGGCGCTCGAACGATTGAGCGCGGCCGATCTGTGCGACGCCGTGACCGAGTACGTCGCGATTGCGCGCGAGCTTGGCGACCGCGTTACCATCGCCGGTTTTTCGCTCGGCGGTCTTCTCACGGCCTTTGCGGCGCAGCGTTTCGAACTCGAGCGCGCGGTGCCCATCGCGCCGTTCTTCGGAATATCGTGGATTCCCAACCGTCTGATGGGGCCGGTTGCCGAGCGATTGCTCAGCGTCCCGAATCGTTTCCATTGGTGGAACCCGATTCTCCGCGAGCGTCAGTTTCTTGCGACGAACGGATATCCGCGCTATGCGACGCACGCGATCGCGCACTCGTACCTCATCGCGCGTTCCTTGCTCGAAGAGGCGCGTACCAATGCCCCGAGCGCACGGTACGTGACGATCGTGACCAATGCGATGGAGGTCGCGGTCAACAATTACGCGATCCGCCGTCTGTACGACAGCTGGCGCCGGTTACGTCCCGAGAACGTCGAGCTTTCCGTGCTGACCGGATTGCCGCTTTCGCACGACATCGTCTCGCCGATGCGCCGTTGGCGTCTCGCGGATCGCGTTCATCCGCACCTGCTGCGCGCGATCGACCCGCAGTCAACCGCCATCACCGCGTAGATCAGTTGTAACGCCGTAGCTTCGGCCAGACCGTTGCCAACGGCGTCGCGATTCCCTCGCAGACCGAGATCGGAAAGCCGTTTTCGAAGGGCCGGCCCCACGGGTTTGTAAATCGCGCGACAATCCGATGGACGCGGAAGCGATCGGCATTTCGGCGGCAGTCGCCGTGTACGTCGATAACGACGTTTCCGCTGTAGCCGTGCGTTCCCCACTCCCAATATTGGTTGTCGCCGGAAAGAACGGGCGGTAGACCGTAATCGCCGCCATAAAAATCGATCGCGGCTGCCTCGCCGTAGTTGCTGGCAAGAATTGCGGCCTGCGAACGCTGCGACGGCGGTAATGAATAGTAGATGCTCGCGACCAGCTCGGTAAGGTCGCGCCAGCCGTGCATGTCGGCCCAGTCGGGCGGCAACCTTCCGATCTGCGTGTGCTCCATTTTCGCCAGCGCAACTTCGCGCGCGAGCATGGTTTGCGCGAGCCTATCGTACGCCGACATCGTGCGCTCGGGTAATATGGGCATGAGCAGCGGTACGAGCAGCACGCCGGCAGCCAGGGTGTAGATCGCAAGCGCCGGACGCCAGAGAGTAGAGGCTTGAGTCCACGCTTCAATCCTCACGGCGCCCGCAGCGATCAGGATCGGGTAGACCGCTCCCGGATAGTAATCCTTACCGTGAAGCGCCATCATCTGAACGATGAGCAGCACATACGCGACGCCCAGAAAACGGCTTTGCGGACGTTGCAAGAGGGTCACCAATCCGACAATCCAAACGGGCGCGAGGAGCGGATGCGTTACGAGCACTTGCGTCGCCGCATACTGCAGGGGCGAAAGCTGCACGTTCTTGTACTCGCCGGCGTCGCGTAGGAGCGTCCACATCGGATAGCCGTGCGAGGCTTGCCAGACGAAGTTCGGCAGCGCGATCGCGGCGGCCAGAGCGGCGCCCGCGAAGAACCACGGCGTTTTCAGCACGCGCCTTTGCGGCAGCAGCACGAGCGCAGCAACGAGTGCGGCGGCAAAAAACGCCATGCTGTACTTGCTCTCCAGCCCGATTCCGACGATCGCGCCGACGGCGAGCCACCAGCGCGGATCGGCTCCTTTGACGATTCGCAAGACGTAGAGAGCGGCGAGCGGCCAGAGCAGCAGCCCGACGATGTCCGTTGACGTGGTCGTTCCGAAATGCATGAGGACCGGCGTGACGACCGCAACCAGAGCCGCAAAGAATTCGGCGAAGACGCCGCCGCCGAGCTCGATCGCGATCAGGCAGGTCGTGTAGACCGACGCCGCGGCAAAGATCGCGGGAACGGCTCGCAGCAGAAAGAGCGAATGCCCGAAGAGCTGCGAGGCGGCTGCCAGCAGCGGAACGACCGGCGGCTGGTCGACGTACCCCCAGGCCGGTCGCAGCCCGCAGATGACAAAATAGAGTTCGTCGCGGAAGAAGCCGTAGTGAGGATTAGCGATGAGATGGAGGATCAGCGTCGCGAGCGCGGCGACGGCCGGCACGCTGCGGACTCGCAGCGTTGCACGTGGGCGAGCACGCCGGCCCTGATCGCCTACCATGATGCGGAGTGGGGTGTGCCGCTCCACGACGATACTTCCCTCTTCGAGCTCTTAGTGCTCGAGGGAGCGCAGGCCGGCCTCAGCTGGGAAACTGTGCTGCGTAAACGTGAGCGATATCGCGCGCTCTTTAAGGCCTTCGATCCCGTCGCGGTCGCCCGCATGACGGCCGCGCGCATCCAGCGGCTGCTCCAAGATCCGGGCATCATTCGTAACCGCGCGAAGATCGAGTCGGCAGTTGAGAACGCGCGAGCTCTGTTGCGCGTGCGCGACGAGTTCGGCAGTTTCGACGCGTACGTGTGGCGATTTGTCGGCGGTAAACCGATCGAGAACCGCCGTCGCACGTTACGGCAGATACCGGCGTCGACGAAAGAGTCGGAAGCGCTAAGCCGCGATCTGCGCAGCCGCGGCTTCCGATTCGTCGGTCCGACGATCTGTTACGCATTCATGCAGGCGGCCGGACTCGTCAACGACCATTTGATACGCTGCGCATGGCACGACCGCGTGAGCCGCCTGCGCTAGATGTAGTTCCGGAGGTGCGGCCAAAGCGACGAGAGCGGTTGCGTGATGCCGGTGCATACCGAGATTGGAATGTTTTGCTCGTACGAGATGACCCAAGGTGCGTCGAAATGCGTCGCGAGCCGCGCCGCATGAAAGAGTCCCGGCATATCGTGCCGCCCGCAATCGCCGTTGATATCGATGACGACGTCGCCGCTGTAGCCGTGCGTTCCCCAGAGCCAATAATTGTTATGACCCGAGATTACCGGCGGCAAGCCGTACTGCGTGCCGAAAAAATCGATTGCGGCCGCCTCGCCGTAGTTGCTTGCGACGATTGCCGCGCGGTCGCGCTGACGCGCCGGCAGCGCGTAGTAGATAGCGGCAACGGTCGAAGCGAGTTGTGGCCATCCGTGCATGTCGGCGAAATCTTCGGGCAGCGCTGCCGTGCGTCCATGCTCGGTTGCGAGCGCCGACCGCGGAACGTGCAACACCTTTCCGACGAACGCCGTGTACTGCACGGTCGCCGTCTCGGAGAAGACCGGAAGAACGAGCGGTGCAAAGAAAAGCGCGGCGGCGACGGTTGCCGCGACGATCGCGGTGCGCAGCAAAAACATGCGGCGCGTCCACCCTTCGATCGCGACCGAACCCGCCGCCATCATGATCGGATAGATGTCAGCCGGATAATAATGCTTAGCATGCAGCGCGATCATGACGGCGATGAGGATAAGGTACGCGTAACCCAAGAAGCGCGCGGCGGGATTGCGCAACAACCAAATGAGGCCGATGATCCAAATCGCTGCAACGAAGATATCGGTCAACAGCAGCTGCTGAAATAGAAAGAGCGCGGGGCTAGGCACGAGGTTCTTCCCGCTCGCACCGTTACGAAGTAACTCCCACATTGGGAACGCTTGCACGGCTTGCCAAACGAAGTTCGGCAGCGCGATGACGAGCGCCAAAAGCGCTCCTGCGAAAAACCAGCGCGAGAGGAGCACCGCGCGCCCGCGGGGCTGCAGCGCCAATCCGATAACGACGGCGGCGGCAAAGAATATCGCGCTGTATTTGCTCTCGAGCGCGATGCCGGCCGCTGCGCCGGCCGCGAGCCACCAACGCGGATCGGCGCCGTTGACGATGCGCAGCACGTAGAGCGCGGCGAGCGGCCACAACCAAAGACCAACCATGTCCGGCCCGACTTTCGCACCGAAGCTCTCCAGCACGGGCGCCGCGAGATAGGCAAGCGTTGCGAGCGCGGCGGCGAAAACGCCGCCGCCGAGCTCGAAGACGATGAGAACGGTAACGTAGGCGCCGGCCGCCGCGAAGATCGCCGGAAGCGCGCGCAACGCAAAGAGAGAATGCCCGAAGAGCTGGGATCCGGCGGAGAGCAATGGGACGACCGGCGGCTGATCCACGTAGCCCCATGCCGGATGAAAGCCGCACATAATAAAGTAAAGCTCGTCGCGGAAGAATCCGTAATGCGGATTCGCCGCTACGTGAATTACCAGCGTCACGAGAAACGCCGTAGCGGGAACGGCGCGAGATCTCACGTTGGGTCGAAGGTGCCGCTGCTAATCATGTGCTCTGAGATCTCTCTGGCGCGACGGTAGCGATCGCGGGATGCAGCCCCGGCATCATCCGGGAGCTCCGCGACGATGCGGTCCAACTCTTGGTCGAACGTCGTCGCGAGTGACTCCGGGCTGTAATTGCCCGGATAACGAAGGCGCTGCGCAATCATCAGCCGGTAAATACGATCGGTTGCCAGGTCTTCCATGTAGCCATCTAGCAGGCTCGCGCCGCGCCCTTCCAGCACGCCGTTGCGATATCGAATCACCGTGCGGACTGCGGCGCGAGTCCCATCGATCGTCGTCGAACCGACGCCTCGCGGTGCCGGGCGCAAATCCGGTCGATTCGTTTCGAGCTGCGGCCGCTTCTTGAGCTGATTCGGAAAGGGAAACTGGGCTACGGCGATCGCGTTCTGATCGGGATGGCCCGTCCAAGCACCGTCCATAAGACATGCTGCCTCATTGGCTTTGTCGCGCTCGAGCACCGCGAGCGCACGAGCATTGAGTTCGGCATCTTCGCGGCTCGGATAGAGCGCCGTCATCCCGCCGATTGCAAGCGCGCCATGTTTGTGCGCCAGCTCGGGCATCACCGTGCGGACGCGCTGAAAGAACGGCACATCGAACGGAATCGTGTTGCGATCCGGCAAGACCCAATCCGGATCGGCGATGTTGAAATGGATCAAACTCGCCATGTAATCCCACCGCCCGAGGTTCAATCCGACGATATACTCGCGCAGATTATAGAGAAACTCTTCCATTTGGTACGCAATCGGATGCGATTCGATCAGGGCCATCGCCTTGAGCGAGCCGCGCTCCCAGCCTTTGGCCTCGAGTAACGCGTCGAAGACTTCTTTCCACCAGATCGCTTCCTCGGCCGATTCGGACTTCGGAATGTAAATGCAGAGGGGATGGCGCAGGCGTTCGTAGTCGAGGGAAAAGACGAGCAATGCGAGATCGAACAGTGAGGCGCTCGTGAGCGTTTGCGTGATGACCCCCGCCTGCGAAAGATGTAGCCCACGCACGCGATTCCACACGACCGTCGCGCTCGGTTCGATTGCGACCGTTCGCCCGCGCTTGGAATCTTCGTAGGCGAGCTCGCCATAGAGCGCCGACACGATGTTGCGATGACCGAGCATCAAGTGCGCCCACGTATTTGCCATTGAATCTTCGAGATCGAGCATGACGCCGGGTGCGCCCGAGTTGAGCATCTTGACGCAGAGCTCGGCGTCGTCGGCGGGACCGGTCATCTGATTTCGCTGATCGGCGCACCATCGCGGCAGCTCGACGTGCCACGCGGTCGTCGTCGCTTCGGACGGCGGCAGGTAGTCGGGAAGCTCGCCGGCGTGGGCGCGCGCGAGCTGATCTTTCCGCGTTTTGATCAGCGCTTGCTGCACCGGCGTAAAGCGCCGGTGCAATGGCAGATAGAATTGCGCGAAGCCGGCCGGGAGATCGCGCTCGATCGCAAACCCGGCCGGCGCGACGTTCATGCTATGCCGACGACGGTCTTGGCCTCGTAAAACTGTTCGGCTTCAGTCGATCCGTGCAGCGCCGTGGTTGAAACTTTCCCTTCGCCGACCACGCGCGCGACTTCGTCGAAATATCCGGTGCCGACCTCGCGCTGGTGGCGCGTCGCGGTGTAGCCGAGGGGTTCGCTGTCGAATTCCCGCGATTGAAATTCGGCATAAGCGGCCATCCCGCGGTGCTTGAAGTCGTGCGCGAGCGCGAAGAAGCCGTAGTTGAGCGTGTGAAATCCCGCCAGCGTAATGAATTGAAACTTATAGCCCATGGCGTTCAAGCGCGTTTGAAATGCGGCGATCGTTGCGGCATCGAGCTTTTTCTTCCAGTTGAAGGACGGCGAGCAGTTGTATGCGAGCATCTTTGCGGGATGGACCGCGTGAATGGCGTCGGCGAAATGCTGCGCTTCGTCGAGATTCGGTTCGGAGGTTTCCATCCAGATCAGATCGGCGTGAGGTGCGTACGCTAAACCGCGCGCAATGCAAGCTTCGATTCCGGGCTTGGTGACGAAGAAGCCCTCGGGCGTGCGTTCGCCGGTAAGAAATTGCCGGTCGTTCGGATCCACGTCGCTCGTTACCAGTTTGGCGGCATTCGCGTCGGTGCGCGCGATCAGCAGCGCGGGGACGTCCAGCACGTCGGCGGCGAGCCGCGCGGCAATCAAATGTCGCACCGCCTGCTGCGTCGGAATCAACACCTTACCGCCGAGATGGCCGCATTTTTTCTCGGAACTGAGCTGATCTTCGAAGTGGACTCCCGCCGCGCCGGCTTTGATCAAGCTCTTCATCAGCTCGAACACGTTCAGTGCGCCGCCGAAGCCGGCTTCGGCGTCGGCAACGATCGGCAGATACCAATGCGTGCCGCCGCGGCCTTCGAGTGATTCGATCTGATCCAGCCGCGCGAGCGCGTTATTGAGCCGCTCGACGAGCGCCGGAACGCTGTTGACCGGATACAAGCTTTGGTCGGGATACATTTCGCCTGCGAGGTTTGCGTCGGCCGCAACTTGCCAGCCGCTGCAATAGAGCGCGCGAAGGCCCGCGCGTGCGGCTTGCACGGCCTGATTTCCGCTCAGCGTGCCGAGTGCGGTCACCGGAGCATCGCCCTGCAAATCGTCCCAGAGGCGTCGTGCGCCCATACGCGCGACGCTCTGCTCGGGCACAAAGCTTCCGCGCAGCCGGTACACGGCTTCGGCGCCATAGCGCCGTTCGATGCCGTTCCACCGCGGCTCGCTCTTCCAACGTCGCTCGAGGCTTCCGGGCTGCCCGTTTCCGTTCACGCTCTTCCCTCCGATGCCGGTACTATTGGACTGGTTTGGATGATTGCTTGGCAAATATTGGACTGCTAAATTTACAACCTTGGACCGCTTAGTTATTTACCCGGTATACAAGAGAGCGAACCATGAAGTCAAGCCTAAGCGCCGTGTCGCCCTTCGCCCTGAGCGAAGTCGAAGGGTCAGGGTGACACGGCGTAGAGCTCATGATACGGATCCAACGTCGCATAGTCGACCGCGCCGGGAAGCGCCCCCACGTCGTGCGGATTAACCAGCACGAAGACGCGTTGCCGGCGCGCCCACACGCGGTACAGCGGAAGGTTGAGATGGTCGTCGGAGACGATCGTTCGGCCGGGAAGCGATCCGTCGACATAAGCGCCGTATGCCAGCGAGGTTGCATCGAGCCAGCCCGTGACGACGACGCTTCCGGGCGGCACGTATGGCCGGGCGGCGAGGATTACCCAGCGGCCGCCGAGAGCGGCGCGATGCGAGAAGAACGGTTGCGCAAAGAGCGCCGTCACCGCGCCCGCGAGAAGAATCAGCAAGAGCGCGCCGTGCAGCACTATCGCCGGCGTGGTGCGCGAGCGCGGCGTCAGCGCGCCGAAGAGCGGCACCGCGAGCCACGATACGAGCATCCGATACCGTCCAACGTCGCTTTCGTTCGGGTAGACGACCGAGAAGAGGAGCGCCGCCGTGCAGGCGACGCACACAACGAGCGCCGCCCGCCAGTCCCGTCGCAATGCCGCGACGAGGCCGGCGAAAACGAGCAGCGACGCCGGTATGCCGTACTGCTGCGCCATCGTCTCGACGAACGTTCGAAAGGCCGACGCCACGTGCAGCGGGTTGAACGATGCGAGAAAGTAGCCGGGCGTCTGCGTTTCGCTGCCGGTTAGCTCGAGCGCGAGGCCGCGCAAGGTCGACGGATCGTTGTAGTTCCAAAAGATTCCGCCGTTAACGCCGGTCAACGCCGCTGCCGGATCGAGATGATGCTGCACGACGTACGTGGACCGAAGCGGCAAATACGCATAGAGCGCCAGGCCGGCGATGAGAAGTACCGCCGCACCCGCGGCCAGTCCGAAACGCGGGCGGCGTGGCGCGATCGCGACTCCGAGCGCCATTGCGGGAAGTATCCATAGCGCGTTAGGGTGTGCCGCCATACCGAGTCCGCACAACGCAAATGCGGCAAGAAACCACGCGGGCTTAGCCCCGTGCATCCAGCGCACGAACGCGTAGATCGCGACGGCCGCGCACGCGACGGCGAGGTCTTGCGCTTCGGCGCGAATTGCGTGAGCCCAGACTTCTTCTGTGAACGCAAACCACAGCGTCGCGAAGAACGCTACCGGCACGCTTGCGCCGAACTCGAGGGCAGCGCCGTACGCGGCCGTGCCTGCGACGGCCATCGCGACGCCGCTCATCGCGTTCATCCGCCACGCAACCGATCCCAGCGCAAGAGCATGCGACCACACGTAACCGGCAAGGACGTAAAACGGAAATCCGGTGGGATGCGTGATCCCCAATATGTAGGGAACGCCTTGCAGTTCGGCGCTGTCCCACGACGCCGGCTCGATCGGCGCGCACGCAATATAAACCGCGGCCGGTACGGCGAATGCCGCGAGCGCGCCGAGGAGCCGGCCGCTCCTCACGCCAGCGTTGGCAGCGGTAGAGACGGACGCGTCGAGAGGTCGGGGTGCAGTTCGGTGTAGCCCTGAAGCGCCCGATCCATCAATTGCAGCGCCAGCTCGAGCTGAGGATCCTTTCCGTCACGATAGTCGTGCGGTGCGATGTCGACGTCGTAATCGGGATCGGTACCGTAGTTTTCCACGCCCCAGCCGACGTCGACGAACCAGAACGAGAACTCCGGTTGCGTCGTCAGCGTTCCGTCGACGAGGTGATGGTACGGCTCGATTCCGATGACGCCGCCCCACGTTCGCTTTCCGACGAGCGGACCGAGTTTATACAGTTTAAACGAATGGCTGAAGATGTCGCCGTCGGAGCCGGCAAACTGATTGGTGAGTGCGACGATCGGGCCGCCGACCGACTCCGGCGGATACGGAACCGGCGCGCCGTAACGCGGCGCGTCATAGCCAATGCGTTTGCGCGCGAGCTTCTCGAGCAAGAGCGGCGAGACGTGGCCGCCCCGGTTGTAGCGGACGTCTACGATCAAGCCTTTGCGATCGAACTCGCTGAGATACCCGCGATGGAATTCGGAGAAACCCCACGGCCCCATATCGGGAATGTGAAGGTAGCCAACGCGCTCGCCGGTGCGTTCGTGCACGATGCGGCGATTCTCTTCCACCCACGCCCGATAGCGCAGCGCCGCTTCATTCGCGAGCGCTTTGACGAGCACGGTACGTTCGTCACCCTTCTTCCCGCGAAGCGTTACCGAGACGTTCTTTCCGGAGGCGTTCACAAGCAGCTGGTCGGGAGTGACCGCGCGCGATAAACGCTTTCCGCCGATCGCGACGATGCAGTCGCCCTCGCGCACGGCCAGACCGGGCTCCGCGAGCGGCGAATCGTGCTCGCGGTTCCAAGAATCGCCCCGATAGATTCGCTCGATGCAGTAACCGCCGCGCTCGTCCCAGCGCAGGTCGGCCCCGAGAAAGCCGCGCTGGTATTGCGGCGGTTCCCGGTAATCGCCGCCCCATTCGTACGCGTGCGACGTGCCGAGCTCTCCCTGCATTTCCCAGATGAGGTCGGAGAGTTCGCCGCGCGTGCGTACGCGCGGCAAGAGCGAGGCGTAGCGATCGTAAACGCGATCCCAATCGATGTCGCTCATGTTTTCGACCCAAAAATGCTCGGCTTGCAAGCGCCACGCTTCCCGATACATCTGGGTCCACTCGTCGCGCGGGACGATTTCCACGCTCGCGCGATCGAGGTCGATCCAGCCGCTCTTGCGTCCCGGCTCGCTGGGAGGCTTCGCTTCGTCGCCGTCTTCGGGAAGCTCGTTGAGCGCGTCGATCGCGCGCAGGCGCTCCTTCGAGCGATAGATCAGCGTGCGCCCGTCACGGCCGAGCTCAATTTCGTCGCACTCCGTCGCGATCGTTGCGACGCGCTGCTGGTCGAAGTCGTATGCCAAGAGCGTGCCGCGATCGTCGTCATCGAGGTCCTCGCGCCGCGTTGGTTTTATTCCTTTCACCGGGAAGCGGGTGAAGAGCACGCGTTCGTGGACGGCGACGATTTGGCCGTATTCGCCTTCGTCGATCGGAAAACCCAAGACGCGCCCGGTAATGCCGTCAAAATCGATCTCGACGTCGACCGGCTTGTGCGGCTTGTTGTTCGTGCGCTCGTGCTCGTGATGATTATGGTGAATGGGTTTCGGCTTCGGCACGAACGGCGACGCAACGTCGGCACGCAACGTAACGACGAACGGACGGCTGGCCTGCGGAAAACTCAAATCAAACTGCAGTGCGTCGTAGACGGGATTGAAGTCGCGGGTCGAAATGAAGTAGAGATACTTGCCGTCCGGATCCCAGGCCGGCGACTTATCCATGCGGACCGGCGTCGTCACGTCGTGAACTTTGCCGGAGCGCACTTTGACGATGCGAATGATCGACGTGCCGTGCGCCGGCCACCAAACGTACGCGACGTAGCGACCGTCCGGGGAAAAGGCCAGATCTTCGATACGGTGCGACGGACAAGTATCGACGACGCGAACGTCGCCGGAATCGACGTCGACCACGCAGAGATCGTGGCGGTGATTTGCAAACGCGACGACGTCGTTCACCGGCGAGCAAACCATGTCGGTCACGCGCCCGATGTCGCCCTTGGTCACCAAGCGCGCCTCCTGCGAAGCGTCGGCCGGGCGAACCGCGATCTGCTCGTAACCGTTGACGTCGGTAACCGAGACCATATGCTTACCGTCGTGCAGCCATTGGGTCAAGCGCGTCCGCGCGCGGCTGCCGCCGCCGTGCCGGACCGCAGCGCCTTCAAAGAGCGGCATGGTGAACTCTTGACCCCGCGAATCGAAGGCGATCTCGGTTCCGTCGGGGTGCGGAACGAAGTGCTCGAGCGATTCCGAGGCTTTCTCAAAGCGCCGCACCGTTTGCGGCATCGGCGAATGGGTGGCAATCACGATCCGTCGCGCGACGTCGCTTTCGACGTCCAAAGCAGCAATTTCGGCACCCGCCGTGTAGACGATGCGTTTTCCATCGGTTGACGGGAATCGGACGTAATAGTCGCTTTCGTTGGTATGCCGAAGCAAGGCGCCGCCGTCGAGCGCGCACGAATAGATGTTTCCGATGCCTTCGTGATCGGCGAGAAAGTAAATGCGATCGCCGATCCACATGGGCCAGCATGGATTTCCGTTCGGCAGCGGCAGTTTCGAGAACGTACCGTTACCGTCGCGGTCGATCCAGATTTCTCCGGACGTTCCGCCTCGGTAGCGTTTCCAACGCGCGGGGTCGGCAGCGTTGCGTCCGATTGCGATGCGTCCATTCGGACCAAACGAGAGTGCCCGGGCATGACCGAGATTGAGCTCGCGCGGCGTTCCACCGTCGCGTGCGATGACGAACGGGCGCGTCTCGCCTTCGTACCACGTGGTGGGATTCGCGACGAAATAAATCTCGCTGCCGTCGTCGCTCCATCCCGTCGGCCACGCAAGCGTCGCGCCGAGAAACGTCAACCGTTTTGGCTCGCCGCCGCGCGCCGGCATCACGTAGAGTTCCGGATTGCCTTCGTCGGTCGAGATGAATGCAACTAACTCTCCATCGGGTGAAAGACGCGGGTACGAGCACGTTCCGAAGCTGACCGTAAGGCGCGTTGCGTCGCCGCCGCTTCCCGGAGCGCTCCAAAGATCGTCTTCGCAAACGTAAAGAATGCGGTCGCCTGCTATCGTCGGATAGCGATAATATCCAAAATCCATGACCGGCGACTCTTGGCGAAGGGCCGCAGACGCTCCCTCATGCTCGAGCCGCGCTTACTGCCGGGGCATCGCGCCCCCCGTGGAATGCAGCAGCCGGCCGAGCGTCCCGACGATCTCGGCCGCATTTTCCACCTGCGTGAAGAACGGCACGAGCGTCGGCGTCCGCGAGCGCCGTTCGTACGGCAAAAGCGGCCCATCCCACGCAAGCTGGGTCTGTTCTTCGCCGGCGAGGCTGCGAAACAAAAGCTCGGCTCCGAGCGCATTGGCCCATCCGAACTCCGGGCGCGTGAAACGCCAATATCCGCCGGGATAGAAGCTCTCGTGTATGAGGCCGCTTTCGTCGTCGGTCTCTGCCAGGGTGGTAATCGCCGTCGCGACCTCCAGTGAGGAGGTCGAGGTGAGCGCCCGTCCGATGATTCCGAGCGGCCAGACGTAGCCGTACGGCGTGTGCGGACTGCCCAATCCTTCGGCATATTGTCCCGAAAAGAAGAACGGGTTATCCATGCTGAGTGCGAAGGCGCGCGTCGCGAGATAGACTTGGTCGAACGCCGAGCACCAATCGATATACGGAAGCGTCGTGAGATTGGGAATGTTGGCGTCGTCCATGACGTTGTACCGGCCGAAGCCGTCCGTTTCGTATGCGTACATCCACACGCGGCGTTCCGAATTGTAGAAGCGGCCATACCGCAAGATCCCGTCCTGCACGCGTTGGCCTAAGGTTATGGCGCGATCGGCGAGCCCGCGATCGCCGTAACCATCGCGCGCCAGCTGCACGATATTGCGAAGCGCCACAACCGCACTCGCATTCTGAGGAATATTGAAACGGTACTGGACGGCATCGTCCGAGGGCCGGAACGCTCCCCAGATCATTCCGGTACCTGCGTTGTAAGCATCGTTGGTGTAAACGTGTTGCTGATAGGTGTATCGGCTGCAGTGCCGATGGCGCGCTTCGCACTCGTAGATAGCGACCACGGACGTCAGCGCGCGGTGCAAGTCGCGCGTGAAGATCGTGCGGTCGTGCGTCTCTCGCCAATACACCGATGCGAGGATCACCGGCCAGGCCAGCGAGTCGACCTCCCACTTGCGTTCCCAAATACGGTAATCGGAGGTGAGCGCGTTGGCGTAGGGATCGACCAGAATGTTTCGCGCGTTTCGCTCGATCACGCCGGCAAAACGTGCGCGCAGAACCGGATACGACGTTTGAAAGCGGATATAGGGAATGGTCTGCGCGGACGAGTCGCGCAGCCACATCGCCGGAATGTCGCCGGACTGCACGTACGTCGTGGCGTCGTCTTCGAGGAAGAAATCGTGGAAGAGCGTGTGAAAAAGCGTTGCGGTTTGTATGTCGCGCACGCGTTTGCCGGTGAGTGGGACGACCAGCGTCTCGGCCGGCGCGGGCGTGGCGAACGACATGGCAAGAAGGGCGACGAGCGCCACGCTCGTGCAACGCACAAACCGCACTATGGAATTACGGCGTTGGACGTGCGGAAGGTCCGCTCTTGCCGTGGGCCGCAAAGTAGGCTCCAAGCAATGGACGTACTGCGCGAGTTCGAGCAGCACAACCCCCGAGCGCTAGCGCGTGCGATCTCGCGCGCGGAAGCGGGACGCGGCGGCGAGCTGGTTCGCGCGCTCTATGCGAAAGCAGGGCGCGCAACGACGGTTGGATTGACGGGCCCGCCCGGCGTCGGAAAATCGACGCTCGCCTCGGCGCTGGTACGCGACGCGCGCGCACGCGGAAAGCGTGTCGGCGTCGTTTCGGTCGATCCAAGCTCGCCGTTTTCGCACGGCGCCTTGTTGGGAGATCGCATTCGTCTCGCGGAGCACTTCACCGACGATGCCGTCTTCATTCGGTCGATGGCGAGCCGCGGGCATCTCGGCGGTCTCGCGGGCGCGACGGCGGACGCGGTGCTGCTGATGGACGCATTCGGTTTCGATCTGGTGTTGATCGAAACCGTCGGCGTCGGACAGAGCGAAGTCGCCATCGCCGAGTTGGCCCAGACCACCATCGTCGCGCTGCAGCCGGGGAGCGGCGACTCGATTCAGGTGCTCAAGGCCGGTATCATGGAGATCGCCGACATCTTCGTGGTCAACAAGGCCGACCACCCGATGGCCGACCAGCTTCGACGCGAAATTCGCTCGATGATGGAGATGCAGCACTGGTCGGGATGGGTACCCGAACTCGTCGCGACACAAGCGCTGGAAGGCAAAGGCATTGACGAACTCGTCGCGGCGATCGAGCGGCATGCCCTCTACCTGAACGAGACCGGCGAACTCGAACGCCGGCGGCGCGATGCGTTTACGCACCAAGTGCGTCAGCTTGCGCTCGGACGCATGGAGCGACGGTTGGATCGCGCACTCGAAGCGCAGCCGCGCAATGGACTCGATCCATACGAGGCGGCCGATCGTATCGTTACGGAGCTCGGCCTCGACGGCTGAGTTTGGGGAAAGTCGGGCGCTCCCGTCGAAAGCCTGCGCCCCTATGGCACTCCGCGAACCCCGTGACAGGCCCAAGATAATCGACCGGCCTGCCGGGCGTTGGGCCCGCAAAGGACCCGGCGCCGGCGCGCTGGATCGCACGATTTCGGACGTTCCGTTAAAGACCGTCTACGGGCCGGCCGACGTCGCAGGCCTTAATCTGCCCGAGCCCGGCGAGTATCCGTATACTCGCGGCATCCATCGCAACGGTTATCGCGACCGATTGTGGACGATGCGGCAGTTCGCCGGCTTCGGCACCGCAGCGCAGACCAACGAGCGCTATCACTTTTTGCTGGAACACGGGCAGCATGGGCTCTCGGTCGCCTTCGATATGCCGACGCTCATGGGTTACGATTCCGATGCACTGCAGGCGCGGGGTGAAGTCGGCAAATGCGGCGTCGCGATCGACTCGCTCGCCGACATGGAAATTCTTTTCGACGGCATCGACATGGGCGATATCACGACGTCGATGACGATCAACGGGCCGGCCTGCATCGCGCTGGCGCAATACGTTGCCGCTGCCGAAAAGAAGGGCATTTCGCGCGCAAAACTCGGCGGAACGATTCAGGCCGATATCCTCAAGGAGTACATCGCTCAAAAAGAGTGGATCTTCCCGCCGCGTCCGCACATGCGCATCATCGTCGACATGATTGCCTTCTGCACGCGCGAGATGCCGAAATGGAATACGATCTCCATCTCCGGCTATCACATTCGCGAGGCGGGCTCGACCGCGGCGCAGGAGCTGGCGTTTACGCTCGCCGACGGTTTTGCGTACGTCGAGGCCTGTATGGCGGCCGGAATGGACGTCGACGAGTTCGCACCGCGCCTCTCGTTCTTTTTCAACTCCCACATCGACTTCTTCGAGGAGATCGCAAAGTTCCGGGCGGCCCGGCGCATTTGGGGCAAACACCTGCGCGAAAAGTACGGCGCGCGCAATCCGCGTTCGTGGCAGCTTCGCTTCCACACGCAGACTGCGGGCTGCAGCGCGACCGCACAGCAGCCGGAGAACAACATCGTCCGCGTCGCCTACGAAGCGATGGCCGCCGTGCTTGGCGGAACGCAGTCGCTGCACACGAACTCGATGGACGAAGTTTTGGCGCTCCCCACCGAAAAATCGGTCGAAATCGCGCTGCGCACCCAGCAAGTACTTGCCTACGAGACGAACGTCACCAACGTCGTCGATCCGCTCGGCGGTTCGTATTTCGTCGAGGCGCTAACCGACGAGATGGAACGGCAAGCCGAAGCGTACTTCGCGCAAATCGCCGACTACGGCGGCGTGATCGAAGCAATCGAGGCCGGCTTCTTCCAGCGTGAGATCGCCGAGGCGAGCTACCGGTATCAGCGTTCCATCGAAACGCACGACCGGATCATCGTGGGCGTCAATGCCTTCGCGCACGAAGAAGCCGAGCCGATCGACTTGCTGAAGATTACCGAAGAGACGGAACGCGCGCAGGCGCGTGCCGTGCAGGACGTCCGCGCAAATCGCGACGCCGATGCGGCGGCGCGCTCGTTGGAGCGTCTGCAGGCGGCGTGCCGCGATCCGAAAGACAACTTGATGCCCCACCTGATCGATTGCGTCAACGCGTATTGCACCGAAGGCGAGATCGTGGAAGCGATGGCTGCGGTGTACGGACGCTACACGGAACGCGCCGTATTGTGATGCGCCACAAACACGGCATACGCTGCCGAAGCGATATCGAGATGTACCGCATGCGCCGCACGCTGCGTCGAGTCGTGCGCAAGCTCGAGGAAGCCTTGCACTTAAGCCGTCGCCGCGACGGTATACATGGGATCGAACATGGCCGACCGACCGCTGCGCATCGTCATCGCTAAAGCCGGGCTCGACGGACACGATCGCGGCGCGAAGGTCATCGCGCGCGCGCTGCGCGATGCCGGCATGGAAGTGATCTATACCGGGCTCTTTCAGACGCCCGAGCAGATCGTGCAGACCGCGATTCAAGAAGACGCCGACGGCATCGGACTCTCGATTCTTTCCGGCGCGCACATGACGCTCTTCCCGCTCGTCGTCGAGCAATTGCGAAGCCAGGACGCGAGCGACATCGTCTTTTTCGGAGGGGGAACGATTCCGGCTGAGGATGCGAGGCGCCTCAAAGAGCTTGGCGTGCGCGAGATTTTCACGCCCGGCGCACCGCTGCAGGAGATCATCGACTTCGTCGAACGCGAATGCGGTAAACGGCGGGCGTTAGCAAGCTAAGCATGGGGAACGTTCGAACGCGCGTCGCGCCGTCGCCGACCGGCGATCCGCACGTGGGGACGGCGTATGTCGCGCTGGTCAACTATTGCTTTGCGCGCCAATGCGGCGGCGAGTTCATTCTGCGCATCGAGGATACCGATCAGGCGCGCAGCACCGCCGAGAGCGAGCGCATCATCCTGCAGACGCTGCGTTGGTGCGGGCTGGATTGGGATGAAGGCCCCGACGTCGGCGGACCGCACGGCCCGTATCGTCAAAGCGAACGCTCGGAGATCTACCGCGAATACGCCGCGAAGCTGCTCGCGAGCGGAGACGCGTTCAAGTGTTTTTGCACGCCGGCGCGGCTCGACGAAATGCGGGTGGCGCAGCGCGCGGCCGGCCAACCCTCGCGCTACGATGGGCTTTGCCGCACCTACTCCGCACAAGAGGTGGCCCGCCGGGAAGCCGCCGGCGAATCGTACGTGATCCGAATGGTCGTTCCGGACGAAGGCACCTGTGTCGTGGAAGACTTGCGGCGCGGACCGATCGAGTTCGATTACAAAAGCGTCGACATGCAGGTGCTCGTCAAGTCCGACGGCATGCCGACCTATCATCTCGCCAACGTGGTCGACGATCATCTGATGAAGATCACGCACGTTTTTCGCGGCGAAGAATGGGTCTCGAGCGCGCCGAAGCACCTGCTGCTCTACCGCTACTTCGGATGGGAGCCGCCGAAGTTGATGCACTTGCCGCTGTTGCGCAATCCCGACAAGAGCAAGCTCAGCAAACGCAAGAATCCGACGGGCATCCTCTTCTATCGCGCGATGGGCTATCTGCCGGAGGCGCTCGTAAACTTCTTGGCGCTGCTGGCCAATGCAGCGCATGAAGGCGAAGACGAACTAATGGACCTCGCGGCAATCGTTCGTCGTTTTCGCGTCGAGCACGTTCCGATCGGCGGACCGGTATTCGACGTGCCGAAACTCGACTGGCTCAACGCACGCTACATTCGCGAGCGCCTCGACCCCGAGACGTTCGTGGAACGCGTGAGGGAGTGGGGCGCTTCGCCCGACCGGCTTGCGCGCATCGCGACGCTGGCGGCGCCGCGCATCGAGCGTCTCAGCGATCTCGGCTCGCTGCTGGCCTTCCTGTTCGCCGGCCGCATCGCGCTGCGCGCTGCCGATTTCGCCGGCAAGAAGATGAATGAGGAGCAAGCACGCCAGGCGTTGACGCTCGCACTTACCGAGCTCGACGCGCTGCCCGTCTGGAACGCTTTCGGCATCCAAAGCGCGATCGAGCGCGTGGCATCGTCGCTCGATAGAAAGGTGCGCGACGTCGCACGTCCGCTCTACGTTGCGATTACCGGAAGTCCGACGTCCATTCCGCTCTACGATTCGATGGAGCTGTTAGGGCGCGACCTTTGCCGAGAGCGACTGCGCAACGCCCTGGACGTGCTTTCGAACCAGCCGGTGCCGGCGTGATCCGGGCTATCGTGCTCGCTGCCGGCAAAGGCACGCGCATGAAAAGCGCGCGCTCCAAGGTACTGCATGAAGTATGCGGCCGGCCGATGCTATGGTACGTCCTCGAAGCGCTTCGCCGTTCGGGGATTACGCAGGTTCTGGTCGTCGCCAATGAGGAGCTCCAAGCTGAGATCGCACGATTCGGCGTCGAGAGCGTTCTGCAAAGCGAGCAGCTCGGGACAGGCCATGCGGTACGCGTCGCCCTCGATCGGCTCGAACCGCGCTCGGGCGGCCGTATCGTCGTTGCGTGCGGCGACATGCCGCTGGTGACCGAAGAAATTTTCCGCGGCATAGTCGGGTCGCTCGAGTCGCAGGATGGCGACGAGGCGGTCATGTCGTTGGTCACCGTCAAAATGCCGCTACCGTCGTACTTCGGACGCATCGTGCGCCGCGGCAGCGCGGTCGAGCGGATCGTCGAGGTGAGCGACGCGACGCCCGAAGAACTCGCGATCGACGAGATGAACGCCGGCATCTACGCGTTCGACGAAACGGCCCTGCGCGACGCCGTGACCCGCCTGCGCAACGATAATGCGCAGTCGGAATACTATTTGACCGACACCGTTTCGTATTTTGTGGATGCGGGCAAACGCGTGCGGCCCGTTCTCGCGGGCGATCATTTGCAAGTGCTCGGCATCAACGATCGCGTCGAGCTCGCGCGGGCACGCAAGGAGATGAACGCACGGCTCTGTGCGCACCACATGCGCGACGGCGTTACGATCGTGGATCCGGACACGACGTACCTGGAACCGGAACTCGAGATCGGCGTCGACACCGTCATTTATCCCAACACGACGATCGCGCGGCTCTCGAAGGCCGGCGAGGCTTGCGTCGTCGGCCCGAACAGCCGGCTCTCACATGCGGTGCTCGGGGACCGCGTCGCCGTTCGGGAAAGCGTCGTGATCGATTCGACGATCGGCAGCGACGTCTCGGTCGGGCCGTTCGCGCATTTGCGCAACGAGACCAATATTGCCGATAGCGCTCATATCGGCAATTTCGTCGAGATCAAAAAATCAAAGCTCGCGCGGCGCGTGAAGGTAAGCCACCTCTCGTACGTCGGCGATGCGACGATCGGCGAAGGAACGAACGTTGGCGCCGGAACGATCACCTGTAACTTCGACGGCGAGAAAAAGAATCAAACGATCGTCGGTCGCGACGTGTCCATCGGGTCGAATACGTCGCTGGTCGCGCCGGTGGAAGTTGGCGACGGCGCGCTGACCGGCGCGGGATCGGTGGTAATCAAAGACGTTCCCGCCGGCGAGCGCGTCGCCGGAAACCCCGCCCGCCCCTTGCCGAAGAAATGAGACTTGCGGCCGCGGTCGCACTCCTGTTGTTGCTCGGCGCATTCGCAATGCGCGGTGTTGCCACGGCGGCGGGGCGGCCGAGCACGCTCGACGTGCGCATCGATGCGATCAGCGCCCACACGCTGCTCAGCGAACCCGCCGTTCTGTTAGCCGATCCAGCGCGGCAAGCGGCGGCAACGCGCCGCGCACACTGGACGGTGTTCGGATTCGTGCTGACGCAGATCTTCCAAGCCCTGGCGCTCTTCTATTTGTGGAGCTCGGGTGGTGCCGCGGCGTTGCGCGACCGGCTGCGCCGGCGGTTGCGCAGCGAATGGGCCGTGCGCTTTTCGTTCGGCGCCGCGCTCGCGCTCGTCGCGCGGCTTGCGGCGTTCTTTCCGGCTTTTTATCTCTACCGCGTCGATCACGTGCTCAATCTGACGACCCAGCTGACGCGATATTGGGTGCTGTTCTGGCTCTTCCACACGTTCGTCGCAATGGCCATCGCGGGCTTCATCGCGGCGGTCGTGCTTTGGCTGGCTTCGCGCACGCACCAATGGTATGTGTACGCAATCGGCGGCATCCTCGCGGCAAGCGTCGTCTGGTCGTACTTGAGTCCGTCGCGTCTGCGGACGTTTGCCGGCAGCACGCCGGCTGAGCTGCGATTCGTCACGGCCTTCGCGCAAGGCGTGCAGCACGATCAACTTTCAATCGCACTCATCCAAGGCGGAATCATTATCGTCTTCGCCGCGCTCGCCGTCGTTATCGCCGACCGCGTCCGGTTTCGCCGCGACGACGACCCGCTCTCGCGCCTCACGCTCGTTGCGGCGCTGCTGGCAGTCGTCTACCTCGCTGCAGTGCCGGTGCGCAATAGCGTACAGCGCTCCTACGATCTCGCCGACGACGCCTATGCCATCGCGTTCACCGACGATCCGGCGAGCGCGGTCCGCGCGCTCATTCGCGAGGGCGACCAGCACATGGTCGAAGTCTGTCCCGGGACGGCCGCGATGCTCTTCCTCTATGCGGAGCCGGGTCTGGGGGTACGGGTCGCGGCGATCAATCACGTCCCAAGCAGCTGTCCGCGCTGAACAGTTTTTCTTAGGGCTCGCGTGCCGCCGGTTCCCACGTATTGACGAACTGCATCGCCGCCTCGATACCGTCGTCGAGCCATCGTTCCACTCCATCCGCGGCTGCGGCGACGACTGCGGGCAGCGCCCGACGCTCTTCGTCGCGGAACTCGCTCAAGACATGATCGGCACCGTCGAACTCGGGACGCCCCAGACCGATCCGCAAGCGCGGAAAGCCTTCGCCGATCGTCGCGATGACCGACCGCAGCCCGTTGTGACCGCCGTGGCCGCCGAACGGCCGCATTCGAAGTTTTCCAAAGGGAAGATCCATGTCGTCGCTGACGACGAGCACGCCGTCGGGCGGCGTGCGATACCAACTTGCGATCAAACGCACCGGCGTCCCGGAGAGGTTCATAAACTGAACCGGCTTTACGAAGATCACGTTATGCGGCGCGTCCACGGATTGTTGCGCACCGTCTTTCTTCTTCCAGCTCGCGATTCCGTAACGCCGCGCCACCTCGTCGACGATCATGAAGCCGACGTTGTGCCGCGTCGCGGCGTATTCTACACCCGGGTTGCCTAGGCCGACAACGAGGCGGACTTACTGCTCCTCGGGGGCGGCCGCTTCGGGTTGGGCGCCGATGACTTCCGGCTCGGCAACTTCTTCTGCAGGCGCTGCCGCCTCTTCCAGATCGCGCGCCGTCTTCGACGGTTCGATCGAGACGACGATCGTCTCCGGTGCGGTGAGCAGACGGAATCCGTCCGGCAGCGGAACTTCTCCCGCAGTGATATGTTGGTGGATGTCGAGCGGCGTTACGTCGATTTCCAGATGCTCCGGTATTTGGTTTGCCGGTCCGGCGATCTCGAGCTCGTGCGTAATGACGTCCATCACGGCGCCCGCGTTACGAACGCCTTCCGCAACGCCGATGGTGACGACCGCAAGCCGTGCATCGATCGTCTCGTCGGCCGTGACGCGCTGCAGGTCGGCATGCACGACGCGCCGCGACACGGGATGCCGCGCGATCTCGCGTACGAGCGCGGTCTGGCGTTTGCGCGGCCCATCCGTCAGCGTGATGATCGCGTTGCGCCCGGCGTGATGCAGCAGGTCTTCAAACGCACGCGCATCGAGCGCCAAGTGCTCGGGGGAAACGCCGTGTCCGTAGAGGACCGCGGGTACCTTCCCGACGGCGCGAAGGCTCTGTGCGCCGGTCGTGCCGAGGCGGGTGCGCTGCTCGACGGCAAGTTTAAAGTCTTTGGTAGCCATGGTTTCCTTTTATAAACGAACCGCCTAGACGGGCGCAAGTGCCTCCGGCGGAGCGCCGACGAGCGCATCGGCCAGGGCTTCGCCCTCGAAGAGCTCGGAGACCGACCGATTGGTCGTAATGCGGAGGATCGCATCGGCGAAAATTTGCGCGATCGATAATTGGACGAACTTGGGATGTTGGGTCCCGTTTCGGAACGGGATCGTGTTGGTGAAGAGCACGCGCTCGATCTCGGACTTCTCCAGCACTTCGACTGCGTCGGCAGCGAAGATGCCGTGCGTCGCGACGGTGTACACTCGCGTGGCGCCGCGCCCTTTGATCGCTTCGGCCGCTTTCGCGAGCGTGCCGCCGGTCGAAATCATGTCGTCGACGACCACCGCGACGCGGCCTTTCACGTCGCCGACGATGTCCGTCACCTCGGCAACGTCGGGTACCGGCCGTCGCTTGAAAACGATGGCGAGCGAACTGTTGAGACGTTTCGCAAAAAGCTCGGCGCGGTGCACGCCGCCCGCGTCGGGCGAGACGACGACGATTTTATCGTCGCAAAGCCCTTCCTTTTTGAGGTAGTTGCAGAGCACCGGCATCGCGACCAAGTTGTCGACCGGAATGTCGAAGAAGCCTTGAATCTGAGCGGCGTGCAAATCCATCGTTACGATGCGCCGCGCGCCGGCAACTTTTAAGATGTTGGCGATGACCTTGGCGGAGATCGGCTCGCGCCCTTTGGTCTTCTTATCTTGCTTTGCGTATCCGTAGTAGGGAATGACCGCGGTAATGCGTGCAGCCGACGCGCGGCGAAGCGCATCGATCATCAAGAGCAGCTCCATCACCGCATCGTTGACGCCCTTACCGTTGGGGGCGCGGCAGATCGACTGGATGACGAAGACTTCGGAGCCGCGAACGTTCTCGCCGATCTCGACCCGCGTCTCTTCGTTTTTGAACTCAGAAACCTCGGCCTTGCCGACGTGCAGGTGCAGGCGCTTGGCGATCTCTTCAGCTAATTCCGGATTGGAGTTGCCGCAGAAGAGCAGCGGATTCTGGGCCATGCCCGCTCGTTCGCTGACTGAATCGTTCGGACCTAGGACCCTGTTACAAGGAAGGTGGCTCAACAGTTCACCCTCGTTTCACCCTTTGCGCTCGCCGGCGACCAGCCGAAAGCGACGCGGCAGCTTGCCGACGGCGTTCTCCGCGGCGACCGCGCCCAGACGTTACTGGGCGTTACGGGAAGCGGCAAGACGATGGCAATGGCGCGAACGATCGAGCTGGTACGTAAACCGACGCTCGTACTCTGTCACAACAAGACGCTCGCTGCCCAGCTCTGCGCCGAATTCCGCGAATTCTTTCCGCGCGACGCCGTCGAATATTTTGTCTCCTACTTCGATTACTATCAGCCCGAAGCGTACGTACCGTCGACCGACACCTATATCGAGAAAGACAGCTCGATCAACGACGAAATCGAACGTCTGCGACACTCGGCCACTCAGTCGCTCTTGACTCGGCCCGACACGCTGATCGTCGCGTCGGTCTCGTGCATTTTCGGCTTAGGCTCTCCCTCCGATTATATGGAAATGTCGGCGCGCATCCACATTGGGGATACGATCGATCGCGACGTGCTGCTGCGCAAGCTCGTGGACATGCAGTACCGGCGCAACGATTTGAATCTCGTGCGCGGTACCTTCCGGGTGCGCGGCGATACCCTGGAATTCGTCGGTGTCGATGAAGAGCTCGTGCATCGCATCGAATTTTTCGGCGATGAAATCGAAAAGATCAACGTCGTCAACATGCTCACCGGCGAATATGTGGAAGAGAAGCGCGAGCTTTTGATCTTTCCCGCCAAGCATTTCATCACGCCGGAAGAAAAACTTCGGCGTGCGATCGTGTCGATCGAGGCGGAGCTCGAGGAGCGGCTCGGCTATTTTCGACGTAACGGTAAACTGCTGGAAGCGCAGCGTCTGGAAATGCGAACCCGCTACGATCTCGATATGTTGCGGGAGGTCGGCTACTGCAACGGCATCGAGAATTATTCGCGCCATCTCACCGGCCGCGAGCCCGGCTCGACGCCGTGGTGCCTCATCGACTTCTTTCCAAAGGATTGGCTGCTCTTCGTCGACGAGTCGCACGTCACGTTGCCGCAGGTCCATGGGATGTATGCCGGCGACCGCTCGCGCAAAGAGATCCTAGTCGAGCACGGCTTCCGGCTTCCGAGCGCCCTCGATAACCGGCCTCTCACCTACGATGAATTCGACGAACATATCAATCAAGTCATCTACGTCTCGGCGACGCCGGGCGCGTACGAAACCAAACGCAGCACGCAGGTCGCCGAGATGATCATTCGTCCGACGGGTTTGGTCGATCCGGAAGTCGACGTGCGCCCCACGCGCAATCAAGTCGACGATCTGATGGAGGAGATCGCACAACGCGCGGCCCGCAAAGAGCGCGTCTTGGTCACCACGCTGACCAAAAAGATGGCCGAAGATCTTACCGACTTTCTGCTCGAAAACGGATTCAAAGTGCGATATCTCCATAGCGAAATCGATACGCTGGAGCGGGTTGCCATTCTGCGGGATCTTCGTGCCGGGGTCTTCGACGTGCTCGTGGGCATCAATTTGCTGCGCGAAGGCCTGGATCTGCCGGAGGTATCGCTCGTCGGCATTCTAGACGCCGACAAGGAGGGATATCTGCGCAGCGGCACGTCGCTGATCCAGACCATCGGGCGGGCTTCGCGCAACGTGGACGGCAAAGTCATCATGTATGCCGACGTCGTTACCGAGTCGATGGCGCGTGCGATCGGCGAGACCCGCCGCCGCCGCGAGATGCAGCTGCAGTTCAACCGCGAGCACGGAATCGAACCGAAATCCGTGCGCAAAGAAATCCACGATATTCTAAGCATGGTGGGCGCAACGGAAGAGAATACGGCGAAGCTGCGTCTGGAGCGTTTGCCGCGCGACGTCGCGACGAAAATGGCGCGCGACCTCGAGCGCAAGATGCGCGACGCGGCAGCCGGTTTGGAGTTCGAGAAAGCCGCCGCCTTACGCGACGAGCTGATCGAGCTTCGCAAACAGATCGGGGGCAACGAGTCGATACTCTTTGGAGGAAAGGCGCCGAAGATTTTTGACAAGGCGCTCGCGGAGCTGCTCGAGCCGACGACGACGCCGTAAGCAGAGATATCGCCGGGGATTGCCTAAGTCGTCCCCGTGGGCATACTGGCGCCGATTGAAAATCTGACGCATACGATCGTCAGCGTTCCCGATCTGATCGAGGAATCGTTGGTGGTCCTCGGCGTCGTCGCGGTGTTCGTCGTTCTGCACGCAGTACTGCAGCGGCGGCTGCGAAGCGAGGTGCTTCGCCGGCACAACGACGTGGCGGGGTATCTTTTTTCGGCCGTCGGCGTGCTGTACGCGGTCGTGTTGGGATTCGTCGTCGTCGTCGTTTGGCAAAAGTACGATGCTGCCGTCGCAAACGTCGAAGCCGAGGTCGACGCCGTCGGCAATCTCTACCACAACGTCGACGCCTACCCGGAACCGCTCCGGAGCCGGATTCGAGCCAATCTGCGCTCGTATGCCGATATCGTTGCCGAGATCGAATGGCCCGCGATGAACCGAGGAGTACGCATGCCTGCCGCCGGGTCGGTGAAACTCGAAGCGGTTGCGTATACCGTCGATACCTTCAGCCCTGCGAATTTCAAAGAGTTCGCCGCCCAGCAAGCGGCGATTGCGACGGCAGAGCGACTCTTCGACGCGCGGCGCTCGCGCTTGATCATGGCGGTGCCGGCCGTCCCTTCGGTGCTATGGTTTGCGCTGATTGCAGGTGCGTTGGCCATGGTCGCCTTCTGCTATATCTTCGGTGTCGAAAACCGCCCGGCGCAGCTGCTGATGACGGCAATTTTGGTCGGCCTCATCGGAATTTTATTTATCGTGATTCTCGAGTTTTCTACGCCGTTTTCGGGTTCCGTCCGCATCTCCAACGACGGTTGGGTATATTTACAGCAGCGTCTGCCCGACATTCAGTAGAAGTATAGAGATTGGAAGAGGTTTTTTATGACTCGAATTCTCATCGGCTCGTTTGCTCTCACGCTCGCGCTAACCGGCGCGGCGCTCCCGGGTGCCGCGCAGGAGTATCCCCCGCCGGGGGCGCTTCCGCCGCCCTCCGCCGCAACGGCGACCGCGAAGCCGGACCCGGCGATGCTGGGCCGCGCACGGCATTTCTTCGACGAGCTCCAAGCAGGCAGCGTGAATCGCGACGAGCTTGCGCCGGGAGGTGCTAGCGCGGGCCTCAACAGCGCGACCATCTCCAACGCGCAACGCATGATCGGCAGTCTGGGAACACCGGTCAGCTTCGTGCAGCAGCAGGCGGGCTCGCAGGGCGGCGTCTCGTGGGCGATCTACCTCGTGAAGTTCAAAAACGGCCAGAGCCTCGACTTTCTCTACGGCGTCAACGGCGACGGCAAGGTCACGACGCTGGGTTTAGGCACTCCCCGCTAATTTTTCGATTTCCGTTGCGAGAGCTCAACGTCGTGTTGTTTGATTTGGACGACACGCTGCACGACGATACGTACGCATATCACAACGCGGCCGAAGAAGTCGCACGCGAAGTGGCGGCGGAACACGGAATCGACGCGCTGGCGCTCAAGGCGGCGTACATCGCCGAAGCGGAAGGCTTTTGGCACCGGCTCTCGGCTGACGATTTGAAGGTAAAGCTCGCGAGTATCCGGGCCGGCATGTGGCAGACGGCGCTCGAAAGCGTCGGCGTGGACGACTGGTCGGTCGCGCGGCGCAGTGCCGAACGTTACAATGCGTACCGCGCGAAGTACTTCACGCTCTTTCCGGGCGCGATCGACGTTTTGCGATCGCTGCGCGAGCGAGGCATGAAGCTCGGCATCGTGACCAACGGCCTTTCGGAAACGCACCGCGAGAAGATCGCGCTGCTGCAAATCAGCGAGTACTTCGACGCAATCTTTCTCTCCGACGAAGTCGGCATGGTCAAGCCCGATCCGCTGCTCTTCGCGCATGCCTGCAGAACGCTCGGCGGGGCGCCGGCGCACGCGGCGATGGTCGGCGATCGCTACGACCGCGACATCCGCGGGGCGATGGAGGCCGGGCTCTTTGCGATCTGGCTCAACGTGCGCGACGAAGAGCTGCCGCCCGGCGCGGTGCCGCCCGATGCGACCTGCAGCTCGATTGCCGAAGCAGGGCGCATACTTCTCGAGCCGGCGGGGGTTTCTTAGCTGGGCTGATATGTCCCTCGACTCGATCGTCATCAAGGGCGCGCGCGAACACAATCTCAAGAACGTCGATCTCGTTCTGCCGCGCAATCAATTGATCGTCGTAACCGGACTCTCGGGCTCCGGCAAATCGTCGCTTGCGTTCGACACGATCTATGCCGAAGGGCAACGCCGCTACGTCGAGTCGCTCTCTTCGTATGCGCGCCAATTCCTAGGACAAATGGAAAAGCCCGACGTCGACTACATCGAGGGGCTCTCGCCCGCAATCTCGATCGATCAAAAATCGACGTCGCGCAATCCGCGCTCGACCGTCGGCACGGTTACGGAAATCTACGATTATCTGCGCCTGCTCTTCGCGCGAGTCGGTACGCCGCATTGTTACAAGTGCGGCCGCGAGATCAGCACGCAGTCGAGCGAGCAAATCGTCGACGCCATCGCCGAGCTGCCCGAAGGCACGCGCATCGTGCTGCTCGCCCCATTGGTGCGCGGGCGCAAAGGAGAGTACGCGAAGCTTTTTGAGGAGATCGCCAAGGAGGGCTTCACGCGCGTGCGCGTCGACGGCGAAACGAAAGAGCTCCGGGAGAAGATCGTCCTCGACAAAAAGCGCAAACATACGATCGAAGTGATCGTCGACCGGTTGGTGATCAAGCCGGAGATCCGAAGCCGGCTCGCCGATTCGGTGGAGACGACGTTGCGGCTCTCCAACGGCATCGCGACGGTGCTCGTTGACGAGCGTGAACTGACGTTCAGCGAGGCGTTTGCCTGCGTCTATTGCGGGCTCTCGTTCGAAGAGCTGGCGCCGCGGCTGTTTTCGTTCAACTCGCCCTACGGCGCGTGTCCCGCGTGCAGCGGCCTCGGCGAGAAGATCGAGATCGACCCGTGGAAAGTGATTCCGGATCGCAGCAAATCCATCGCGGACGGCGCGGTCGTTCCGTGGAGCCGCAATCTCGGCAGCGGGCGATATCCGTCGATGAATCCGTACTACATGCAGCAGCTCGAACGCGTGCTGCGCCGGTATCGCGCCAAGACCACGACGCCGGTCGAGCAGCTCTCCGACGAGGTGCTCGATATCGTGCTCTACGGAACCGATCGCGAGCAGACGTTCGAATATACTTCGCGCGGCGGCAAGACCTGGGAGTATCGCGCTTCGTTCGAAGGCGTCGTGAACAATCTGCAGCGGCGGTACGGTGAGACTTCGAGCGAGTACGTCAAAGAAGAGATCGAGAAGTTCATGTCGGCCTCGACGTGCCCGTCGTGCGGCGGTGCCCGTCTGAAGCCCGAAGCGCTGGCCGTGACCGTGGGCGATCGCAACATCGACGATTTGACGCGCATGTCCATCGAAAAACTCGAACTTTTCTTTCGCGAGCTGACGCTGCGGCCGCGGCAGGAACAGATCGCGCATCAGATCGTCAAAGAGATCCGCGCGCGACTCGGTTTCTTGACCAACGTCGGTTTGAACTATTTGACGTTGTCTCGCTCGGCCACGACGCTCGCAGGCGGCGAGTCGCAGCGAATTCGACTCGCCACGCAGATCGGCAGCGCGCTCGTCGGCGTGCTTTACATCTTGGACGAGCCGTCGATCGGGCTGCATCAGCGCGATAACGATCGGCTCTTGGCAACGCTCAAGACGCTGCGCGACCTCGGCAACACGCTCATCGTGATCGAGCACGATGAGGACACCATGCGTACGGCGGACGTCGTGGTCGATATCGGTCCCGGTGCCGGTGCCGAGGGCGGCGAGATCCTGACCTGCGGAACGCTCGACGACGTGATCGCGAATCCGGCGTCCGAGACCGGCGCGTATTTGTCCGGACGCAAGTTCATCCCGATTCCACGGCGGCGCCGGCAGCCGCGCGGCTGGATCGAAATTCGTAATGCCACGGCAAACAATTTGCACGGCGTGGACGTTCGCATCCCGATCGGCGCATTCACCGCGGTAACGGGCGTGAGCGGCAGCGGAAAGTCGACACTCGTGAACGAAGTGCTCGTGCGGGCCCTCAACCAACATCTGCACAAACAGCCGCCGGGCGGGACGTACGGCACCGTCAAAGGAGCCGGGCAGCTCGACAAACTGGTCGTGATCGATCAGTCTCCGATCGGACGTACGCCGCGCAGCAATCCCGCAACCTACACGGGCACGTTCGATCATATCCGCGAGCTCTTCTCGCTCGTCCCCGAAGCGCGAATGCGCGGCTATACGCCCGGGCGCTTCTCCTTCAACGTCAAAGGCGGACGCTGCGAAGCGTGTCAGGGCGACGGCATCATCAAGATCGAGATGCACTTCCTTCCGGACGTCTACGTACCGTGCGAGGTCTGCAAAGGTAAGCGTTATAACGCGCAGACGCTCGAAGTAAAATACAAAGGAAAAACGATTGCCGACGTGCTCGAGATGCGAGTGGACGAGGCGTCCGAATTCTTCAGTGCGATCCCGCGGATCCGCGGCAAGCTGCAGACGATCTGCGACGTGGGCTTGGGTTACATCAAGATGGGCCAGCCGGCGACGACGCTCTCGGGCGGTGAGGCGCAGCGCGTGAAGCTCGCGACGGAACTCTCACGCCGCTCGACCGGGCGAACCTTTTACGTTTTGGACGAGCCGACGACGGGACTGCATTTTGCCGACATCCATAAGCTGCTCGAAGTACTGGAGCGCCTCGTGAAGCTCGGAAACACGGTGCTGGTCATCGAGCATAATCTCGACGTCATCAAGACCGCCGACCATCTCGTGGATCTCGGCCCGGAAGGCGGCGATCGCGGCGGCACCGTTATCGCGACCGGTACCCCTGAAGAAGTCGCGCGTAACGAGCGGTCCTACACCGGCGCCTATCTCGTGCCGGTGCTTCGGGACGAACGCGCGGTCGGTCATCACCGCCCCGACGATGCCGAGTTGGACCGGCTGGAACGCGAGAATCTGTTTGCGCTGCGCGATCTAGGTGAGAGTGGCAGGGTCCCTGTAGAAGCCTAGACCCACGATGAGCCTGGCTTCCCGAGCCGAATCGCTTCGCGAGCAGATCGAAGAGGCGAACTATCGCTACTACGTGCTCGACGATCCGCAGATCACCGATGCGGAGTTCGACGCGCTCCTGCGCGAACTGATCGAGCTCGAAGATGCGCATCCCGAACTGCGCACACCCGATTCGCCGACGCAGCGCGTCGGCGCGGTTGCCTCGGAGCGTTTCGCTCCGTTCGAGCACGCGCGTCCGATGCTGAGCTTAGCGAACGCCGTCACGCCGGACGAGCTGCGCGCCTTCGACGAGCGCGCGCGTAAAGTCGCCGGCACCGGCGTCGTCGCATACGTTTGCGAGCTCAAGATCGACGGACTGGCGATCGCGCTCGATTATCGCGACGGTTCTCTCACGCGCGGCGGCACGCGGGGCGACGGCCGCATCGGCGAGGACGTCACGGCAAATCTGCGCACGGTCAAGACGATCCCTTTGCGACTACGCGCCGCTGGGCGCGCGCCGGCGTTCATTGAAGCGCGCGGCGAGGTGTATCTGCGTAAGAGCGATTTCGAACGT
>JAMXLK010000047.1 GCA_024281075.1 Vulcanimicrobiia bacterium
TCCAATTCTTTAAGAAAAACGGTTCATATTACTGGTGCTATGGCGGGGGCGGCGGCCTAGGCGGCGCCGGGAAGGGTGGTCCCGGAAGCTACGGGTATTGCAACGGCGGCAACGGAGGCGCCGGCGGCACGCAACAAGCCGGCGGTGTGGGCGGTACCGGGGGACCCCAAGGGTCCAGCAGCAACGGCGGTCAGCCCTGCAAGGGCAGTTCTGGCAAGAAGGGTGCCTTGGGCAACGGCGGCGACGGAGCAACCGGGTGTTCCGGTAATGGCGGCGGTGGCGGCGGCGGCTACTACGGTGGTGGCGGCGGCGGAAGCGGCGGCTGCTGCAACGTTAACGGCGACGGCAGCGCAGGCGGCGGCGCGGGCGGTGGTTCGTCCTACGTTGAGCCCAACGCAACCAACGTCCATCTACGGATCGGGCGCGGAACGAAGGGCAACGGCCTCGTGACCTTCGTCTGGAGATAGCACGCCTTTATCCGCCGGCAGCCGGATTTTACTTCCAGCGATCCGCCGAAGCCGTTACGTAGCTTCTCCAGATATAACCCCAAGGCAGAACGAGCGGAACGAGAACCACGCCGAGAAGGATCGGAAAAGCATTCTCGGTGACGTCCGCGTCGGTACCGTGAGTCAGCCAGAATGGAAGCCACACCGCCAGCGCCCAGATCAGCTTCCACGTAAACTCGAACATCATGAGCGGCAACATTCTGACCGGATAGCGAACGCCGAGCAGCGAGAGCGCGGTTAAGGCACCCAAAAAGCTCATGCCGACGCCATGCCAAAAATCCCACGGCTTCGCTTGGTGCAGTATCGCCGGCCAAATCTGAATGCCCTCTCCGACTGCGATGAGCAAAAACAGCGCCCGTAACGCGTAAAGCCTTAAGAGCGAAACCTCCGCGGCGGGGCGCACGTTGACTGCAATCATACTGCAGGTACGCCGACCGCCGCGGTTGTGTTTCGGGACCTACCCGGTGGAACAGTTAATCATCCAGTCAATCCCAAACTTGTCGGTGAGCATTCCGAATTTCGCTCCCCAAAACATATCGGCCAACGGCATCTCGACGTTTCCACCTGCAGCTAGCTTATTGAAGACGCGCTCCGCTTCGGCGACGTCGCTCGTGCCAAGCGACAACGACATTGGCCCTTCGCCGTAGGTCTTATCCGGCGTAGCATCGGAGGCCATGAACGCAATCCCCGGAGCTCTAAAGCTGGCGTGCATGACTCGGTTGGCCGTTTCAGCCGTTACCGGCGGCCCTTCGCTACCTTCGGGCATATCTTTCCACCGCGACAGCCCTTCAATTTCACCGCCGAAAATATCTTTATAGAAGTTTAAGGCTTCCTCGCAGTTTCCCTTAAAGAACAGATAAGGTTCGAGTTGCAATTGGAGTCCCTCCCGCGATTTAAACGTGATTGTTTGGGGGAACGCGGGATTGGCTCTCCAGTGCGCGATTCCTTTGCGCGCTATTGTATCGGAACGGTTACTCCGAAATCGTAGCGATTAGTTCGCCGGCACGTTCGCGCGGCAACGCTTTTGCGAGATCGGCCTGACTTAGGATTCCGATCAGGGAATGGCCGTCGATGACCGGCAACCGTCGCACTTTGTGCGCAGCCATCGTTTGCAACGCTTCTTCGATCGAGTCGTCCGCGCCGATCGTTACCGGCTTGCCGGTTTCGAGATCGCGTGCCTTGACGCTGTTCGGATCTCTGTCGCGTGCCACGACTTTCGTGACGATGTCGCGGTCGGTAATCATCCCTTGTAGACGATCGCCGTCGCAGATCGGCATCGCTCCAACGCCAAGCTCCGCGAGACGCTTGGCCGCCTGCGCCACGGTTTCGTTCTCTTTAATGACTTCGACATTCGGGCTCATGATTTCGCGTGCAGTCTGCATGCTCTCTACCTCCTGTGCTGATGGTTACCCGCAATGGGCAGCAATAAATAATATCGAGGAACGCGGCGCACGGTAACGGAAACCGCGTGCATGGAACCGCTTGACCGCCGAAGCTTTATCGTTAGCGCCGGTGCGGCCGGTGCCGCGCTGGCAGCCGGCTCACCGGCCGGCGCCGCACAAACGAGCGGCGCCGTTTTCATCTCGACGTGGAAATGGGGCATTCCCGCGAACGCGCGCGCGGCCGAAGTCTTGGGCGCCGGCGGCTCGCTATTGGACGCCGTTGAGAAAGGCATCAACGCTATCGAAGACGACCCCAACGTCGACACGGTTGGCTACGGCGGATTGCCGAACGCACAGGGTGAGGTCGAACTCGACGCCGGCGTCATGAACGGGACCACGCATCGCGCCGGCTCCGTCTGTAATTTGCACAAGATCAAAAACCCGATCTCGGTTGCGCGTCTCGTCATGGAAAAAACGCGGCACACCACGATGGCAGGCGAAGGCGCACTGCAATTTGCGATTGCGATGGGATTCGAGCCGATGCAGCTGCTCACGCCCAAGAGCCTCGAAGCCTGGCTGAAGTGGAAAAACACGCCGAACCATCAGACGTTTTGGATCGATAAGGATCATCACGACACGATCGGCATGCTGGCGACGGACGGAAACGGCCATGTCGTCGCGGGCTGCTCGACGAGCGGTCTCGCGTGGAAGATTCCGGGACGCGTGGCCGACTCGCCGCTCGTCGGCTGCGGTTACTACGCCGACGATTCCGCGGGAGCGGCATGCGCCACCGGCAACGGCGACGTGATGACGAATTACTGCAGCTCGGCGTACATTGTCGCGCGCATGGCGGAAGGCGCGCACCCGCAAGAGGCGTGCGATCAGCTGATGCGATTTATGGCAAAGACGGCGCCCGACGTTACGCGCGGACAGTATTGTGTCGTTGCGCTCAGCGCGGGAGGAGAGACCGGAGCCGCGTCGATGAACGCCGCGCAGCCGCTTCAATACGCACTGTGGCGCGCCGGCCGCGGCAGTTTGCAGACCGCACCGGCATACCTGCGCTAGGACGGCGTCGGCGCGAAGCGAATCGCCTTCGTCATGAATCGTTATTTTTGTCGGTCCGCCTTTGTTTTAGCTTTGACTTTGGGGATGCCGGCCGCCGTCGCCGCGGCCGCCCCGACGCCGGCTCCGACCCCGACTCCGGTTCCGACGCACGCGCCGCCGGAGAGCGCAACCGAAGTGCGCTTCGTCGCGCAGGTCACCAACGATCTGCAACATCGTTTTGCGACGACGGCGCAGGCGTCGGCCGCGGGTTTCTTTCGCTACACCGACGAGGATCAGACCGGCGCCATCAGCTGGGTGAACACGAATCAGTGGCAGAGCGACCCGACGCGTCCGAGCCAGTTATGGTACGACGTCAGCGGACGTTTAATCGGCGCGGATTTTTCCGTGCTGCAAAGCAGCTCGCCGAGCCGTCCGGCGCTGTGGGGCGTGTCGCCGTCACGCTGGATCGACTTTTCACCGGCACACGTCCACTTTGGAATCAAAACGCCTTCGGGCGTTCAGTTTGGCGCCGTCGGCCCAAAGACGATGGCGAGCGTCGGCGGTTCCGTCGATCGCCCAACGGCGGCCGACATCTATAAGTTCAGCAAGATGGAACGCTGGAGCCGGCTCGGTATCCCCAAACCGCAAAGCGCGAGTGATGTTGCCTTCGTCTTCAGCTTTCCCGCGATTTGGGATTTGCAAGTCTGGCTCGTACCGAATCCGCTAGGCGCGTTCGCCGAACACAACCCGAACGTGAAGCCGAGCGCCGCAGCCAAAGAGCAAGACTAGATTTCGAGCCTAGGATCCCGCGCCTTGAAGGAGCCACTGCGCCGCTGCGGCTTCTTCGTTGGCTTCAAATGCCTGAACTTGCGTCGGCATCACGCTGCGCAACATTTGCAAGAACTGCTGTTGCCACGGGTATCCGATGATGACCGCGATCCGCTCGATATGCCGCGCGCGCTCCGGCATCAACTTGAGTTGGTCGAGGTGCGCGCCCATGGCTTCCAAGTTCTCCCAACCACCGAATTTCGTTAAGTCGATCAGTAATCTTATGTGACCGCGTTGTGCGATGAGCCTATCCAACTGCCCAGCCAATTGCGCCACGTCCTCAGCGGCGAGCTTTGCCGGCATCGTGACCTTCAGTGCATCGTCAGAAAGGTTTTCGATCTTCATAGCTTCGCCTTACCTCCTCAAGTTTGACTCCGCTGGCTACCGCCGACCTTCTCTGACGATGGCTTCATTTCCGTTTACGCGAAACTCGCAGCAGTACTGCCGCAGAGCGCGCGGATCTTCGAACTTACTTGATGGCGATTCGTCACGGCAGAAACGGAAAAGGACCAAGACGTTTGCTCTTGGTCCCTTCCCTGCCGTCCTCTCGTGTCCGGAGAGAACTCTACCCGAAAGAAATCATAATAAACGGAAGAAACTTAATCGTCGATATCGCGTGGGTCCGGCGGCTGCCGTAGAAAATAGCTGGCTGGATACGTCGCCGGGATAGGCTTGAACGCCCTCGGCTTCGACGGGAAGGTGAAGCAATCTGAAAGATCGTTTGCGGCGGTATCAGTCGTTCCGAGCGCACCTAAACCAAAAGTCTCTTCTACGAACTTGAGGATGCTGCCGAACTCATACGGCACGTGCGAGACGTAGCCCCTTTTGGCGTACGGCGAGATAACGATCATCGGCACGCGAAAGCCAAGCTCGTACGAGTTCCGCACATTCGGCGTTACGTGGTCGTACCAGCCTCCCCAGTCGTCCCAAATTACGATGACTGCGCTGTTATTCCAATACGGGCTCTGGCCGACGGCATTGACGATCGAGGAAACCCACGAAGGTCCGGTGCCGTTGTTGTCACCCGGGTGATCGGATGCCGCGGTCGTCGGCGTCACGAACACTACTGACGCAAGATTGCCGCCCGCAATATCCTTGAGCACTTGAGACGACGGAACGATGACGTTCGCCTTATACTCTTGCTTATTCTGCCATATCGGCTTGAGCGCATCGACCGCATTAATAATATGTGCGCCGGTGTGGGCTTGATAATATTTCCAGCTTATGCCCGCGGCATCGAGCAGCGTAAAGATGGATTGGCGGTAGAAACACGGGAAGACCCGACGGTTCTCGTAGCCTTCACGATTAATCACCGGTACGCGGCTGCCGGGAGGCGAGTCGCATCCGCCAAAGCCATTACCGACGTCTTCGGATGCGCGCAAGCGCGAGCCGTCGTATGTGGTTGAAGTCCCGCTGACGATATACTGATGCGCCGGAAAGCTCGGACCCTGATTCGTTTCGAACATCTGGTCGGCGAACGTGTACGTTTCGGCCATCAAATAATACGGCTTGACGTCGGCCGGCGGCACGAAACCGTACGCCCTGAGAGCGGGCGGCGGACAGCGGCGAGGCTTCACGCAATTCGAAGGGTCGAGATTGAATCCGTTCATCGCGCCACCGTTGTATTCGGTCTTCCACGCAGGGTAATGATTGTGCTGTATGTCGTACGGCGCGGTCAGCGACACCGGCTGTAACAGAACTTTTTGATTGTAGGAATTGAGCCCCCACCGTTGCGTGTCGGCGTTAGGGAGCAGTTGGAAGAGATTGTCGACCGACCGATTCTCCTGCACGATGACGACGATGTGCGTGATCGGCGTCGGCTGCCGCACCGCTTGATGCGCTCGACTATGGACGGCGGGCGTTAGCGTCTTCGAGCCTTCGATCTGTCTTTCGCCGCAGCCGGCAAGAGTTGCGACGATGACGAAGATTCCGAGAGCGTAACGCTTGGCAATCGACATTGTTATTTGGCTTTGCCTCCTTGCGCAATTCGACTTCGTTGCTAATTTGCTATGGTGCCGCTCGAACCCCCGGCCGCCCATTACAAATTAACGTTCGCATCGAGTCCGAGGCTAGGCCTGACAATCGACCGGCCGGTAGTGCGGCCTCCGTGCTTATTCTGCTGCCATAGGTCTCAACGTGCGTTCGGCAAAAAAGCGATGCCATGCGGAATGCGTGCGCCGATGCAATTTTGATCGCGCTGGTTTGCACGATTCTTTCCGCTTGTGGTGGAAGCGGCGCGTTTACAAACGCTGCCCGCCCGCTCACGCCGTTCCGACCCGCCAGCGCCGGGAAAATTCAGCATGTCGTTATCATCATTCAAGAGAATCGTTCTTTCAACAATCTGTTCGCCGGCTATCCAGGCGCGAAGACGCGTGAGTGGGGTTACAACACCTCCGGCCACAAGGTCAGGCTGAAAGCGATCGGCCTAGCGACGACGTGGGACATCGAACACAACTCGGCGGCATTCTTCTCGTCCTGCAACGGCACCGGAAGCATCCGCGGCACGGACTGCCGGATGAACGGTTTTAACAACGAGTCAGTCGGCTGCAAGAGCCACTGTCCGACGAAGTATCCGCAGTACGCGTACGTACCGCGCGCCGAAATCAAACCGTATTGGGCGATCGCCAGACAGTACGTTTTGGCGGATCAAATGTACTCATCCAATTTCGATGGTAGCAGCTTCGTCTCGCATCAGTACATCATCGCGGGGCAAGCCGAGTCGTCGGTAAATTACCCACATGGCGCATGGGGCTGCCGGGGCGGTCCCGGAGACCATATCTGGAAAGTCGGACCACAGCGGCAAATTCCGGACGGAACCGAAGAAGTTTGTTGGGACGCCACGACGCTCGGTGACGAGCTGGACGCGGGCGGGATCTCGTGGGCCTACTACGCGGAAACGAGCTCAGGCTACTCGAGCCGCTGGAACGGCTACCAAGTCATCAAGCATATTTACGACGGTTCGGACTGGAAGAAAGACATGAGGAGTCCGCCGTCCCAGATTCTGAAGGACGTAGGCGACGGTCAGCTGCGGACCGTGTCGTGGGTTACGCCGACCGGGGCGAACTCGGACCACGCCGGCTTCAAATCAAAAACCGGGCCCGATTGGGTCGCGTCGGTCGTCAACATCATTGGCGAATCGAAGTATTGGGATTCATCGGCAATCTTTATCTTTTGGGACGACTACGGCGGCTGGTACGATCCCGAACCGCCGGCCTACGTCGACTACGACGGCTTAGGCTTTAGGCTTCCGATGCTGATCGTTTCGCCGTACGCGAAGAAAGGTTACGTCTCGCACGTTCACTACGAGCACGGCAGCATCTTGAAATTCGTCGAAGATCAATTCGGTCTGGCGCAGCTCGCGGTTAGCGACGCGCGTGCGAATTCACCCGAGGCCGACGCCTTCGACTTCAATCAGCCTCCGCGAAAATTCAAGATCATTCCGACCACGCTCGACGCGCACTATTTCTTGCAGCAGCCGCCGGATTATCGCATTCCCGACAACGAGTAGGACGGAAAACCTCTATTTGCGATGCGGCGGGACCCGCACGGGTGCCGGCGACAGTAACGACGTACAATACAGAGAGTCGTGAAACAGGTTACTTTTGGGATCGTGCTCGCCTTGCTAGCCCTCGGTAACGTTGGGCCCCTCCCAGCCGCTCCCGATCCAAATCAGATCTACTCGCATGCGCGCTTCGTCTGGGCATCTCAACAATATCCGCCGTACGTTTCGTACACGATTGCAATCGACGTCAACGAGCGCGGCGTCGCCAAGTCGAACCACTATCAGGCAACTTACGACGCGCGCCACGACCAGTTGCACGTCGAAGTGGTCAGCGAAGAAGAACGAGTCAATCCGCACGTTCCGACCGGAATGGACATGACGCTCGAGCCTAAGCGCCAAC
>JAMXLK010000048.1 GCA_024281075.1 Vulcanimicrobiia bacterium
GAAGCGTCGTGAAGGTCGTCAACGTCGATGCCCGTATATTCGACCCAACGGCGGTTCAGATAATCGATCGTGCCGTCCGGTTTCGCCGTCCAGACGAGCTGCGGCATCGCTTCGGCGATCATCCGAAACTCTTCACCGAGCCTTTGCGAGCGAAGAAGCTCCCGCCGCGCAGTCCGTCGTAGTGTCCGCATGAAGATGCCAATAATTACTGGCAACACCCATTTTACCCAACTAGCCGCCTAATTGCACATGCGCATTCTTACCTTCGGACACGGAACTGCAGGTGAGATCGAGCTTGCCGCCCTGATCCGTGCTGCGGGCATTCGGAGCGTCGCCGACGTGCGGAGCGTCCCCAAGAGCCGCGCGCATCCGCACGTGTGGAGCGAGCGCATGGCGTGCTGGGTGCCCGATCTTGCCGCCGCATCGTACCAGTGGCGACCCGCGCTCGGCGGTTTTCGCAAGATGCGGCCCGAGAGTCCGAACGTCGCGTTGCGGCACGCGGCATTTCGCGGCTATGCCGATTATATGCAGACGCGCGAGTTCGCAGCGGCGCTCGACGCTCTATTGACCGATGCTGCGAACGACTCGACGGCGATCATGTGTTCAGAGACGCTCTGGTGGCGCTGCCACCGCCGGCTCATCGCCGATGCGCTTGTGTTGCTTCATGGCGTGGAGGTAGCTCACCTCATGCACACCGGCGCCTTGCAGCCCCATCGTCCGACGCCCGGCGCGCGCGTGCTGCCGAGCGGAATGCTCCAGTACGACGCGACCGAAGAGTGATGCCGGTTGCCGTGATGGAACACAAGGAGCATGCCGCGCGTGGCGCTTGTATTGGTTCTCACGCTTCTGGCCGGCACCGTGCTCGCCGCCGTATCGGCTCAGCCGCCGGGCGGTGACGCGCAAGCCGCGGCGCTTCTAGCGAAACATCGCGCGTACGTAGGTTGGGAGTTCGGCGACGGCACGTTGCGCAGCCTGCGTATTACCGGCGACGTGACGAATGAGAAGGGCGAACGGACGATCTCGTTCGTCTCATTAACGCGCGGTCTGCTGGCCCACAATACCTATACGATGATCGCACACGGAGGCGTCACGGAGCATACCGGCTTTACCGGGAGCATCTTTTGGAGCTCGGATTATAACGGATTTACGACGCCGGTCTACGGCGGGTATGGTGGATATCTCGCGTCGTCAGCGGTGCTGGGTTTGGAAGGCACGACCGAGCTTCCCGCGACGTACCGCGGCGAAACGACAATCGCAGGAAAGACGCTCGCAATCGTGCGTGTGACGCTGAAAAACGCCGATGCAATCGATCTCTACGAGGATCCGGCGACCGGCGCCTACGTTCAAGCGGTCGTCGATCCCGGCGGTCCGTACGAAAAAGTCCTCCACGTCGTTGCCTACGGCGAACTGATGCCCGGGAAGAAAATGATCACGGCATACCGGATGGGTAACGATCCGGCGATCCACACCTACCGCAGCTTCGAGCCGAACGCGCCGGTGAGCGATGCAGATCTCCATCCGCCCGCGCCGACGGCGAGCTGGACTTTCGGCGACGCGAAGCCCGTTCCGATCTCGCTGCACAAGAACCGCATTTTGATCGAAGCAACCGTGAACGGCGTCAAAGGACGTTTCATTCTCGATACCGGTGCGACCGCAATCGTACTCGACGATCAGTTCGCGCAACGAGCCGGAGCAACCGTCGTAGGGGGACCCGGTGAGGCGTCGACGTTTTACGGAACGGTGCGCAACCACACCCGCCGCGTCGCCACGATCGGCGTGGGCGGTTCGACGCTGCATAACGTGTTCGTCGATTCGGAGGACTTTCGAGCACACGACTATCGCGGACTCGATCGCGAAGGATACGATGGTTTGATGGGTTACGACCTCTTCGCCGGAGCCGTCGTGAAGCTCAACGTTTACAACTCGACCCTGACGGTGCTCGATCCTGCGACGAGCCTCTCAGACGCATCGGGCGTCGCGTTTCGTGTCGATCTTTCAAGACACATTCCCGCCATTCCGATGACGGTGAATTCATCCGTACAGGTGGAAGCAATTCTCGATACGGGCAATCCCGGCGTCGCGTTCTTGAGCTACGATCTCGCACGCAAACACGATCTTCGCTTGGGCAGCCCAGTCTGCGGCAACATCCGGACTCTGCAGGTCGGCCCGATCACGTACTCCGGACAATCGGTCTGCCTGGACAACTTTGGCGCCGACATGCTCGTTGGGTTCGATTTTCTCAAGCATTTCGATTACGTCTTTGACTATCCGCATGGTCGCTTGTTCCTCGCACCGAATAAAAACTGACGTGCGGAAGGAACGATTTACGCCTTAAACCTGAACGGTCACGCCGCGCTGCGCGACGGCGGCATTGAATCCCAAGCGGCCTTTGAGAACTTCGGCAAAAACATTCGCCGCGGTGCGCTCGGCGTGCACGAGATAGACCGAAGCCGGCTTCGATTGCAGCGTGCCGAGCCAGCGCAGCAACTCGTCTTGGCCGGCATGCGCGCTGAATCCCGAAAGATGCAGAATCGTTGCGCGCACCTCGAGATCGTCGCCGAAGATGCGAACGGGCGTAACCCCGTCGGCGATGATGCGCCCGAGCGTCCCGTGCACCAAATAGCCGGGAAAGATCACCGTCGCGCGCGGATTCGTAAGGTTACGGTGCAAGTGATGCAGGATGCGGCCGCCGGTCGCCATTCCGCTGGCGGCGATCACGATCGCCGGGCCGCGAATCTCGTTGATGGCCTTCGACTCTTCGGACGAAACGTGAACCGTCAGGTTCCGGCAGCCAAACGGCGCATCGGCGCCGCCCGGCAGCGGCTTGTGCGCGTCGCCGTAGTGGGCAAAGACTGCGTCGACTTTGATCGCCATTGGACTGTCGAGATGAACCGGTACCGATGCGATGCGAGCGTTCGATCGTTGCAGCGACCCGATCGAGAAGAGAATATCCTGCGAGCGCTCTACCGCGAAGCTCGGAATCAAAATCGGGCCGCCGCGTTCGATACCGTCGAGCAGCGCTTTTTCGAACATCGCCGGCGAATCCGGCGGATGTTGGCGGTCGCCGTACGTCGCCTCGCAGACGACGGTGTCCGCGCCTTCAAGCGGCGTTGGATCGTTTAAGAGCGCGGTATTATAGCGGCCGACGTCGCCGGAAAAGATGAGCTTGCGTCCATCGAATGCAACGCCCAGATAGGCGGCGCCGATGATATGCCCGACGCCGTGATACCGGGCGGTTGCGCCGCAAAACGAAAAATCGGTTTCGACTGGCACGGTCTTGATCTGCGATAGCGCTTGTTTTACGTCGGCGTCGGTAAAGAACGGCGCCAAGCCGTGGCAGCGTTCGCGGTGAAATCCGCGGTCCTGCAAATGACATTGCAGGCCGGCGGCATCCTCCATCACGATTGCCGCGACGTCCGCCGTTGCGGGCGTGCAATAGATCGGGCCGCGGAATCCGTCGCGGACGATCTTCGGCAAATAGCCGACGTGATCGAGATGTCCGTGCGTGAGGGCGATCGCGTCGAGATCTTCCGGCGTTACGGGCAGCGGCTCGTGGTTGAGTGCCTCGATATCGCGCGTCCCTTGGAAAAGTCCGCAGTCTATGAAGGCACGCCGACCGTCGAGCGAGAGCAGATGCTTGCTGCCGGTGACCGTTCCGGCGGCGCCGACGAAGGTGAGCTCAGCCACGTGCCGGCGGCTCGAATGCAACGGCGCTCGGGCGGCGTTCGGAAATAAAGCGATCGGCGCAGCGCGCGACCAATCGTTCGGGGTCGTCGTCATCGATCAACGTCGCGCCGGTCGACTTGTTGAAGAGCGCGGCGATCCCGTCGAAATGATCCGACAATCCGCCGGAGTTGGTTACGACGCCGATGAGTTTTCCTTCGTCGTAGGCGATGCAGAATTCGCCGAGCGTCCCGCTGCGGCCGCCGATGAAAATGACGAAATCGGAGCTGTGAATGTTGTGCACTTCACGCCCCATAAGCCCCGATCCGGTGAAGCACATTGCAGTGTACGGCTCGAGCGGCGATTCGTAAAGCTCAACGTGTTCCTCGGGCGAATGGGCGGGCGAAACGCCCAAACTCTCGCCGCCCGCCTCGTGCGCGCCGAGCACGGCGGCATGCGGCAACCCGGGGCATGCGCCGGTAACGATGAGCGCGCCGCGCCGCGCGATGCTCGTGCCGAGCCGCTTAGCGATCGCAATTTGCCCGTCGGTCAGCTCGCCGCCCGCCGATCCCATCACGCCGATCTGCAGCTTCACGGCTTACGTCGTCGCTGCCGCTGCGCTTCGGCGCGCGTGCGCAAGCGCGCTCATTAAGATTAGCCATCCCATCAAGCCGACCGCTGCGCCGGCCGCAATGAGCGTTCGCAGCTCTACAACGAGTCCCGCGGAGACGAGCCAAACAGCTATCTGCATTGCCGCGAAGGCGAACCAAGGGCGGCGCGCGTCGAGCAGCTCGCGCGGCTCCGTTTCGTCGTCATCGCCGCGATAGATCGTCGCGATGAGACGAACGCCGATGTGCAGGATATGGCCGTTGACCATCTGCCCCGCCCAACCCGCCAGCATCACGAATATAAAGGCCGCGCTCCACGGAAGACCCGCGAGTACGCCCGCGCCGAGCGTCAGTGCCGCGGCGAGCCACGCGACGCCTGCGGCGATGAAGTATTGCGGAGGGCGATACGAATTAGTCGACCCCGAAAGTACCGCGGCGACGTCCACAATATATGCTGCGGCGCCCGCGACAATGAGGCCTCCTCCGCTCCATGACAGCCACGGAATCGCAGCGCCGTTTCCGATCGCCAAAAGCAGCGCTCCGACGAGCGTCGCCCCGCCGGTGATAACGTGCAACGCCGGCCGTCGCGAGCGATTGCCGGCGATCGGACGCAGCGTTCGGGCGGAGACGCCGTAGATCAAGAGCGTCAGCCATCCGAAAAGTGCGATGCCCGCGTGTGCCGGCGGCAGCTGCGCGACCCATGCCGGCGCCGCGATTCCGGCGAAGAGTGATGCACTTGCAACGCCGAGCAGCATGGTGACGAAGAGCAGCAGCAGGGTCGCCGCAAACGCGCGCGCGACCGCACGGTCGACGCGATCGGACGAATACATCGCTGCGGCGAGCGTCGTCCAAGCGGTGGTCAAATAAATGGTGAGCGTGGCACCGAGCACGACGGCAACGACGAAAAGCGTCTGCGGCGACGCAAGGAACGCTATGACGAACCCGACGACGGCAAGCCCGAAGAAGAAGAGCGCCGTGCGCGCCGCTCCTTCGAACCGCCAGCGAACGCCCAAAAAAGCGGGGATTGCGTGCAGCAGGATCGAGAGCGCCGTCGTCGTCAGCCATCCCAGAGCGACCAGATGGACCCATGCGATGCCCTGTAGCGGCGAACTCGTCCCGCCTGCACGCAACGCAATCCAGAGCGCCAGCAGCCACGACGCACCGTGAGCGAGCTGACCGAAGGCCAGTCCCAATGGCGGAATCCAGTGGCGCCTCATGCGGCGCTCTATTTAAGTTCCGGTGTCCGCTCCTGCGTGAAAGACGAATTTCACGATCAGACGATTGAGCGTCGCGCCGGCAGCGGGGCTTCCATAGTTGACGAAGAGCTCGTTGCCCGATGCGAAGCGCTGATGGAACCCGACGGCGA
>JAMXLK010000049.1 GCA_024281075.1 Vulcanimicrobiia bacterium
CCGCCGCCGCGAAGCTTCGATTCATCGAGCGCGTCGAATAAATTCGACGTTTCCGGATCGGCATCGGCCGGCGACAAACCGAGCGAATCGCCTTTCTTTTCATCCGGCAGCGACGCAAACGTCGGCAGACCGAAAACGGCTTCGATGAGTTTTGAAACCGAACCATGATCGGAGAAATCGTGAACCACCACTCCGGTCTTGGAGAACGGCGAGATCACGAGCGCCGGAATGCGAACGCCGTCGCCGCACGCATAGCCCTGCTCGGGTCCGGAACGATCCTGGGGACAGGTCTGTCCGTAACTTGGAGGCGGCACGTGATCGTAGAAGCCGCCGCTGTCGTCCCAGGTCACGATGATGATCGAGTCTTTCCAGTATTTGCTCTTGGCAATGGCGTTAATGACTTCGGCGAGATAAGCTTCGGCCACCTGATGGTCGGAACTGCCGCTGCCGGGGTGGTCGTCGTCGCCGACGTAATACTTCGAGCCGGAGGTGTTCTGCGTGAAGATCGGGTCCGCTGGCACGAGCCCGTAGGAGTTGGCATTGCCGCCCTTCACCCAAAAAACGCCCTCGGCGGGCAGTTTGCCGTGCGTAATATCCGTAATCAGACCGTTGCTTTGCGTGTTGTCACGCAGCGTCCGTTTGCTGGCGAAGCCCGATTGCGGGTTATTGATGTAGTCGAAGTAGAGCGGCGCCGTATGATGCGCCGAAAAGCCCGCGCCCGACGTGTACAAGCCTTCTTCGTACCAGGCCCACGGGAATGATTGACGGTTCGTTCGCGCTTCCTTCGCGATGTCTCGGCCTTCGTAACCGACGACGTTGTTCTTGAGCGCCGCTCGATCCATTTGCGGATTGAGCGTCACCGGCATGGTTGCGTAACTTTGGGCGGTTCCCGCATCGCCGGAATATGACGTGATGGGGAAGCGCAGTTGCGCCGGAGGCGGATTGTCGTCGTTGGAGATCGGTACGCCGTCGCTGTAGCCTCCGCTGGGAAGCGGCTGCGTGAGCGTGCCTTCACCCGCCGCCGCTTCGGTCTGCCCGATTTGACCGGCGAAGAGCTGAATGTTGCTCGGAGTCGAGTCTCCCGTTGCGGCTTGGAAGTAATGGTCGAAGAGCGCGAAGTTCTTCGCGTAATACCAAAGGTACGGGACCGTGTCGCAATCGTAGACCCCTTCGATCCCGATCGACTCGTTATGCTGTTCGATCTGGTACGGCGACGGTGTCGGCCCGAGTATCGGGACGCCCGCCTCGAGGTCGGTCAGGAAACCGTCCATTTTGCCGCGATCGATCGAGGCTTCTTGATCGTAACGGCCGTTATATCCGCCCGTGATATCGGGCGCATCGGCCACATAGTTCGAGCTATTCGGGTTCGCCGAAATCAAGAACGGACGCTGGCAACCCAACGTCTCGGGATCGTATTGACAGTCGGTTTCTTGCGCCAAATACGTCCCGAGATTCTCGACATATTGGCCGTTCATCCCGGGGAAGAGTCCGAAGATCTGATCGAAGGTGTGGTTCTCTTGAACGAGGACGAAAACGTGTTTGATCTTGGAGCGCGCAAGGTTCACCACGCGACGGCGTTCCGCCGAGGTTGCGAGTTGCGCAACCGCCGATTGCGCGGTTGCCGCTTGCGGGTATTGCGATACGGGCGCTGCGATTGAGGCATTGCCGCCCGGTCCCCCGCATGCCGCCAACGCCCACGATGCGGCCACGATGATGGTGCTAGGCACTAAACGACGCATTCTGTTGCCACCTTCCGTTCGTTTCAAGCAAAGTGCGTATGCTTTCAAGCTAACGGAAGCCGCGTTATCGGACAACGCGGGAATAGGGCAACTTTGATAAGGTCGATAATCGCGTCTTAAGTTTAGTACGTACGCGCGGGTTCGAAACCCAGCCCCGCAATCTTACCGTCGGCGTCGAATGAAATCAGCTCGATGACTTTCGCCGCTTTGAACCCGACCATAAAGTCATATTCGAGCGCTCCGCCCACCGGGTAGGTGCGAACGAACGCGAAGCTGATCGGCTCGCCCAAGGGCGTGAGCGTTTCCGTCTCGTGATGAATTACATTCTCAGTAAGCTGCGAATTGACTTGCGCGTCGAGTTGGGAACGATCGATCTCGCCGGTTTGTAAGCGGTGGAACCATTCCTTTGCTTTTGCCGTGACGCGCGCATCGGCGACCGGCAGCGACACGGTTGCGCCGGCAGTTGCTGCGGCGGGCGCGGCAGTTACTCTACTAGGAATCGTCAAGGCAACGAAGGTGGCGAGCACTAGGAGCGGCTTGATGGGCATGCCGCTGGTTTTACCCGCGCCCGGGGATGTTAGACGACCGCGAACGAAAGTGCCCCGACGATGTGCTTCTTCGCAGAGCCGCTCGGCGGAGCATTAACGCGCGGCGAGGCACTTGCCGCGATCGCGGGTCTTGCGGCATTTCCCATCATGCCGTCGCAGAGTATGCCGCCGCGCGCACGACAGCTCAATGCCGACCGCCGCGTCACCGCAATCGTGGGAACGACCGCGCTGGTCGGCGACGACCTTACGCCGCTTCACGACGCGACGATCCTTATTGAGGCTGACCGCATCGCGACTGTCGGCCCGCGCGCTGCCGTCGCTATTCCGGATAGCGCACTGCGGCTGGATGCCGCAAACACCTGGACGATTCCGGGTCTGATCGATAGCCACGTGCACTTCTTTCAAAGCGGCGGTCTCTACACGCGTCCGGATGCAATCGATCTGCGATCGGTGCGTTCGTACACGGACGAACTCCAATGGGTGCACAACAACCTGCTCGACATTTTCGCGCGCTATCTGCGCGCCGGAATTACCTCCGTCGTCGACGTCGGCGGTCCGTTCTGGAACTACGACGTCCGCGCGCTCGCCGCGCGCACGGCGGCGGCTCCTCGCGTGATGTCCGCGGGACCGCTAATTTCGAGCGTCGCCCGCGAAATTCTCGATCCGTACGGCGATCCGCCGATCGTCAAGATCGATAGCATCGCCGCGGCGCGCGCACTCATCGACCGCGAAATCGCGGCGCAAACCGACTTCGTCAAGTTTTGGTGGATCGTGACGCCGGAACATCCGGCCCAAGCCTTCGAACCCGTTGCACGCGACGCGATTGAGTACGCCCATCGGCACGGCTACCGCGTCGTCATCCATGCGACGGAACTCGAAACCGCGACGCTGGCGGTCGAATCCGGCACCGACATTCTGGCGCACAGCGTCTTTGACACCGACGTCAGCGACCGATTCCTCGAGCTCCTTCGATCGCGGAACGTCATCTACTGTCCCACGTTGATGGTCGTAGGCAACTACGGCTACACGTTTGCGGGCCGGCCCAACCTTACGGCTGTTGATCTGCAGCTGGCTAATCCGGACGTCGTCGGAACTCTCTTCAACATGACCGACGTCGAAACGGCACTTGCACCGGCGACGCTAGACCGGATTCGCAAGATTCGCGTTCCGGAGCTGCCGCATGCCGCGATGCGAAACCTCAAACGGGTTGCGGACGCCGGCGTTACGATCGCAGCCGGCACCGACGCCGGCAACATCGGAACGCAGCACGCCTCCTCGTTTTATAACGAGGCGCTGCACATGGTAGCGAGCGGGCTATCCCCTAAAGAAGTCTTGCTGGCGGCAACGCGCGGGGGCGCGGCAATGATGGGCCGCTCCAGCGACCTTGGAAGCATCGCGCCCGGTAAGCTCGCTGACCTCGTCGTGCTCGACGCCGACCCGCTCGCCGACATTGCCGCAATCGCGACGGTCCGCACCGTCTCGCGGAACGGGCAGATCTTTGACAGCGCGGCGATTTTGCGTGAGAGCGCCGAACAGATCGTGCAACGCCAGGTCAACGCTTACAATCATCACGACGCGCGAATTTTGGCGCAAACGTTCGCCGCGGACGCAGTCGTGCGGCGTCCCGGAAAGACGCTTCGATCGCGCGCGGCGATCGACGCGGCGTACCGCGATCTCTTTGCGCGCAATCCGCAGATCCATGCGGAGATTATCGCGCGTGATGTTCGAGGTGACGTGGTTGTCGACCACGAGCGGCTAACCGGATTCGCCGACGGAAGAACGAGCGAAAGCACCGTCACGTATCACGTGCGCGATGCCGTCATCAGCGTCGCTTACGTGTGATAGCGAAGCCGTTCTACATATAAGATGCCCGCGACGCTCAGAGCAACCATGAGTACGGAACCAATGAATAGCAGCAGCACGCTTTCCTCCGTATCAACAGTCGTGGAATCTTGCTGTCTAAGGGAATCAGGTGCTGCCACGCTTGCCGCTGCAAATCTTTTCATCTAAGCGGTTGCTTGTTTGGTTTTTTCGTGCGCAGGCGAGTGGCGTTCTGCGATTATTCCCAGCCAGAAGTGCTCATAATGAGCCCATGCGACTGCTGCCTCTTGCGCTCACGTTTGCGCTGCTCTTAACTAGTTGCTCCACCGGCGCGGGCATGCAAGCAACGCCGCCGGCATCGATTTCGCAAACCGGTGGCTCGAGCGGATACGGATCCGCGCCGATGACGACGAAAGATTCGGCAGACGCGGCGGATGCTGCAACGGACGGGGCGCCCGAAACCGACACACAGGCGCCGCCAATTTCCCAATCGATGACGGAAGCCGCGATGCCGACCGGCGCCGGCGGCCGCTTTCTGCTCGACTAGCGCTCCCTAACCCGCCCCGTCGCGCTTTCGTACGTTGCCTAGCGTACGATTGACCCAATGAGCGACATCGGAATCAACATCACGCCCTGGGCGATCGCGCTGGGGCTGCTCGCCGTCGCTTTTTGGCCGCTAACGCTCGCGACCGCGGCTTCGCTTCTTTGGCTGCTGCGGCGCCGGGCTTCAATCGCGGCGCGAATCGTCACCGGCGGCGCGCTGCTGCTCTGGAGCGGCTCGGCGCTCACCAACGTCGCGATGCTCGCCCAGCAAGCGCATGATGCTAGCGAATACCGTGCGTCGCTGCGCGCCCGGCAAACGACGCTGCAGCATGCCGCCATCATCGACGGCATGCATTTGCCGGCCGGTACGGTCGTGACGCGCTCGAGCGACGAATTCTCAAACGACGTCGCCGCGGTCGACGTACCCCATGCAGTTACGCTGGGCGGCATTCCGATCGTCGGCCATGCCGGCATCGCGAACGCAAAGCTCGACGGCGAGGTAACGCTGGCGCGCGACTTTCGCATCGGCGAAGCATGGTGCTCGTCGAAACAGCCGGCGCGCTTTGATTCCGGTGCACTGCTGGAATGCACGCTTGCGCAACCGAGTCGAATTCGCGGCATCCCATGTACCGGCGCGATCGACTTGCAACATGGTGTCGTCTGCACGTTGGCGAGCGCGTACCGGCGTTACGGAATCGTATGGCAGGCGCAGACGAAGGTCACGGACTACGGCGATCTCGTCTGGTTTCGAGCCGGCGGGATTGCACCGGGCCTTCTGCTGTTCGGTCTGCCGTTGCCGCCCGACGCCGAAGTGCAATTTCAAAACGGCCGAATGGCGAGCATCGACGTGCGCAGCAAGCCGGCGCCGTTTCGAGGCTGCAGCTTCAACTTGATTCTCTTCCGCAGTGGGTTGCTGTTCGGCCAAAGCACCGGCGTTTGCGATTTGCCCGACGTCCCTCCGAATGGCGTCGCCTTGCCGTCGAAGAGCGTCGCGATCCGGCCATAGCCAAGGGCGCAAGCGTCCCCTGCGCCGCGTTTTTAGGAAAGCTCAACGTCGCATTCGGCCTGATTTTCATCTCCGGCGTGCTCGGCACCATCAATGGTTGGCGAATGGCGAAGTCCGGCCGCCGCAGCGTCGCGCTGATCGTGGCCATGCTCGTCTGTTTCGGAGCCGGAGTGCTGGTCGCGTTCAATGCCGCCAACGGATTCCGAACGCCCTAGGTCGATCAACGGACCTTCATCTTGGTCGAACATCGTCAGCGGTGTCATTCTAAAGAACGGTACCAAAAGCGGCGTACGGAATCGTGACGGAAGAGTTGGAGCGGCGTCAACGCGGCGGAACGGGCCATGCGCCGGCCGCGACCGCATTGGTTAAATCGACGTTCCAGCGGATCGCCAAGAATCGTTCGCGATCCTCCGGCTCCAAGCCGTCGGCCATTTGGTCCATCAGTCTGCGCGCTCGCAGCAGCGTTCTCGACGCTTGCGCGTCGTTGCCGTCGAGATGAAAGATTTGTGCTGCTGCCCAGTAACAGTACCAGGGCCAATCGGAACCCGTAACGATGGCATCTTCATTTTCCAACAGCCGGCTCACGGCATCGCGCGCGGCCGCGCGATCCCCCAGCGCCGCATGCCAAATCGCCAGGTCCGCGAGAGTCTTGGCCGTCCACACTTGCGTGCCCGAGTTGGAGCGCATCTCCAGTGACGATTGGGCAAGATCGATCGCGCGTTCGTAGTTCCCGGCGACCGCCTCCGCAACGGCAAGATTCTCGAGCGTCGACGGCTCCGCCAACTTAAATTCCAAGCGGCGCGCAAGTTCGAGTGCCGCCTCGCCGGCTTCGCGCGCTCCCGTTATATCGCCGGTCCAACCGCGCTGGAGCGCGAGATTGCTCAAGCCCGTGATTCGCCCGCGCAAATCGTTTGCCCGATCGAAAAGCTCAATCGCTCTCTCCGTCGCAGTCAGCGCGCGGTCGAACGACCCCAGCCGAAATTCAACGACGGCCTGATTGATCAGGGTTCCACCGCTGCCGGCAAGGTTGCCCGTCTCGGTATACATCCTCAAGGCCTCGCCAAAGTGCTCGCGCGATTCCCGCCACTGCCCACCGATGAGACCGAGGACGATTCCCAAGCGTCCGTGCGACTGCGCTTCCGCTTGCCGGTCACCGACCGCAACCGCAACCTCCAAGGCGCGCGAACAAAGCCCGAGACATCGCTGCAGGTCACGGCGCTGGTAAGCGATGTTCCATCCGCTGCTCAGAGCGAGATACTCGAGCACCGGGTCGGCGGCGTGCCCCGCTACTCGGGCAGCTTCGTCGAAGAGCGCGTCGGCGTGGGTCAGGTGGCCCCGATATGCCTCTACCTGCGCGAGCGAGCAAAGCGCGCGTGTCGTGCCCGCTTCGTCGCCGGCGGCGCGACTTGCCGCAAGCGCGGCTTCCGCGGACGCGTAGGCTTCGCTCAGCCGCCCTCCGGCATACGACATTTTCGACTCGGCTTGATGTAACGCAGCTTCGGCTCGCGCATCGCCCTCGGGCAGAGATTCGCGCAATGCGGACGCCGCGCGTTCGTGCATCGCGCGATCGCCGTTCGTCGCGGCGTATTCCATGCGGTATAAGAGCGTCGCTCGATGAATTTCGATATCCCCCAACTCGCGATCCACGTATTCCAGCGCTTCGATCGCCGCACGTTGCGATTCCCGATCGCCGGCGCGCGTCTCGATTGCAGCGCTCTCGAGCAGGAGCTGCGCACGATCTCTCGGATCGGCGGCGATCGCAAGCGCCCGATCGCATTGCGCCCGAGCCTCTTTGACGGCGCCAATCGACAACGAGCGCCGCACCGCCTGGAGATAGCATCGCGTCGCGTTGGGAATGTCGCCGCCGAATTCGTAATGCGCGGCGAGCGACGCCGAAAGTTCCGGCACGCGCTCTGGATAGAGCCGTTCCAGCACGCGGGCCACGCGCCGCCGGCGAACCGCCGCGTGTTGGGGCGAAACGGTTCGCGTAACGGACTCTTGCACGAGCTGGTGCGTGAAGGCGTATTCGAGAAAACCCCGTCCGCCCGCTTCGCGAACGATTCGCCGGTCGAGCAGCTCGTCGAGCGCTTCGGTAAGCTCCGCTTCGTCCCAAGCGCTCACGTCGCGCACGGCGTCGCGCGAAAAGCGGTCGCCGATGCACGCAGCAATCTCCGCCGCGGTTCTTGCATGCTCGGAGAGCCGCTCAACGCGCTGGGTCAGCGCGGCTTCGAGCGAAACGGGGACTGCGGCCGGACGCCCCTCGCGCACTTCGACGACGAGCTGCGTGAGGAAGAGCGGGTTGCCGCGTGAAGCAGCGGCCAAAACCTCCGCACTGTTATCCTGCGCGTGCGATACCATCGCGCCCAGCTCGGCAACGTCGGCCGTCGAAAGCCGGTCGAGCCAGATCGTTTGGGCGCCGGCCGACGCGCGCGCCTCGCGCCGCAAGCGATGAAACGCCGCGAGGCGCGGCGATTCTTCATCGCGGTAGGTTGCGACGATCATCACCGGAACGCCGGCAACGCGCCGGAGTAAGAACTGAAGTAAATCGAGCGATGCTGCTTCTGCCCAATGCACGTCTTCCAGAATTAGCAGCACCGGTCGCGGTCCGGCGAGATCGGCGATGCAGCGAAAGAGCGATTCGTACAGGCGGATGCGTTCGCGATCGGCATCGAGCGCGGGCACGTCCTGCAGCGTTACGCGGCCGTGAAGCTCCGGTACGAGCGCCGCGACGCAGGCGAGCGCCATACCAGGCTTGAGCGCCGCAACCAGCGGGAGCGCCGAACGAAACGCGTCGACAACGCTTTCGTATGGAACTGCCTCGGGCGAACTCGTCGTGCCGATCAGCACGCGGCCGCCGCGCTCTTCGGCGGCATGCGCGAATTCAAGCACGAGCCGCGACTTGCCGATGCCGGCCTCACCGCCGACGAAGACGCACGCTCCACGTCCGCGGGCGGCGCGGCTCCACGTTTCGAGCAGCCGTTCCATCTCGGCCCGGCGGCCGACGAACGGTAAGAGCGCGGAACCGTTGGCAAGCGTGCGCGGCTCGTCGTCCGGCTTCCCGTCTTCCGGTGCTTGATCGCGTGAAATGCGCTCGGCAACGGCCGCCGTTTCGGGCATTGGATCCGCCCCCATTTCGGCTCGCAACCGTTTCGCAAAGTCGGCATACTCGCGCAATGCTCCGGCGCGGTCACCACTCGCGTAGCGGATCGCGATGATACGGCGCACGATATCTTCCCGCCATGGATCGACGGCGAGAACTTTTCTCGCCGTTTCGAGGGCAAGCGGCAAGTTGGCGCTGCGCCGCGCCTCCGAAACGAAGTCCGTCAGACAGCGCAGATACACGTTTCGGTACCGCTCGCGAATGATTTCGAGCCACTCGTCGTAGATCTCGGGCAGCAGGTCGCCGCGGTAGAGATCAATCGCTTCCGCTAGACGCCCACGGTCGGCGGCTGCGGAATCAAAGGCGGCGACGTCGAGCCACACGTCGGCCTCCGGGTTCCATGCGATTTTTTCCGTGTCGATGGAGACGTAGCGCGAAGCCGGAGACGGCAAGATCTTCGGCAATTCGCTGAGCGTCGCGCGTAGTTTGGAACGTGCCGCGCCTTCTTCGTCGTCCGGATAGAGCAAGAAGGCGAGATACTCCCGAGAAACCGGGGCGTCGCGGTGCAGCAGAAGGTAAGAGAGCACCTGCAGCGATTTCCGCGGTGTCGCAAGTTTAAAGCGCGCGCCGTCGAGCGTGACCTCCAGATGGCCGAAGAGCCGAATATCTAAGTGGCCGCCGGTCTTGCCCACTTTGAAAACGCGTTAGTAGCCGCCTGGAAACGGCATGCTGGTCAGGTGTCCGAAGCGCGCCTGCGTGCCATTCGCGCTGCGTTCCTGCTCGATCTGCGTTCGCTGCTCGCTGAGATGCGTCGCGAGCTTCGCCAGCCCGGCATTGAGGTCGGCGTTGACGGCCGGCCAACGCGATTCGTTCATGAACTCGACGCCGGGGTAGATTCGCCGCATGTTCGGCACCGTGCGATTTTCATTCTCGACGCGCCGAACGATCGTGAGGAGCAAATCGATTCGTCCGAACGCATAACCGTTGATGTTCGGCCCGGCGAGCGAAAAGAAGGCATCCTGGCCGTGATACAGCTCGAACGGCCGATCGCCGATCGTTCCAAGCTTGTCGTGGTCGATCAGCATGGCGAATAGCCGCCCGCGGTATTGCGCGGAATAGAACCAATAGATCGCTTCGTTTCTAAATCCGCGGTCGTAAAGCTGAATTGCAGCGACGTAGAGCTCCAGAAAGTTCAGGTCGTGCCACTGCGTCTTCATCCGCCGGATGGTCGCGACGAACGCGGCTGGGTTGCGGGAAGCGAGACCCGGGCTATATTGGCCGACCTTGATGACGGGCCCCGACGAATTGTACCACGGCGCGACGTACATCTCGATTTGCCCCGGGTCCGCTGCGGTCGCGCGCAGCGCTATGAGGAACTGCGCGGCGACAAGAAGCGCTGCCAGACGAAGCCGAGTCAATAGTGCATCCCAACGATCTTGAGCTGTGCGTTCACTTCGGCAGAGGGTCGCGCGCGCGCCGATTCCAGATAGATGAACCGCCGATCGTCCGGCGCGATCCCCTCGATGTCCCATTCCGTTACGCGCGCATCGGGATACCCGGATTTTGCGATCGCTTCGCGCGCGGTACGGGTTAGATTCGCAAAAGCAATCGCTTTCGGATTGAAGGCGCGCGCGTCGACTTTTGCGGCGGTGATCGGGCCGCCATCGAGCGACATCAGTTTTACCGGCGTCGGGCCGTTGAGCGCGCCGTCCGCCGTCACGACGTACCGATCGACGTTCATGTGGTTCGCGGGTTGCTGCACGTTGACCATCAAGCCGTTCGTGCGGTCTGCCGAGATGGATGTGACGCGCAGCGGTCCTCCTGCGCGTCCGGCAATGGTATCGAGGGCTTGAAGCACGGCCTCGCCATTGGTTAAGAACGGGTCAATCGTCCCGCCGCCAGGATTCGCTGCTGCCAAGCTCGAGTCGCCCGCGCCGTACGTGCCGCGCGGCGACGCTGCGGAACATGCCGTAAGGCCAGCCAGACATAACGCGGCAAACGCTACAGTTCGCATAAGCTATGCGTTCCGCAACGAGCAAGCCGGCCCCCGCCGAAACCCCTCTCTGCTCTATATAAAGAGCCGCATCCGGTGACGATGCGGCTCTGCGAACTAGGCCATTGGAAGAACCTCTAGCTTTACGTTGCTCTGCGATTATTCCACGTGCACTGCATCGTTAAACCTGCGCACTTTCCAACACCAGCTTGGCGGCAGCGATGTCCTCGCACGCAAGCCCTACGGACTTAAAGACGGTCGTCGCGGATTGTGCCGGCGATTCTTTTGCACCCGAAAGAATTTCACCGGCCTCCGCATAGATCGGCGCACCGGACAAGATGACATCCCCGGCTTCTTGCGCGACGGCCTCGCGCGAATCGACGACAAGCGCACCACGCATCGCGTCGTCATCGAGCTCGCGCCAGTCGGGGCGGCACGATCCCACGGCGTTAACGTGTGCGCCCGGCTTGAGCCACGCGCCGCGCAACACCGGATCGTGCGCCGCCGTTGCGGTTACGATAACGTCGGCACCGCGAACGGCGTCCTCCGCGGCATGCACTGCCGTCACGCCGTGCCGCCGGGCAAAGCGCTCGGCGTGTTCGCGCGTGCGGCTCCAAACGCGCACGTCGCTCAACTCGCGGACGCATCGCAGCGCATCTAAATGCGCGTGCGCCTGCACGCCGCTGCCGAGCAAGGCCAGGGTGCGGCTGTCAAGCGGTGCGAGCCGTCGAGTGACTGCCGCGGAGACGGCGGCGGTACGCATCTCGGTGATCAGCCGCCCGTCCATCGCCGCAAGCGGCTGCCCGTCGCCCGTGCGATAGAGCAGAATGGTCGCATTGTGCGTCGGGACTTCGCTTCCCGCGTTGACCGGATAGAACGTCACGAATTTCAAGCCCATCACGTCGCCGGCGACGGCCGGCATTAGACCGACATATCGGGCCCGCTCCTCGATGGTGAGAATCGTTCGAACCGGATGGATGCCGGCGCCCTGCGAAAACTCCGCGAGCGCCGACTCCATCGCATCGATCAGCCGCGGCCACGTCAGCGCACGCCTGACGGCCGCTTCGTCGAGATAGATCAGCCGGTGAAACGCAACTTTGCGCGCTCGCGCGCCTTAGCAGCCTCCACGACGCGATCACGAGGCGCAGCGTGGGTGACGAGCGACCCGAGCAATTCGTTTGCGGCTGAGGAGACTCGCTCGACCGCACGCTCGAAGGCCGCCTCATTTGCCTTCGAGGGATGCGTGAATCCGCTGAGCTTCCGCACGAACTGCAGCGCAGAGGCGCGAACCTCTTCATCCGTCGCGGGTGGGGAAAAGTTATGCAGCGTTCTGATATTGCGGCACATTTACGATGGAAATGCCTTCTCTAAGCCCTTTTGGACGTCTTCCATGGTCATGGCCGGCGCAAGCTCGCACGTCGCACCACACTCCATAAAAAACGGTTCGCAGATCGACGGGATATCGCTTGGATCCTGGAGATCGAACACGATGTAGCCGCCGCGTTTGCCGTTGACGGCGGTAAAGTAGGCCGCTTCCGGCTTGAGCCGCTCCAGCGTCGACGCCATAACTTTTCCGAGCCGCCCATCTTTGATGGCTGCGTTCGTCGCTTCGACCGACATTTCAACTTTGAGAATCGTACGCACGACCATGCTCCTTTCCCGAGGCGGCATTAGGACTTAGAGGCAACGACTCCTCGTCGCCTAAAGAATTGCTATCGCAACCAGCACCGAGTCGGATCGCCTCGCCGCACTTGGCTATCGCCAAGAGCTCTCGCGCGTGCTTTCACTCTTCGACAATTTCGCCGTGGCATTTAGCTATCTGAGCCCAATGGTCGGAATCTACTCCCTCTACACGCTTGGCTTAGGCACGGGCGGACCGCGGTACATTTGGACGATTCCGGTCGTGGTCGGGTGCATGCTCTTAGTGGCCCTCGTCTTCGGTGAGCTCGCGAGCGAGTATCCGCTTTCCGGGGCGCTCTACCAGTACGGCAAGTATACAGTCGGCCCGCGCTACGGCTGGTACGTCGGCTGGATCTACGGCTTTGCGCTGCTGGCGACGGTGGCGTCCGTCGATTCGGGAGCCGTAGGCTACGTCACCGCACTCACCAACCTCATGCTTCGGACGCATCTCGATCCCGCAAATCATGCGACGATCTTTATCATCGCGGGAGGCACGATCGTGCTGTCCGCGATTTTGAACTCCATCGGCGCAAAGATCCTGGGCCGCGTCGGGCGTTATGGAGTTTACGTGGAGACGATCGGCACGTTCGGCGTCTTTATCGCGCTTGCGGCGTACGGCTTCCACCAACACCTCGCCTTCATCTTCTCGTCGCAAGGTGTCGAAGCCGCGGCGCATAATCCGCTCGGCCTCAATTTCGGCGGCAACTGGTGGACGGGCGCCGCGCTGGTCGCCATTCTCGCAAACGTCTACATTTTTTACGGCTTCGAGTCTGCCGGCGACATCTCGGAAGAGACGGTCGAAGCGCAGCGCCAAGTCCCGCGCGCGATGCGCAACGCGCTGCTCTACGGCGGCATCGCGTCGTTTGTTCTGGTCCTCGGACTATTGCTTGCCACACCGGCGCACGGCATCGGCCCGGTCGTCAGCGGCGGGATCAACGTGATTCTCGGGGCGTTCCCGAGCTGGCTCGCGGACTTCTTTCTCGTCATGGTGATCGTGGCGTTCTTTAGCTGCGGTACGGCCGTGCAGGGTGCCGGCGCCCGCGTCGCGTTTGCGCTGGCGCGCGACGGCGCGTTGCCGTTCAGCTCGAAGCTGCGCACGATCCATCCGCGTCACCGCACGCCGGTCAACGCGATCCTGGTTGGGACGATCGTGCCGTTTCTGTTTTTGCTGCTCGTGTTAATCAATCCGAGCAAACCGGTCCGGCTGCTGTGGTTCGACTACCCTGCGAATGTGAACGCACTCTACGCACTCGTCTCATTTGCGACCTCGGGCATCTACCTGGCATTTCTTTTGACCGTGCTCGGCGCAGCGATTGCGCGGCTGCGCGGCTGGAAGCCGTGCGGCGCGTTTACGCTGGGACGGTGGGGGATACCCGTTACCGCGGGCGGGGCGCTTTACTTGCTATTGATGCTTTCGAACATTGTCTGGCCAAGCTCGTTATCGAGCGGCCGCGCGGTTTTCAACTACGGCTGGATCACGCTCATTATTATGGTGCTGATCGCGTCTGCCGGTGCTCTGTACGAAGCCGTTGCCCGGCCAACACGCGGAGTATACAACGCCGTGCCGCCCGCTAAGGGCGACACGGCGCCGATTGTCTGAGAACGACGCTAGCTCGCCGCCTTCGTGCAGGTAATCGTCGTTGTGGTCGTGTGACCTTGCGCGTCCGTCGCGCTTGATGCATCGGTGGTCTTCGTGTCGCTGTCTTTGGTGATCTGATCGGTGCCGCTGCTTCCGTCGAGCCCCTTGGTTGTCCAGGTGATCGTGTTGCCTTGCCAACCCGGCGAGGTTGAGATTCCGTAACCGCCGCCGTTATCGACGCCGACTTGCACCCACTGCTTGATCGTTGCATCGTACGTCATATACGACGTGCCGTTCACCGTCCACGTGCGGAATTGGTCAAAAGGCGGAGCGGTATCTTGACTGACCAACCACATGCCGTCCATTCCGACGGTGGTCGTGCTGGTGTCCGCGCGCGTTTTGCCGCGCAGCATCTGCGAACAGTTCCACGTTCCCGTCAAGAACATCATGGATGAAAAATCGGGCTTGGCGTTGGGGACCATCGTCGGCGCCGGCGCGGGCTGCGCCGTAGACGCCACCGGAGCCGCAACGAGCGCCAACACAAACGCCGCCGCGCTTAGTAACAACAAAGCCGGGTGCCTCATGTTTCAACCCTTTCGTGTATTACGGAGCAAGAAAAAACTCGTTCTTCCAGCGTCCGAAGGCTTCCTTGGTTGCGAGAACGCTACGGGATCAACGTGAAGACGGCGCCTTCGGAACGCGAGCCGCCTTGGGCTGCCGTCCCGTAGAGCTTGGATGCCAACGAGGTGAGACCGCCCGAAGGCGTTGCGCCGTCGGGCTTACCCGCGAAGTCGTGGAGCACCGTCTCGGCGCCTGACGCACGAATTTCGAAGACGGTTCCGCGGCCCGAAACGCCGCCGCCGCGCGTCGTTCCGAACAGGATTCCATTGGCGGCAATCAGACCGGCGACGGGATAGCCGCCGTCGGTGCCCCTGCCGCAGCACGCAAACATGTGCACGACGTGCTCGCCGCCGGAGGAGGGCTCTATTTCGAAGACCGTTCCATCGGCGTATTTGCCGCCGCCGATCGTCGTACCATAGAGCTTCTTGCCCAGCGCAACGAGACCCGACTCCGGAAAGGCGCCATCTTTTGACCCGGGCGAGTAACGAAACGCGTGAAGCGTTTTCTTCACTCCCGCGGCGTTGATTTCGAAGACCGTCCCGCAGCCCGTCGTGCAATACGGCGTCGATACGCCGCCGTACTGCGTGGTGCCGTAGAGGCGTCCGCCGTACGGGGAGAGCTGCGCGACCGGATTAGCGCCATCTTTACCGCCATTGAACCGATACAGCACGCGTTCCACCCCGTTCGGACGCATGCTGAAGATCGTGCCGCATCCATTGCGGCAGAGCGGCGTATCCTGACCGCCATACTCCGTCGTACCGTAGAAGACGCCTCCGAAGCGCACCACTCGCGCAACCGGAACGGCGCCATCGGTTCCTCCGGAAAATGCGTGGAGCACCGTTTCCGACGTCCCAGAGATGCCGACTTTAAAGATCGTTCCGCAACCGCCGCTGCACGCAGCCGCACCGCCGCCCTCGCTCGTGGTGCCGTAGATCGCGCCGTCCACGACGATGCCCGCAAGCGGCGCCGCGCCGTCGCCGCCTCCCTTAAAGCGATAGACGACGCGTTCGCTTCCGGTTGCGTCGACGCTAAAGAGCGTACCGCAGCCGAGCGCGCAGTGAGCATTGGTAGAGCCTCCGTACAACGTCGTGCCGTAGAGCCTGCCCCCGGTCGCGCGCAGATCGCTCATCGGTCGATTGCCGTCGCCGGATTTGCCGAAGCGCGCGAAATCGTAAATTACCCGGTATCCGCTCGTGTCAGGCCCCTGCCGGGGAGCAAACGGCTGCGCAGCGCGATCGGGTAACGCGCTGCGTTCGCCGCACGCGGCCAACGCAGCGGCAAACGCCACGACGAGCGCGGCACGCCCCGCGCGGCTAGGAATCGACGGGCTCCGATGACGGCTGATGGAGGAAGTAACTCGGCGGATACCTTGCGGGGATCCGCTCGAACTTTCGCGGTTTTTGCGAAAAATCGAAACAATCCATCAAATCGTCGGCGCGAACGTCGGTCGTGTGCAGCGACGGCAAGCCGAACGTCTCTTCGATAAACTTCAAGATGCTGGCGAATTCGTGTTGATCGTGTGAAACGTAGTTCGCTTTGGCGTACGGCGAGATCGCGAGCAGCGGCACCCGGAAGCCGAGTTCGTACGAGTTGTAAAGTGGGGGCTTGACGTGGTCGTACCAGCCGCCCCAATCGTCCCAGGTTACGAAAATCGCGGTATCCTGCCAGTACGCGCTTTGGCCGATCGCGTTGACGACGGCGGCAACCCAGGAGGGACCCGAACCATCGGTTGCGAGCGCGTGATCGGAATCCAGCGCCGTCGGCGTGATCCACACGACCTGGGCGAGCTTACCGGCAGAAATATCTTTGAGGACTTGCGACGGCGGCGTCGCGATATGAGCGTCGTAGGTTGGATTCTTGAAAATCTGCAAGACCGCATCGGGCCCTTTCCAAATTCCGGGACCCGGCGACGCTTGATAATACCGCCAGCTGAGCGAACTCTCGTCGAGCAGCTGCATCAACGAGATGCGCTTGAAACACGGAAAGACCCGCGCATGCTCCTGACCGGAAGAATCGATCGTGGCGACAAGCGAGCCCGACGGCGAGTCACAGCCGCCGTTCGACGTCCCGCTCGGATTGGTCGGGTTCTCGGCGGCACGGAGTTTGGAGCCGTCGCTGATGGTCGACGTTCCGCTCACGATATACTGATGAGCCGGAAAGCTCGGGCCCTGATTCGTCTGAAACATGCGGTCGGCAAACGCATAACGCTGCGCCATGATGAAGTACGGCTTGACTTCGTCGCGAGGAACGTAGCCATACGCGCGGCGATGCTGCGGGACGCAGACCGCTACGCCGCGGCACTCCGACGGAACGTGGTTAAAGCCATCCATTTTGCCATTGTCGTACTCGATTCGAAACGAGCCGTGCGAGTGACCGAGATCGTACGGAGCCGTCAAACCAATTGGCGCCAGTCGAATTTTCTTACCCGCCGAATTCAGTCCCACCCGGACCGTATCGGCGCCCGGCAAGCCGTTGAAGAGATTATCAGGCGTGCGATTCTCTTGAAAAATGATGACGACGTGCGCGATCTTTGAGGACGTTGCCGGCGTTCCGGCCGTTCGCGCGGGCGTCGCGCCGAACGGCGCGCTTTGCGCGCAGGCCGTCATTGCCAGAAGCGAGGCGACGCCGAGGCACCGGCTCGCGTTCATCGCTAGGGCGCGATGCCGATCGCGAGCGGTCCGTCGAGGCCCTTCGTCAGCGTGCGGATCGGTTTCGATCCGGATGACTGGTAGACCGAGACGCTGCTCGGACACGAATTCGCGACGTACAGGTAGCCGGAACCGCTTATCGCCATCGCCGTCGGGCACGCGATTCCGCTCGAGATCACGCGCTGCAGCGCGCGCGTTGCCTCATCGTAGATGGATACCGTGTTGCTGCGGTAATTCAAAACGTAGAGCTCTTTCGACGGCCCCGCGATGACGCTCAACGGCTCGTGGACCTCCTCGGTGATCCGTTTGGGCGTTCCTTTACCTTGCGCGTAGACGGCGATCGAATTCCCTTGATGGTTTGCAACGTATAGGTTCTGTGCATCGTCGAACGCGAGCGAGTCGGGCCGCAAGATGAACGTCTTGAGCTTCCGATGCGGGTTCACTTTACCGGGAGGATACATCGTCACGCTGTTATCCGACCAATTGGCGACGTACAAGTTGCCGGATTTATCGAACGCAAGGGCCTCGGGCGACCGCACGCCGTTGGTGATGGTCTGGGATGGCGTATTCGATCCGTGCGCGTAGACCGTTACGGTCGGGCCGCCGTTGTTGGCAACGTAAACCTTGTTCGCATTGAATGCGATGGCAAAGGGTCCGAGAATCCCTTGGACGATCGTACGCGTCGGCTGCGAGCCGCCGGGTGAATAGACCGCCACGTCGCTCGTTAGACTGCCGCTCGGCTTGCCGAAGTTTCCAACGAAGAGCGTACCGCCGCTATTGACGCCGAGCGCGTTGGGATACGCGATACCGCTGGTAATCGTGCGCAGTTTCGATTTTCCGCCCGCGGAGTATACGGCCACCGAGCTGTTGTACCAGTTGGCGACGTAAACGGTCCCGGACGCGGCGTTCGCAATCCCGTTCGGCGATTGCCCGACTCCGAGCGGGCCGGCGGGAATGGAGCCTTCTCTCCCGGCAGAGCAAGCGGTAAACGTCAGCGCACAGAATGCAGCAAGAAAAACTCGTTTCACAGACCGCGAGCTTCGAGTCGGCGTACTCTAAGCCTGCCGTTCACCACGTGCGCGGCGCGTCTTGCAGCAGTCGCCCCAACGTGCGAACGATCTCCGCCCGATCGCTGATCTGCGTCCATGGCGGCGTGATCGTCGGGGTATCGCTCTGTCGCTCCCCTGGGCTTACCGTTCGCGCCAAGCCCATCGGTACGGCCGGATATCCGGCAACCGTACGAAAGAGCAAATCGGCCCAAAAAGCGTTGGCCCATCCAAATTCGGGGCGCGTGTACTGATTTGGATCGTCGGGGTTGACCGACTCGTGCACCAGACCGTTGAGCGTATCGCTGCGGTCGAGCATGTTAATTGCATCGGCCACTTCTTGCCGGCTCGTCGACGTAAGTGCCGCACCAATGATTCCGAGCGGCCAGACCCAGCCTTTGGGTGTGTGCGGACTGCCGAGACCCGTCGCGAACTTCCCGCTATAATAGTACGGGTCGTCGAAGCCGAGCGTAAATTTTCGGGTGTTGCGATAGACCGAGTCGGTGGCCGCACACCACGCATAGTACGGCATTGCGGTGAGGTTCGGAATATTCGCGTCGTCCATCATGTTGAAGTGTCCGTAGCCATCGGTTTCATACGCGTACATCCAGCCGTACTTTCGGTTGTAAACCTTACCGTATCGCAGGACGCCGGTCTGGACCGTTTGCGCGAGCGCCGTCGCGCGCTTCGCGAGGGCGTCGTCGCCGAAGACCGTCCGCGCGAACTGCGCCAAAAGCCTCATCGCGACCACCGCCATTGCGTTTTGCGGAACGTTGAAGCGATACGTGACGGGATCGTCCGACGGGCGGAAGGCGCTCCAGATCATACCGGTATTTGGATTATATTCGTCGTGCGTCGGAACCGACTGCGGCCAAACGTAACGGCTGCAGGCTGCGTGGCGCTGCTCGCACTCCAGCGTCGTAACGATGGCCGTCAATGCGTTGTGGAGCGTCGGGGTAAAAATCGCGCGATCGTGGGTGTTCGAATAATAGACGAAAACGAGCAGCACCGGCCATGCGAGGGAATCGATTTCCCACTTGCGTTCCCAAACGTGATAATCGGCGCTGAAGGCTTCGGCGTATGGATCGACCAGAATGTTTTTTGCGTCGCGCTGGATCACGCCGTAAAATGCGCCGCGCAGCGCCGAGTATGCAGCGACGAACCGGATATAGGGAATCGTCTGGGCTGCCGAGTCACGGAGCCACATCGCGGGAATGTCGCCGGTCTGCACGTACGTCGTTCCGTCGGATTCTTTGAAGAAATCGGCAAAGAGTTCGTGAAAGAGCGTCTCGGTCTGAATCGGACGGATACCCGACTCGACCGGGATGCTCAAAGTCTGCGCGCCTGACTGAGCCGGCGGAACGAGTGCGTAAAAGGCAGCTACTGCGAGTGCGGCGATGCGGCCGTTCACCCTCACGGAAGCACGGCGCCGCTCAACGCCGAGCCGGAATCCCGTTGCAGCGCAGCGGCGGTAACCGGGGTGCAGGTCGCGGCGTCGGACGGGTCGCGACAGAGCCGAACCCCTAAAAAGCTCGCTCCGTTTACGCGCGCGTCCTTGAGCCCGGCGCATTTAGTGCCGCGTTCCGTTCCGTTGACGACGTACCAGCATAGCGCCGCTCCATCAAATCTGGTATTGCGAAGATCGGCGCCCGCGAGGTCGACGCCGATGATCGGAATCCCGCGTAAGTCGCGACCCGCAAGCGATGCCCCTTGGAAGTTACACGACACGCAGCCGCCCAGAAGATTTTGCAGCGCCGCATCGCTTACCGCTGCCGCGAATCCGACGAAGTTTGCCGCGACGATTCGTGCGCCGGAAAAGGTCGCGCCGTCCAGCTTTGCCGCTTCAAAATTACACGCGGTGCATTCGGTCCCGTCGAAGCTCACGCGGGTGAGGTCGGCGCCTTGAAAGTTCCCCGCGACGATCTTCGCACCGTGAAAGGAGGCACCCGTCAGTTGCGCTCCGGCAAAATTCGCGCTGACGAGCACGTCGCCGCTAAAGTCGCGGCCTGCAAGCTGCGAACCTGCAAAGCTGCAGCCCATGCAGTAATGGGGCTCGGCCTCGCCGCTTTGCGCCCAGACCGGCGACGCGAGCGCTCCAAGCAGAACGACCACCAACCCTAGTGCGAATCTCATCCGTTTATCGTCTCCATGAAATTACGGCGCGCAAGATCGAAAACTGCATCTTCGTGGAAACCCAACGTTGCATAAAATTCGCGCAGGTGCGGTTCGCGATGTGGGAGTTCGACCATGATGCTCGAGGAACCGGACAGGACGGCGTGCCCGATCGCGCGTTCCACCAGACGCCGCCCAACGCCGCACTTTCGGCTCTCCTCGCGTACGTAAAGGTCGCTGAGAAACCAAACTCGCCGGCAATACCAGGACGACCAGAGCGGATAGAGCTGAATGAACCCAAGCGCCTGCGCCTCGGAGCGCGCGAAAAAGACGACCGAATCGGCCGCGCTCAGCCGCTCTTCCAAGAAGCGGCGCGAGCGCGCAAGGTCGTCGCTGCCCGCAAAGAACGAGCGATACGCATCGAACAGCGGGGCAACTGCATCAAGATCGGCGGTGCTTGCCTGCGCGATCGTAACGTCATGCATTGCGCCGCGAATTTGCCGGAGCGGGCGGGCGCCTCCTCCGGCCGCCTCACTCTGGGGAACTATGTGGCGCACCCGCGACGGCCGGCAGCGGAGTCTAGCGCTCGCTGGAAGGCGCGCGCGTCCTCCAGCGGTAAGCCCTTCATTCCGTTCTCTTCTTAGGAGGTTGGAATGAAGGTCTTTAGATTACGCAAATCGCTTGGCGCCGCGCTTGGACTCGCCCTCATTGCAGCGTGTGGAAGCGGAAGCGGAAGCGTTCCGAATGCGGCTTCCGCTTCACTCGGCGCGCAGCATCGCATTGACAACGCGGCTTCGTTGCGCTTGAGCGGCGAGTACGCCGGTAAGTTCACCGACGGCGCATACGGTACGGGCAAAGCGAAGGCGTCGTACTCTCAGTCCGGAGACGCGGTCGGCGGAATACTCACCATTAAGTATCCGGCGAGCACCGTCACGCTATCGGTTGCTCTGGCCGCAAGCGGCACCAGCGTGAACGGAACGACCGTCGCGGGAACCGGCAGCCTCTACTGCACGTTTGCGACCACGAGCACTTACAACGTGAAGACGCACGTTATGAGCGGCTCGTACAGCGCGGTCTACGGCTGCAGCGGCGACGGCGGCACCTTTACGCTCAAGCAGAAGTGTTACTATCGCGGCGCCACCGAGGACGTGCTGCCCGCAAGCGGCCCCAAACCCTGCTAGGCGGCGAGGGCGCGACTTACGGCTTGATCGTCGCTTAAGGCCGCGCCCTCATCGAGCAATCGCGCAAGCTCCGATTCGCCGAAACTGCGACGGAGATCGGCGAGTAATGACGGTACGAGCGTTGACTGCGGTGGCACGAGCTCCCAGCCTTCCTCACGCAATCGCGCTTGCGCGAATCCGAGCAGCAGTGCAGCTTCCTTAGGATTGCGCTCGGCGGTGACTATGGCGATGTATGCAACGGTGAGGGAGACCCAAATCCGGTGCCGCGCTTTCGCAGCAGCGGCAAGACTCGTTCGCGCAAACGGTTCGGCGCGCGCACGGTCGCCGATTGCCAAGTAACAACATGCGATTTCGCCCGCGTGAAAGATTGCTGCCGTCTCGGCATCGTTCAGATTCGCTGCTTCTGATAGATGCTCTACAGCCTCAGTATAGTTTCCGGCCTCTTCTTCCCACTGTCCCCACCATGTCAGCGCTCGCGCCGTATCGTCGTCCCGGCCGAAGGACCGAAAGAGCACGACGCTTTCGTTGAACGCGGCGCGTACGCGCTCGATCCCGGCGCTCGCAAAGCAGAGCGCACAACGCCGTAAAACGTCTGCTAGCAACCGCCCATCGCCGGAGGCGCGCGCAAGCGATAGCGCCTCTTCCCCAAGCGTTTTTGCCCGATCGGGCGCGAGCGGCGTGTATCGCGAGGCCACTTGGGAAAGCGCGCGCGCAAGCCCGCGCCGGTCGCCCGATTGACGATAGCGCTCCACCGCGATCTCGGCCTCCTCGAGGCAATTCTTGTTTTGCCCCATGTTGCTGTAAAGCATCGAGAGACCGTATCGAAGACGAGCTTCGACGTCGACGGGAACGTGCACGCCGCAACCCAGTACGCGCCGGCCCCAATCGACGCCTTCGTTGAGCAGACCCAACCTCAAAAAGACGATCGTTGCATCGGCCGCAAGTCGTGCGCCGAGAACTAAATCTTCCGATTCGTCAACCGACCAGCGAAGCGCGGCGCGCAGGTTCGCAAGGTCGCGCTCGACGCGCGCGAGCCAGTCGGGTCGCGGCCCCACATCCCATTCGTCGTACCATTCGCGGCTCAGCAAAGCCATTGCGGCAGCGTGCTGCGCGCGGGTTTGCGCCAACTCTCCGGACTCAGCGAGCTTCTCCCAACCGTACTCGCGAATAGGCTCTAAAATCCGATAACGGTCGCCGCTCTCTTCGCTCTGGATCACGAGCGATTTATCGACGAGCGAGGCGACCAGATCGAGCACGTGCGAATCGCCGGCGGCCGCGCCGCCACAGACGCTTGCCGCCGCTTCAAGCGTGAAACCGCGCAAAAATACGCAAACGCGGCGAAGCGCGCGCGCTTCGTCGGCGGTAAGAAGGTCGTAACTCCAATCGACGAGGGCCCGCATCGTCTGCTGGCGCGGACGCCGATCGCGGCCGCCGGCCAGCAGGCGGAGCTCTAAATGCGACGCGAGCGTTTCGACCGACATCGTTCGCAGGCGCGCCGCCGCCAGCTCGATCGCCAAAGCGATGCCATCGAGCCGATCGCAGATTGCCTGAACGGCCGTCATCTTCGACTGCACGTCGAACGCCGGGTTGGCCGCACGTGCGCGATCGGTGAAAAGCTCGATCGCAGCCGCCGCATCGAGCGACGTTAACCGGTAAAGACTCTCGCCGGAAATATCGAGCGGTGAGCGGCTCGTCGCAAGCACGCTCGTGCGTGGGGCTCGAGCAATAACTTCCGCAACGATCGCAGCGACCTCGGAAACAAGATGCTCGCTGTTATCTAAGACCAGCAGCAGCTCGCGGCGCTCCAGATAACCGAGCAGCGCGTCGAGCGGCTCGATGTCGGGCGGACGTTCGCCGCCCAGCGCGGAGAGGATCGTGACCGGAATAAGCGCAGCATCGCCGACCGCCGAGAGATCGACGAACCATGCGCCGTCGCGCAGATCGTTCAACCGTGCGCCCGCGATCTCGAGCGCCAGGCGGGTCTTACCGATGCCGCCGGCACCGACGATCGTTACCAGTGAGCTCGCGTCCAAAAGCGCTTCGACCCGCGCGATGTCTTCGGAGCGGCCCACGAAGCTCGTCGTTTGACGAGGAATATTATTCGGCGGCGTCTCCAAGGCGCGTAACGGCTTGAAGTCGGAACGTAATCCCTTGCCGACGGGCTGATAGACCCGGGTTGCATCTTTGACGTCGCGCAGCGGCACCGAGCCGAGATGGCGCAACGTAACGTCCGCCGGAAGCTTTGCGAGAACCGTATCGGCGGCATCGCCGGAAAGCAGAACCTGTCCGCCGTGACCGGCGCCGAGCAGGCGCGCCGTACGATTGACGGCGGCGCCGAAATAATCGCCGTCGCGTTCGTCGGTTTCGCCGGCGTTGATCGCCATGCGCACGTTCAGTCCGCCAACGTCTTCAAAATTCTCGCTCTGTATGGTTCGCTGCGCGTCGACGGCCGCCGCGAGCGCATCGGCGACGCTCGGAAAGGCCGCGCAGAACGCATCACCGATCGTCTTGAAGACCGAACCGCGGTGCGACTCGATCGCGGCCCGTACAATGTCGTCGTGGCGACGCAGCGCAGCCCGCATCGCGTCGCCGTAACGCTCCCATCGCCGCGTACTCGCCTCGACGTCGGTAAAGAGAAACGCGACCATTCCGCTGGGGAGCACGGAGCGCATGCGCTCTGATTCTAGCCCGTCGCGGCGGCTTTCTTCTTAGGAGGCGGCGGCGATGCTTTGATCCCGAGCCGCAAAGAGCTCGATCATCGCGTCGTTAAACTGCGCGACGTCGGACGACGTACGGCTGGTAACGAGCAAATTATCGGCAACCGCGGCTTGATTCACCCAGTTGCCGCCCGCGTTCACGATGTCCGTGCGCAGCGAGGGCGACGACGTTACTTTCCGTCCTCGTACAAAATCCGTCTCGATCAAGATCCAAAGACCGTGCCCAAGCGCCGCGATCGGCTTGCGCGCGATTTGCATGGCATGCACGAAGAGCACTGCCTTATTGTCGGTGCGCAGCGCATCGGCGCTGCGCACGCCGCCGGGCAGCAGGAGGGCATCGAAGTCCGTCGGCTTCGCATCGGCGATGCCGAGCTCAACCTTAAAGGCGCCATCCCGTTCGTCCCCTTGCCAACCGTGAACGACCGGAGTTTGCGGCGAGACGATCGTGGTCGTCGCGCCGGCCGCGTGCAGAGCCTCCCGCGAGCGCGTCAGCACGGCTTCTTCGAAACCGTCTTCGATGAGAATTGCGACGCGGGCGCCATGCAGCGGATGTGGATGAGGCATGCCACGATAATTCCCAGGCAGCGCTCGGCAGAAACATGTTGGCTGCGCCGCGCGGCTTGGGAAGAGACGAGCCATGCGATATCGCGCCTTCGTCACGGACTTTGACGGAACGCTGGCGGAAGGCGGCACCGTCGCCGCGACAACGCTCGGTGCGCTCGAGGCATTGCGCAAGAGCGATCGCTTCCTCATCATGGTGACGGGACGGGTACTGCACGATTTACAGACCGTATTTCCGGAGGTCGAGCTCTTCGATTCTATCGTCGCCGAGAACGGCGCCGTCGCCTACGATCCCGCCCGCAAAGAACGCACCATTCTCGCGCAGGCGCCGCCGCCCGCGCTTCGCGCGCGTTTGGAAGCGCTTGGTGTTCCGTTAGAAGCGCCCGGCGACGTGATCCTGGCGACGCGCGAGCCGCACGAACGTGCGGTACTCGAAGCGATTCGCGAACTCGGCTTGGAGATGCAGCTGATCTTTAACAAAGGCGCGGTCATGGTGCTCCCATCGGGAGTGAACAAAGCCTCCGGCTTGATTGCCGCACTTGATGCACTCAAACTATCTGCGCACAACGCCGTCGGCGTCGGCGACGCAGAGAACGACCACGCGTTTTTAGAGGCTTCTGAGTGCTCCGCGGCGACCGCAAATGCACTCGACTCGGTCAAGGCGCATGCCGACGTCGTGCTCGCAGCCGCCGACGGCGCTGGCGTTACCGAGCTGGCGCAACGGCTGCTGCGCGACGACCTCGCGGACGTGGCACTCGACCGTCGCAGGATTCCATTTGCGCGAAGCACCGACGGGCGCGACCTATTTTTGGATCCCTATCTGCAAGGAACGCTGCTCTTCGCCGGGGCGTCGGGCGGCGGCAAGTCGAGCGCCGCGCTTGCATTCTTGGAGCGGCTCGCAGATCGCGGCTATCAGATCTGCGTTGTCGATCCGGAGGGAGATTACGAGGCGTTTGGCCGCGCGATCGTTTTGGGTGACGCGAAGTCGGTTCCAACGCTCGAAGAAATCGGCGACGTCGTGGATCGTCCCGACCGCAGCGCCATCGTCAATCTGCTCGGAGTACCGATTCACGACCGGCCTGCTTTTATCGATGCGCTCCTCCCGCGGCTCTTCGCGCTTCGCGCACAATACGGCCGGCCGCACTGGATCGTACTCGACGAAGCGCACCATCTCTTTCCGCGCGAGCGCAGCGCCGAGCCGGTTTTGGCACGAGACGCCTTCAGCATGCTGGCAATCGCGGCCGATCCGTCGCAACTCTCCGGCACGCTGCTTTCGACCGTAACCGCGGTCGTCGGCGTGGGCGCCGATGCCGCGCAAACCATTGAAACCGCGACCGGCAATCGGCTAGACGAACAACCTGGAGCGCCCGATGAATCACAGGCCCTTTTCTGGCAAGCCCGCGCACCAAACGCCGCACGGCTGATCGTTCCGCTGGCGCCCGAATCGAAAAAACAGCGGCATCGCCGCAAATACGCGCAAGGCGATTTGGCGCCGGAGAAGAGTTTCTTCTTTCGTGGACCGGACCAGCGGCTCAATCTGCGCGCAAATAATTTAACGATCTTCGCGCAGCTTGCCGAGGGAATCGACGACGAGACCTGGACGCATCATTTGCGACGCGATGACTACGCCACGTGGTTTCGTGAAGCGATCGGCGACGACGAGCTGGCAGAGGCGGCGCATCGCGCCAAGGACGAGCCCGAAAAAAGCCGCGAGCTGGTGCTCGCGGCGATTCGAGAAAAGTATACGCGTCCGGCTTAACGCTTACGGCGGCTCTGGACGAGCGCGAGCGGTACGACGGGTTTGGAGAGTGCCGCCACAAGTTCGGCGCGGCTCTTGACGTTAAAGGTTTGAAAGAGCTCAGAGAGTTGATTGCGCACCGTGTTCGGACTGCGACCGAGCGCCGTGGCAATCTCGGAGTTTCGACGCCCCGCGCGCACTAAGTCGAGCACCTGCCGCTTCGCCGGCGGGATGCGATCCAAACGCAGGGTCGTTGTGTTCGTCGCCTCAGCGACGCGGCGAGCAATCCAGCTGTGCGGCCACGGATCGATCTTCCCTGCGGCGCGTGTAATCCAGCGACGATCGTGCGTGGCGTCGAAGAGCGCGAGCGCGCAGAGCGCCGCGCGCCACGCATAGTTGAAATCTTCGAAGATCGACCAGGCTTCGGCCAGTGCCTCCTTTCCTTCATCCGAATCGCCGATGCGCACCCAGGCAACGCCTTGCGAATACGATTCGAAACCCTTGACGCGGGGGTCGGTGCCGTACGAAAGGATCGGAATTATCGAGCTCGAGAGCGTTCGATACCGCGCAAGGTACTGTTCGGCAATTGCCGGTTCGTCGAACGCAAAGAGTTCGGCGAGCACCAACAAGGCGGCGCGTTCCTCGCCGATCGCATCGTTCCAAGAGACGCGCTGCGCGACTTCGTGCGCCTCTTGCAGCTGTTCGGCTGCAAAGACCGTTTCGCCGGTGCTGCGCGCCAACTGCGCCCGGTCGAGCGAACAGAGCAGGCTCCAATGGTCCGACGGCGCAAGCCGCGCCGCCTTTCTGAACCCCGCGAATGCGGCCAGCTCGTTGCCGTCGAGCTCGTCCATGCCTGCCACCAAACGGGTAACGTGGAAGCGCTCTAATTGCAGGCCGGAGGTCCACGGAATCGCCTCGAAGACGCAGCGCACGCGCTCGCCCACCTCACGCAAGGGCAACTCGCGACACAACAGGGCCAGCGTGACGAGCGCATTGGCCTTGAGATATTGATCCGGTGTCGGCGCGATTTCAAACTCGTCCAGCGCTCGCTGAAGCTCGTCGACTTGGCGTAAGATCTCTCCCCGACGCAATGCCACCCACGATAAAAGAATACGCGCGCGACCGCGATTATTCGGGTTGACGGAGCTGAGCTGTTCGTTTGCGCTTGCCTCGGCTTCGCCGTGCTGCTGCGTCATCCAGGCAATAAGACCGCGGTAATGCACTGCATCGAAATACCAGGCATCCGCGGGCGACATTTCTTTGATCGCGCGCTCGATGAGCCGGCGGCCCGAGACGTAATCCCGCGTCAAACCGAGCGCCGCGCCAAGCATAACGTCGCGCGCGATCTTGCACTCTCGAGAATCTTTGGGAGGCTCGGAGAGCGCACCAATGATATCCATATACCGCCGCTGTCGTATAGCGACGCGTGCAGAGGCTAGAACGGCCTCAAAGCCGTCCGCGTGGTCAGCGAGCTCTCGACAGCGGTCAAAGTCCGCTGCCGAGAACGCTTCCTCAAACTGCTCGGCATCGAAGCCGGAGCGGGTCGCAATCGCGGTGTTCAGCATGGTCCCCTAAAGTGTAAAAAGCATGGTACACGTCCGTCGGTTTTACAACCGGCGGACTAGGGCCGAGACGATTATACTACATGGCTTAACTGCTGCCTAGCGTAAAACACCAATCCCCAGCTTGCTCAGTGATGCCTGCGGCCTGCCGGAGTCGGGCCACCGCCAACGATGCCTGCCGGAGTCGGACCACCGCCGACCACGCCTGCGGGAGTCGGGCCACCGCCGACGACGCCTGCCGGAGTTGGACCACCGCCGACCACGCCTGCCGGAGTCGGGCCACCGCCGACGACGCCTGCCGGAGTCGGGCCACCGCCGACGACGCCGGCCGGAGTCGGGCCGCCGCCGACGACGCCTGCCGGAGTCGGGCCACCGCCGACCACACCGGCCGGAGTCGGGCCGCCGCCGACGACGCTCGCCGAATGCATTTGGGACGCGCTTGGAAGGAATGAACTGCTGCTCAGATTGCCGCCGGCACATCCGCCAAGCAGCAGGGCGATCGTTCCGAGGGCAAACCCCGCGATCAGTGTACGCATTTCAGTTTTGCCTTTCAGCGCCTGGGGGGCGCTAGGAAGCAGAAAGGTAGTACGAATATACTAGTACCAAAACGCGTTCAAGGATAGGGCCGCTCGGCAAAATGTGCGCAATAATTGCCAAATCCAGCGGCCAAAAGGTCGGTTTTGGGTTCCTTCGGACCCCTTCGGGCTCGGCGGCGTTAACGGCCGGAAAAGCGAGAGGCCGGCTTTTCAGCCGGCCCCGGATCAGACTACTTGCGGTCGCGAAGCTCCTGTTTCATCTTATCGATCTCCGCCTGCGCCCGATTCTTGGCCTCGTTCGCGACTGAGCCGGCCTTTTCGCCGGGGTTCATCGCGTCGCCGGCGACGTCGCGGCGCATTCGTTCGGCTTCGGCTTCGGAGCGATGCGCGTTCTCGTGGACGCGATCGCGGGCATCGTCGATGGTTCCCTTGATGGTATCGGCCGCGCGATCGATCGGGTCTTTACTCATAACGTCTCCTTTGCTGACGCGGCCAGCCTACCCAAGGCGCAGAAACATTAAACTACTGGTCGTCCGGCGCGCGTCCCGACGTGCGTTGATGCATGAAGAACGCGCGGCCGTGCGCGGACGGAATCGTTCTGAACTTGCGCGGCGGTTTCGTGAAGTCAAATGCGTCATCCGGCGCGTTCGCGCGGGCGTCACTCGCCGCCATTGCAGGCAAGCCGAACGTTTGCTCGACGAACTTCAGGATCGTGCCGTGCTCGTAGTGCGTGTGTGAGACCTTGTTCTTTCGCGCGTAGGCCGAAACGACCAGCATGGGAATGCGAATCCCCAGCCCGTCGTAGTCGACGTACGCCGGCGGCTCCGAATCGTACCACCCGCCATAATCGTCCCAAAAAATAAAAATAGCGGTGGAGTCCCAATACTTCGACCCGCCGATGGCATTGACGATCGACGCGACCCATGCCGGTCCGGTGTTGTGCCGGGAGCCGGCGTGATCGGAGTTTTCCCATGTTGGCGTGATCCAGCTCACGGCGCGAAGCTTCCCCTTATCCACGTCGTCGAAAAACGTCGTTTGCGGCGTGAGGACATCTTTGTTCCAGTCCGGACCATTATAGATGTGATTGATGGCTTGGTAGGCGCTCCAGATGCCGAAGTCGCCGCTGACGGTTGCGGTGTAGAATGCCCACGATATGCCGGCGTTATCGAGCTCATCGCCGAGCGTCGTCGGATCCCAGCAGACGACTTCGTAACCGGCGGGGATGTTGCGCTGCTGATCGACCGTCTCGATCTCATCGTACTTTCCGCCGGGGCACCCCCAGGAGCTCCACGGATAGTTGACCGCCGACTCCGACTGGCCGGCGATGATATATTGATGCGAGACGAAGCTGCTCGCATCGAAGTTGGAAGCGTACATTTGATCGGCGAGCACGTACTGCTTGCCCATGGCGAAGTATGGCTTCGTTTCGCTGTGCGGCACGTAGGCATACGTCGGGTACGCCGGGCAGCCGCTGCTGCATCCCGCCCATTCGCGATCGAAGCCGTTCATACGGCAGTCCGTTCCAGGGATGCTGCCCTTTCCGTTGCAGGCCGCGAAGTAACCATGGGAGTCGTGCTGGACGTCCCACCACGTTTCCAGTGGAATCGGCTGCAACGTGATTTTATGCCCCGAATGGTCGTACCCGTAGTCGACCGTCTTCGCGCCGGGAAACCCATAGAAGAGATTATTGAAGGAGCGGTTCTCTTGAATCACGATGACGACGTGTTTGATTTTGCCGCTCGACGCGGCGTTACGCACGCGCGTCGCCGGCGGCAATCCCGATCCAGCGGTTGTTATGCCGCCGTTGCATGCCGTCAGTAAAAGCGGTACGAGAGCGGCAACGCGGAGGGCGCCGCGAAACACTATTGCGTGTCGGGCGGCCGGTGATCCGGCAGTTCGTGCAAGAAGTATTCGATCCCAAGCGCGCTCGGAATCTTCTTGAATTTGCGCGGCGGCTGACTGAAGTTGAAACAGTCTTTGGCTGGCGACTTGGCCCGCGCGTCGCTTGCCGCTAAGCGTGGAAGGCCGAAGATATCTTCCACGAACTTCAGGATGCTTCCGTGCTCGTAATGGACGTGCGAGACGTAGCCCTGTTTTGCATAGGCCGAAACCACGAGCATCGGAATGCGGAAGCCGAGTCCGTCGTAATCAACGTACGCCGGCGGCTCGGAGTCGTACCAGCCACCGTAATCGTCCCAGAAGATAAACATCGCGGTGTCGTTCCAATACTTCGATTGACCGATCGCATTGACGAGCGACGCGACCCAGGATGGTCCGCGATTCGAGCCGCAGCCGGCATGGTCCGAGTCCCCGCACGTCGGCGTCACCCAGCTGACGCTGCGAAGTTTTCCATTCTTGACGTCGGTTAAAAATTGCGACGGTTGGCTGATTACGTCTTTGTTCCAGTCCGGACCGTTATAGATATGGTTGATCGCCTGGTATGCACTCCAGAGCCCCGGGAAACCCGAGTACGAAACCGCGTAATACGCCCATGGAACCTTAGCCGTGTCGAGCTCGTCACCCAGCGTCGTCGGATCCCAACACGGTTGTTCGCGACCGTAGGGGATTTGACGCTGCGGCCCAACTTCGGCGACGGAATCGCCCGAGCCGCCGGGACACCCCCACGGGCCGTACGGATAATCGACCGCCGAGAGCGACTGCCCAGAAATGATGTACTGATGCGATACAAAACTGCTCGCATCGAAGTTCGAGGCATACATTTCATCGGCCAAGACGTACTGCTTGCCGATATCGAAATACGGCTTGGTCTCCGAGTACGGGACGTACGCATATTGCGGATGTTTGATCGGACACGAATTGCTGCCGCGGCAACCCGCGTACTCGAGGTTGAACCCGTTCATCTTACAGTTGGTGCCCGGTATGCTGCCGCTTCCGTTGCAGGCCGCGAACATCGAGCCCGAGCTATGATCGATATCCCAGCTGGTCTCGAGCACGACCGGCCTGATTTTGATGCGATGCCCGTACGAGTCGTATCCGTACTTCTTGCTCTTCGCGCCCGGGAAGCCCATGAATAAATTGTTGAACGAGCGATTCTCCTGGACGACGATCACGACGTGCTTGATCTTTCCACCCGACACGGAATCAGGCTGCTGCATCGCCGGAAGCACGCTGGGCTGCGCGGTCGTGAAACTACCCGCATTGCATGCCGCGAGTAGAAGCGTTAATCCGGCAGCGATAAGGCGCAGCGCGGCGGGATGCTGGTACACGCGCATTACTGCGTATCGGGCGGCCGCGTATCCGCCGGCTCGCGTAGGAAATAGTCGATCCCCAGCGGGCTTGGGATCTTTTTGAACTTTCGCGGCGGCTGGTTGAAGTCGAAGCAATCCTTGGCCGGCGACTTCGCGCGCGTATCGCTTGCAGACAGGCGCGCGAGGCCGAACGTATCTTCGACGAACTTCAAAATGCTGCCGTGCTCGTAATGCACGTGCGAAACGTGACCCTGTTTGGCATAGGCTGAGACGACCATCATCGGTATGCGGATGCCGAGTCCATCGTAATCCGCGTACGCGGGCGGCTGCGGGTCGTACCACCCGCCGTAATCGTCCCAGAAGACGAAGATTGCGGTGGATGGCCAGTATTTCGATTGCCCGACCGCGTTGACGATCGACGAGACCCACGACGGACCGTGTTTGGAGCTACAGCCGGCGTGATCGGAATCGGCGCAGGTCGGCGTGACCCAGCTGACGCTGCGCAAACGTCCTTTCTTGACGTCGTTTAAAAACTGCGAGGGCGGACTGATGACGTCTTTGCCCCAATCGGCACCGTTGTAAATATGGTTGATTGCCTGATACGCACTCCACAGCCCCGGTAAGCTGCCGTACGAGGTCGCGTAATACGCCCACGAGATGCCGGCACCATCGAGCTCGTCACCGAGCGTCGTCGGATCCCAACACACAACCTCGTGGCCGTAAGGAATTTGACGCTGCGGCCCCACCTCGTTGATCTTGTCGCCGTAGCCGCCGGGGCAGCCCCACGCGCCGGGCGGGTAGTCGACCGCGGAGAGCGACTGCCCCGAAATAATGTACTGATGCGAGATGAAACTGCTACCGTCGAAGTTCGAGGCATACATTTCGTCGGCAAGCACGTACTGCTTGGCGATGTCGAAATACGGCTTGGTCTCCGCATAGGGTACGTACGCATATTGCGGATGCTTGATCGGACAGGGCGGACTCACGCCGCAGCCGACCGGCTCGAGATTGAAGCCGTTCATCCGGCAATTGGTGCCGGGTACGCTGCCGGTTCCGTTGCAGTCGGTAAAAAACGTGTTCGAGCTGTGATCGAGGTCCCACACGGTGTCCATCGAGACCGGTTTGATTTTGATTCGATTCCCGTAGGAATCATTTCCGTATTTCGTCGTCTTCGCGCCCGGGAAGCCCATGAACAGATTATTGAACGAGCGGTTCTCCTGGACGACGATGACGATGTGCTGAATCTTTCCGCTCGACGCATCCCGTTGCGACGCCGGGTTCATCGGTAGCGCGCCCGGCGTGATGCCCGCCGTGCCTCCGCAAGCTACGAGTGCGAGGGCGGACACGACCGCCGCGGGCCAAAAGGCCTTAGTGAGCATCGGGCGGGCGAAGGTCGAGCGGCTGATGCAAAAAATAATCGATTCCCAGCGACGTCCGGATCTTTTTGAACTTGCGCGGCGGCTGGTTGAAGTCAAAGGCGTCGTCGGGCGGATTAGCGCGCGAATCGCTCGCCGACATCGCCGGCAGGCCAAACGTCTCTTCGACGAATTTCAAAATCGTGCCGTGCTCGTACGGCACGTGCGTAACGTAACCTTGCTTGGCATAGGCGGAAACGATCAAGAGTGGTACGCGGATTCCCAAACCGTCGTAATCAACGTACGCCGGCGGCTCCGAGTCGTACCAACCGCCGTAGTCGTCCCAGAATACAAAGATCGCCGTGGAGTTCCAGTATTGTGATTCGCCGACGGCATTGACGATGGAAGCGACCCATGCCGGCCCCGTGTTTGAGCCGCAGCCGGAATGATCGGAGTTAGCGCAGGTCGGCGTGATCCAGCTCACCGCGCGAAGCTTGCCCTTTGAAACGTCGCCAAAGAATGTATTCTGCGGGGTAATGACGTCTTTTTTCCAATCCGCGCCGTTATAAATGTGCTTGATAACCTGATACGCGCTCCAAATGCCGTCGCCGCTTTTCACCGGGCTGGTGTAGAAAGCCCAGGGCAGGCCGGCAGTATCGAGTTCGTCACCCAGCGTCGTAACGTTCCAACAGGCCGTTTCGTGGCCGCTCTGGGTATTTCGCTGGGCGTTGACAATGCGCACCTTGTCGGCCGAACCTCCGGGACAGCCCCAGTCGCCGTACGGATAGTCGACGGCCGACTTCGCTTGAGCCGCGATGATGTATTGATGCGAGATGAAGCTGCTGGCATCGAAGTTCGACGTGTACATCTCATCGGCGAGCACGTATTGGCCGGCGATCGCGAAGAGCGGCTTCGTTTCGCTGTGCGGTACGTACGCATAGGGCGGATTAGGCGGACACGATATCATGCAACCGTGTTCCCTGTTGAAGCCGTTCATTTGGCAGTCAGTGCCGGGAATGCTGCCGGTCCCATTGCACGCCGCAAAGAATCCGGCCGAATCGTGCTCCATGTCCCAGTGAACTTCGAGCGGAATCGGCTGCAGCTTGATCTTGTTGCCCGAGGTGTCGTAGCCAAACTTTACGGTCTTCGCGCCTGGAAAGCCGTAAAAGAGATTGTTGAACGAGCGATTCTCCTGCACCACGATAATGACGTGCTGGATCTTGGCGCTCGATGCATGCCAAACCAAGCTCGCGCTCCCCGGATCGCGGAGAGAGGGCGTCACGGTGCGGCCCCCGCACGAAACGAGGGCCACGGTCAGCGCCGCCAATGCGGCCCGCATGCGCATGGTTAGTTCGTATCGGGTGGACGAAGATCGGGCGGTCGGTGCATGAAGTACCCTTTGCCTAACGCCGCTTTGATCTTCTTGAACTTCCGGGGCGCCTGATTGAAATTGAAGGCGTCGTCCGGAGGGTTGGCGCGCGCGTCACTCGCGGCCATCGCCGGCAGACCGAACGTCTCCTCGACGAACTTCAGGATGGTTCCGTGCTCGTACTGCGTGTGCGAGACGTAATGTTTCTTCGCATAGGCGGACACGATGAGCATTGGAATGCGCATGCCCAAGCCGTCGTAATCCATGTATGGCGGCGGCTCCGGGTCGTACCAGCCGCCGTAGTCGTCCCAAAATATGAAAATGGCGGTGGAATCCCAATACGAGGACTCCCCGACTGCGTTGACGATCGAGGCGACCCAAGCCGGCCCTGTGCTCGAGCCGCAACCCGCGTGATCGGAGTTCTCACAGGTCGGCGTGATCCAACTTACCGCGCGCAGCTTTCCGTTAGAGACGTCGTTAAAGAAGTTGGTCTGCGGCGTGATGATGTCTTTGCCCCAGTCCTGTCCGTTGTAAATGTGCTTGATGGCCTGGTACGCGCTCCAGATGCCGCCATCGCCGTTGACGGCACTTGTGTAGAAACCCCACGATACTCCGGCGTTATCGAGCTCGTCGCCTAGAGTCGTCGGATCCCAGCAGACGATCTCGTAACCGCTGGGGATCTGGCGCTGCGGGCCAACCTCGCCGATTTTATCTCCCGAGCCGCCGGGACAGCCCCACGAGCCCCACGGATAGTTGACGGCAGATTCCGCCTGTCCGGAGATGATGTACTGGTGTGAGATGAAACTGCTCGCGTCGAAGTTCGACGCGTACATTTGATCGGCAAGCACGTACTGCTTGCCGATCGCAAAGAGCGGCTTGGTCTCGCTACGCGGAACGTAGGCATACATCGGGTACGTCGGACACGAGCGGCGGCAGCCGGCGTACTCGTTATTAAAGCCGTTGTTCTTGCAGTTCGTTCCCGGAATGCTGCCGGTGCCGTTGCACGCGGCGAAAAAGCCGTTTGAATCGTGCTCGATGTCCCAGTACGTCTCCAGGCCGATGGGCTGAAGGGTTACTTGTTGCCCGGAGCTCGTATAGCCGTACGGGCTGGTTGTCGCCCCGGGAAAGCCCATGAACAAATTGTTGAAGGAGCGGTTCTCCTGCACGACGATGACGATGTGCTGAATCTTGCCGCTGGATGGATGGTGATGTATCCGCGACGCGGACGGGAGCGTTCCGCCGGCATTTTGGTAGACTCCCTGGCCGTTTGCGCCGCAGCCGGCCAAAGACAACGCGAACGCGGAAGCCACGATTGAGGTAGCGATGCGATGGTGCATTGGTTACTCCGCGTCGGGAATGTGGTAATCGGGTGCCTGATGGAGGAAGTACTCCCTGCCGTAGGCGCTTGTGATCGGCTTGAACTTCCTCGGAGGTTGACTGAAATCAAAGGAGTCGTCTGGCGGGTTGGCGCGCGAATCGCTGGCGGCCATCGCCGGCAATCCGAACGTTTCCTCAACGAACTTCAGAATCGTGCCATGCTCGTAGTGCGTATGCGTCACGTAGCCCTTTTTGGCATAGGGCGAGATGATGAGCAGCGGCAAGCGTAATCCCAGTCCGTCGTAGTCAACGTAGGCGGGTGGTTCCGAATCGTACCATCCGCCGTAATCATCCCAGAAGATGAAGATCGCGGTTGAGTCCCAGAAACTCGACTCACCGACCGCGTTCACGACCGAAGCCACCCAGGATGGGCCGCTCGTCGAGTTCGAACCGGCATGGTCGGAGTTCTGCCAAGACGGCGTTATCCACGTCACCGCGCGTAGCTTGCCGTTTTGGACATCGGTGAGGAACTGCGACGGCTGATGAATGATGTCTTGGCCCCAGTCGGGGCCGTTGTAAATATGGTTGATCGCCTGATAGGCGATCCAGAGCCACGGATAGCCCGAATAGTATTGGCCGTAAAACGCCCACGTTTGGTTGGCGTTATCGAGCTCGTCGCCCAGCGTCGTCGGATCCCAGCAGACGACTTCGTAGCCGTAGGGGATTTGACGCTGTGGACCGACCGTTGCAATTTCGTCATAGGGACCGCCGGGGCAGCCCCAGGCGCCCCATGGATAATTCACCGCGCCCACGGCCTGGCCCGAAATGATGTATTGATGCGAAATGAAGCTGCTGGCGTCGAAATTCGACGCGTACATTTCGTCGGCTAGAACGTACTGCTTCGCCATCGCCCAGTACGGCTTGATTTGGCTGCGCGGTACGTAGGCATACTGCGGATGCTTGATCGGGCACGGGTTGCTATTGCTGCCGCAGCCCACCCATTCTTGGTTGAAACCATTCATCTGGCAGTTCGTGCCGGGAATGCTTCCGGTGCCGTTGCAGGCAGCGAAGAACGCGCCCGAGCTGTGGTCGATGTCCCACGGCGTCGCAATCGAGACCGGCAAGAGCTTAATCTTATTTCCGTAGATATCGCGGCCGTACTTTGCCGTCTTTGCGCCGGGATAGCCGTGAAATAAATTATTGAATGAGCGATTCTCTTGAACGATGATAACGATGTGTTGAATCTTGCCGCTGGACGAATGGTGGTGCATCCGGAGCGCCGAGGCGTCAGTGAGCCGCCCGGCCTGCGATGCCGTCGGCAACGCGGGCGCCGCGCCGTTGGTTCCATTGCCGTTGCAAGCAGAGAGCGAGAGTCCGAAAAAGGCGACGGCCCACAACGGACTCCGAAGAAAATTACAACGCATGTGCGTCTCCTCGTGTAGCGGGGTTGCCAGCGCTACGTTACGCCGCCCGCACGCGAAAGTCCCAGGACGAACCGTTGACGTGCATCATCTTTTTTGCTCGAAAATCATGCGGAGGCGCGTTCCATTGGATGTGTCGATCGTCAATCGCCCGGCGATGGCGCGGATGATCCGCAGTCCAAAGCCGCGGTCGCGCATCGGGCGGCGTTCGACGAACGCACCGCCGTCGTAGACCTCCAACGCGAGCGTTCCCTGTGCATCGACGTTCGCGCGCAGGCCGATGTAGCGGTCGACTTCGGCCGCGGCGGCAGTATACGCGTGCTCGACGATATTCGCCAGCGCCTCTCCCGCGGCAGTGGTGACGTCGTCGAGCTGCTGCCCGGCAAAGCCGTGAGCGCGCAAAAATGACGCGAGCGCGTGACGCAGCGACGCAACGAAACGCGACTGCGCCGGACAGCGTACGCGTAAGACCGACGGCCGCTCACTCATTTCCGCGAGCTTTCCTTTAGGTAGGCGAGCGCCTCGGCGGCTTGCGAAAAAACTTTAAAGACGTTCGCCAGCCCCGCGTATTGTATGAGCCTCGCAAACTGCGGTGTTTCGATCACGAGCGCTACCGGGCGGCGTTCACGCTGCGCCTCCGAACAGAACCGCAACAGCTCGGTCAGCGCAATCGAGTCGGCATAGGTCGCGCCGGACAGATCGAGCAAGACCGGCGTTCCATCGGCCGGCGCGCAAAGCGCCGCGCGAATCTCGTCCTTGCGTCCGATCTCGAGCTCGCCGCTCAACCGAATCACCTTCACGGGCTCTGCGTCGTTCATGCAATCCTCCGGCTCAAATTCGCGCCCGCGGAGCTTTCCAAAAAGCGTATGGTCAGTATCGCGACGTCGTCGGCAACTTTGCGATCGCGAAAGATGCGATCGCGAATCTGTGCCGCGGGGTCCGGCGCAGGCGTTTCCGCTGCGGCTTCGGCGGCCTCCAGCAACGCCGCTTCACCCTGCGCGAGATCGCGCGAATACTCGATCAGGCCGTCGGTATACAGCACGAGCATCGCGCCGGCGGCCAGCTGCACGCGGCTCGTCTGGTAGCCGCCCTTCACGGCGACGCCGAGCGGCAGCGATCCAAAATCAAGCAACTTTGCGCGGCCGCGCGGCTCGACCAAAACCGGCGGCGGATGACCTGCGCAAGCGTAGAGAAATTCGTGCGTGCGGGTGTCGATTACGCCGCAAATAGCGGTAATGAGCGGCGATTTGCTGCGAACCAAATCGAAGTTAACGCGCTCCAGCACGCCGTCGGGCGTTGCATCGAGCAACGCGTAGCTGATCAGCAGCTGCCGCACCTTATTCATGGCGACGACCGCATCGATACCGTGGCCCGTTACGTCGCCGATTGCAACCAGCACGCGATCTTCGGAGAGCTGCAGCGCATCGTACCAATCGCCGCCGATCTTGGCTTGTTCCGTCGCCGGCACGTAGGTGGCGCTAAAGCTTACTGCCGGCAGCGACGGAAGCAGCCGCTCCGCGAAGGCATCTTGCAGTATGTCGGCAATTCGCTTCTCAGTTTCGTACGCCGCACGCGCCGCGACCGCGCGCCGCCGCTGCTCTTCAGATGCAGCTCGCTCGCGTTCCAGCCGAATATTGAGGCGGTACTGTTGGACGGTGAATACGAGCGCCGCCAAGATAACGACCACGACGGCGGCTACCGCAAAACTCCCGACCCAAAGCACGGCCTCTTGGGCGCGGGCGTTGACCGCGGCGGTGCGCGCGGCCAGCGCGAGATCGATCGCATCGGTATCGGCGCGGAACCGATCGACGTACACTTTCCCGCGCAGCTCGAGCGCCGTGTGTCGCCGATGCGAGCGAACGATTGGGAATGCCACCTCGTGGACCCAACGGTAGTTGGTTCGTGCCGCATCCTGCAGCACCGGCAAAACCTTGGGAAGGTCGAGATCGGTCAAATCGGCGCGAACCCTGCGCACGTAGAGCGGCAGATTCGCGCGACCGCCATAGTACGGCTCCAGCATGAGCGGCAGACGCAGAACTGCATAGCCGCGCACACCCGTTTCCTCATTGAGCTGCTGCGCCTGCAGCTGCGCGATGTGCGTGCGCGCCAGCCGAATGCGCTCCGCATCGGTGAACGCCTTGCTGACGGTTGCGCGCACAAAAAGACCGAGGCCGATCAAGAGCACAACCACCAGGAGCATAATGCCCAGCGTTAGGGCAAGCGGAGTTTGCAGGCGTTCGCGGCCCGCGTTCGGGAGCTCAGTGCCCAAGATGCCAGCCATGCTGCGCGCAGCGGTACGGCCGCAGCCCTTTGGTGGTTGCCGGTATCGCACGCTCCGCGGCCTTCTTACTTTCGAACGCCGCCTTCGGCGCGCCGGTGCTCTTATAGCAAGAGCGCGGGCCGCCGGTCTTGCGTACGGTCATTCTTCACCGTCGAAGTAATCCAAGTGCTCGGCGCGCATGGTACGGCGCTCGGGCATTTGAACGCCCCATTTATTGCTATCGGGATAGTACCACGATTCGCCCAACGGATTATCGGCGACGACGTATAGAACGAGATCCTCGTTGCCGTCGTTAAAGAACTGATGCGCCTCGCCAGGCTTGAAGAGGCAGGCGTCGCCCGCAACGACGGGTGACGTGCCGGCGGAATCGCGCACCGATCCGCTGCCGGAGACGACGTGATAGAACTCCCATTGCGCGCTATGCGAATGGTATGGATACGGCGCCTTACCGGGCGGGATGCGCAGAATCTCAACGTCGAACGGGTGACGCCGCAGCAAGTCCGTCGAGTCGCGTTCGCGACCGAGCGCCTCACTGACTTGAATTCCTTCGCCGGCGAATTTGCCTTTAGGCGACTGCCATTTAAGCGGCTCGACCTCGTTGGTATTGACCTTGCGCATGCTGGGGAACTCGACTTCGCTGCAGGTTCGCCCGTGCCTACTGAAAGCTGTGGATAGCGAGCGTTCGGGTGACTCCCTCGTCGTCGAAGCTCGCAATCTTCTTGGCAAGTACGTCGACGCAGCCGCTCTCCTTCTGCAGCGTTCCGTCAATGATGAGCGTCGACGAGGATCGGATCGGACGGCGATAGACTTCGTACACGTCGGGACGCACGATGACGTTGACGATGCCGGTTTCGTCTTCGAGCGTTAAAAAAACGAAGCCCTTTGCCGTCCCCGGACGTTGACGAGTGATCACCAACCCGCCGACGCGGCACGCGCTGTTGCGCGGCAACGTTGCAAGGCGTGCGGCCGGAACCACGTTCTGTTCGTCGAGGAAGCTGCGAAAATGCTCCATTACTTGGCCCGACGGTGTGACGCCGGTCGACCAAAGATCGAAGGCCGCGAGCTTTCGGGGCGCCGGCGTCGCGAATTCGACGCGCGGTTCGTCGACGTCCATGAGCGCGCCGAGTTCGCCGCGCGCCTCGCGCTCGTCGAGCCCGCGCAGCGCCCACATCGCTTCGCGACGCGACGCGTACCACGGTGCGAACGCGCCGGCGATTGCGAGGTTCTCGAGCGTCTCGCGAGCGAGCTGCGTGCGTTGTGCGAAGGCGAGCACGTTTTCGAACGGCCCCGCGTCGATCGCCGCCTGCAAGCGTTGTTGCTGCGCCTCGCCGAGCCCGCGTACGAGATGGAACCCTAAGCGCAGCGCGCCGTCGGCTTGCACGTGCGACCAATACTCGCTGGCGTTGACTTCGATCGGTTTTATCACCACGTCGTGGCGGCGCGCGTCGTTGACGAGTACCTCGGTCGAATAAAAACCCATTGGCTGCACGTTGAGAATTGCGGCGGCAAAGACCGCCGGAAGATGACATTTCAAATAGGCCGAGGCGTAGGCTAAGAGCGCAAAGCTTGCGGCGTGCGACTCCGGAAATCCGTAATCGGCGAATCCTTCGAGCATGTGAAAGAGCTGCTCGGCGGCGTCGCGTTCGATGCCGTTGGCGATCATGCCGTCAACGAGCTTTGCGTGCATCGCTTCCATGCGCTGGCGCGAGCGCTTATGACCCATGGCGCGGCGCAGCTGATCGGCTTCTCCCGGTGAAAAACCGGCTGCCTCGATCGCCAATCGCATTCCTTGCTCTTGAAAGAGCGGCACGCCGAGCGTGCGCTCGAGCACCGGCTTGAGCTTGGGGTGGGGATAGCTCACCGGCTCCATGCCGGACCGGCGCCGCAAAAACGGATGGATCATCTGCCCTTGAATCGGCCCCGGACGAATGATGGCGACCTGCATGACGATGTCGTAAAAACAGGCCGGCTTCAGTCGCGGCAGCATCGATTGCTGCGCGCGCGATTCGATTTGAAAGACGCCGATCGTATCGGCACGCTGCATCATGGCGTAGGTTTTTTCGTCGTTGGCGGGGATCGTGTGCAGCTCGACGTCGCGCCCGACCTCTCTCGGCAGCCACGCATCGGCACGCGCGACGCATCGCCGGTAGATCGTCAAGGCTTCGCGTAAGAGCGAGAGCATGCCCAGACCGAGCAGATCGATCTTGATGAGCCCGAGCTCTTGGAGATCGTCTTTATCCCATTGCACTACGGTGCGGTCGCGCATCGTCGCCCATTCGACGGGTGCGACGCGCACGAGCGGATCGCGCGTAATCAGCATGCCGCCGGAGTGGATGCCCAAGTGCCGCGGAAAGTTGGCGATGCGGCGGCAAATCGCAAAGAGCATCTCGGGGCCGGTGTCGTCCGGCAATTCCTCGCGCGTATCGAACTCTTTGGCGATTGCATCGACCTGTTCGAGGGTCAATCCCAGCGCTTTGCCTGCGTCCCGGATCGCCGAGCGCGTGCGATAGGTAATGACCTCCGCAACCATCGCCGCGTTGGCGCGCCCGTAACGTTCGTAGACATATTGAATGACCTTCTCACGGTCTTGATGCGCAAAGTCGATATCGATGTCGGGAATCTCGCGGCGTTCTTCGGACATAAAACGCTCGAAGAGCAGATTCATCGCGATCGGATCGACCGCGGTGATGCCGAGCGCGTAGCAGACCGCCGAGTTTGCCGCCGAGCCGCGTCCTTGGCAGAGCACGCCGAGTTCTCCGGCGATGCGAACGATATCCCAGACGATGAGAAAGTATCCCGCCAGGTCCATCTTTGCGATGAGACCGAGCTCGTATTCCAGTTGCCGCTCGACGGGAGTTTCAAGCGGCATTGCGTAGCGTTTGGCCGCGCCCTCGTAAACGAGCTTACGAAGATGGCGCTGCGGCGAGCTTCCCTCCGGAACCGGAAAGAGCGGAAACTGGCCGGTGAGCCGCTCCAGCCGAAAATGGCAGCGTCGTGCGATCGCGGCACTTGCTTCGATTGCCTCGGGATAGGCCGCGAAGAGGCGTCGCATTGCAGCGGGCGATTTAAGATGATACTCGGCATTGGGACGAAGTTTGTTGGCGGCACGCGCCGCCTGCAACGTCGTGCCGTCGCGCACGCAGGCGAGTACGTCGGCAACGAGCGCGTCATCCTTGCGTGCGTAGACGACCGCGTTGGTGGCTACGTAGGCAACGCCGCATTCGCGCGCGAGGCGGACGAGCCGGACGTTGCGCCGCGTCTCTTCGGGCGTGAGATGCTGGTGCAGCTCGAGGTAAAAGCGATCGCCGAAGATTTCCTTATATTGCATCGCTCGTTCGGCTGAGTCATCTGCAGCGAGAGCGGTCAATCCATTGCTACGGCCTTGAAAATCGTCAAGCTGCAGCCGCGCGTCGCCTTTGCTGCCGCGCATTTGCGCGCGCGAGATCAGTTCGCAAAGATTTGAATATCCCGCTTGATCCTCGACGAGCAGAACGATGCGCGCTCCGTCTTCAAACGTGAGCTCGCTGCCGATAATCGCTTCGACGCCGCGCTTGCGGGCGTACGCCGCGAAGCGGACCGCGCCGTAGAGCCCGTCGCGATCGGTCAGCGCAATTGCGGCGAGACCAAGCTCCGCCGCGCGCTCGATCAGTTCTTCGGGATGCGACCCGCCTTGCAAGAAACTGAAATTCGACCACGCGTGCAGCTCGGCGTACATCGCCTCACTCGTAGACGCCGCGTAGATACCAGTGCGCGCCTTGATGGTAAATGCGCGCGAAGGTTCCATCTTCGAGCACGACGTCGTACTCATCGCGTTCCTCGACGGAGCCTGTCCCGAGCGAAGTCGAGGGGCTCGGGACAGGCTCCCCGTTAGCACCGACGCGTTGCGCAATCCGCCAGGGACCGGTGCATTGACGGACCGCTTGACGATCGACCATCGCCGGCTCGCCGCCGCGAAGCTGCACCGGCACCTCGCGCACTTCGAGCAGACGAAGCTGCGGTACTAGATCGAAACGCTTCGCTTCTTTTTCTAAGGTTGGCCGCGGCAGCTTGAATGGCTCGTAGCTAAAGCGCTCTTCGAGCCGATGCGCCTCGCGAGTTTTGGCGTGCACGACGCCGGTGCCGAGCGCCGCCTCGAGGCGCGCGATCGTCACTGCGACGCGTTGCGGATCGAGCTCGTCGGCGCAAAAGAGCGTTTGCGCTTCTCCTCCTTCTTCTAGCTCGAGTGCCTGCAGCCGCAAGCCGACGATCGGGGCATTAAAGCTCGCGCCTTCGAGCTTGGCGCGCAGCATTTCGAAGAGCGCGCGCGCGTGAGCCGTCGGCGTCGCGAGCGGCACTTCGAAATCGCAATCGCCGGCGTCTTCGAGCTCGACGGAAAGTTTTAGCCGTCCTGCGCGCTTGCCGCAACGCTCGAGATCGGTGCAAATGCGTGCGAGCAGCATGCGCAAAGCGAAAAAAACCTGCGCTTCGTCGGAGGCGCGTCCTTCACCGAAGATCGAGGCTTCGATGGCGACGGCCTGCGCGCGCGGGACGAACGGGCGCCGGTCGATGCCGCGCGCAAGCTCGTGCCAAATCGCCGCAATCGGACCGAATCGGCGCACGAAGGGACCGTGCGGCAAGCGCGCGAGATCGCCAAGCCGCTCGATGCCGAGCAATCGTAGACGATCGATAATCTCGGGCTCGATTTCGAGCAGCGTCAGCGGCAGCGGAGCGAGAAGCGCGCGTTCAGTTCCCGGCTCGCAGATCGTTCCGTCGCCGAGATAGCGGGCCGCGTATGCCGCAATTTTGTTGGAGCCCGCGCCGATACGCGTGACGCATTCAAAACGCGCCAGCGTTTCGTGCGCGTTTGTAATCTGCGCGCGTGTATCGCCGGCAATGCCGTGCATATCGAGGAAGGCTAGGCCGAGCCTAGCATCGTCAACGAGCGGCGAGACGGCATCGAGCGCATCGAGCATCTCGTTCCAGAGCGTCTTTTCTTCAACGCGAACGTTAATGCAGAGTAACATGCTTACCTTCGACAAGCTCAGGGTGACACTGGACCGTTACGAGCGTTGTGCGGCCCGCTGCCATATGCTTGTGTTTGCGCACGTCGACGCGCAACTCGAAGCCGTCCACGGTGCCCCAGAGCCCATGCCGTCCGAACATATGAATCCGCCCGAGGGTGCACTGCAAACGCACGCCGGCGACGGTGCTCAAGGCCGCACCGGCCTGCGCGGCCACCACGATTAAGAGCACGCCGCTACGGTGCGCGAGCTGCGCGAGCCGTTCCCAAACCGCATCACGTAATGTAACGAACGGCATGAGCACGAGCCGACATATCCGGGAGCGCAAGAGTATGTCGGCCGCACGCGCCATTGCAAGCGCCTTGCGAGCTGGAACGACCAAGACGCGGTCGAGGCTCGCCCCCGCCTGGGCGAGCGCCGGCGGATAGAGACCGCCATCGTCAACGATCGCGACCAAACTGCGGCGGGTTATCTTCGCAACCAGACCGGCCGCAAGGCTCCAACGGCCGGTCTCACCTTCAAGTGTCGCCACCGTACCGGCGGGGAAACCGCCGGCAAGCAGGCTATCGAGTTGGGGGATGCCGGTGGGTACGAGCTGTTCCACCGGCAGGGCCGTGGGCTGGGCGCTCAGGCGCTCCTTGAGGCGCCGAAACGCTTCACTTTTAGGTACTTCCGCTGCCGCCAGCACCGACATGGGAGAACCATGCTATCGAACATATGTTCGATTGTCAACGGTATAAATCACTTGACACACCAAACGTTTGTGCGTATACTTGGAGTATGAAAGCGCCCGCTACTCTCCTCGAGGCAGTAACCTACTTTTCCGACCCCGACCGCGCCCATGAGTACGCGACCGCCATGCGGTGGCCGAGCGGTGTCGCTTGCCCCCGCTATGATTGCGGGTCGGCAGCGGTCCGTTTCGTAAAAACTCGGCGGCTTTGGGTGTGCAAGGACTGCAATCGGCAGTTTACCGCCAAGGTCGGAACCGTCTTTGAAGATTCGCCCATCCCCTTCACCAAATGGTTGCCGGCGATCTGGCTGCTCTCTGCCAATAAGAACGGTATCAGCTCCTACGAGCTAGGGAAGGCGCTCAAGGTCACGCAGCGGACCGCGTGGTTTATCCTGCACCGCATCCGCCTTGCACTCAAGGATGACGAGGCGCTTCAGCTTTCAGGTGAGGTAGAGGCTGACGAAACCTATGTTGGCGGCAAGCTGCGCCACAAGCGCCGTTACCATCAGCACGTTCCTTCGGGCATCAAGCGTATGGGGACAGCGGGCAAGGTGCCCATCCTCGGCATCCTACAGCGCGGCAAAGACGGCAAGCCGTCTAAGGTTCGCGGCTGGGTGCTTCCTAATGCCCGCAAGAAATCAATGCTGCCGAAGCTCTATGAAACCGTTGAGCACGGGTCGCACCTGTTCACCGATAACGCCCACCATTACGCTCACGCTCACCACGACTACGTTCATTCGGTCGTGAATCACGCGAAGGAGTATGTGAGCCGCGACGGTGCCCACGTTAACAATATAGAGTGCTTCTGGTCGGTCCTAAAGCGGACTCTCGGGGGCACCTATATTGCCCCGCGACCTAAGCACCTTGAGCGGTACCTAGACGAGCAGATTTTCCGGTTCAACACCCGCGAAGACAAGGATGGCGATCGGTTCAACAAGGCCCTTAAGGCCACAGACGGGAAGCGCCTCACCTACAAGGCCCTGGTAAGCAAGTAGCCGCTGATTGCTCGCTTAGGACCGATGTGCTATAATCTGGGTGGAGGGAGACAAGATGACACGCGATATCAAGCCTCGCTAGGCCAACTCGGCTCAAACCTTTCGAGCCCCTGCTTCGTCTGCAAGCTGGGGATTTTTATTTGCCTCAGACCTAGCGCCTGATAGAGAATGCGAAGAGGCACCCTCTGGCTCATCTACGGCTTGGTTCTTGCGGGGTCTGGGTTGGCGATCTACGTTTTGTACGCCCAGGAACAATCTGAGTCGCCCCATCAGTATTGGCACATTGCCACATTAGTGGGCTCTCTAATCATCGCTATTGGATGGATTGTCGCTTCGGGAAATACCGTTCGCAACGCGCAACGCCAGCACGCCATTACGATAAGCCTCGCTTACGAGTACGATGCCAAATCCGCAGAGCGCCGTAAGACTATCAGGAGGTACCTCGCAACTGGGCGTACACAACTCATACCGAGCCAAGGATCAGATCCGCCGATTCCGCCGTATTCAGAAGTCGCCCATGAGCTGTATGAAGCCGTAGATTACGAGTTAAACTTTATGGATTTCATAGCAAATGGGGTATTGTCCGAAACGTTAGACAATACCCTAATCAGGAACGGAATGCAGTCACAATTCTTTTACCGGTACTATCAGGCAAAGCCCTATGTCCAAGCGGTCAGGCGGCAAAACCGTCGAATTTGGTCATCATTCGTAGAGATTTGTGATGAGTGGGGTTTTGATGCGTACACACCGCCAACAGACGGTTCTTAAGGTTATGGTGATATAAATGCCGCGCAAACCTGAGCCAACCCCCAAGGAAAAGCTGGACGAGATGATGGCTTTTGGCAAAAAGCTGTTTGCCGTACCTAAGGAGCAGTACGACGAGCGCGAAGCAAAACGCAAGAAGCGATCTAAGGGGCCCCGCAAGAAGGCCCGTACTAGTTAAAAAGCCTGAGCCGCATAAGTTCAAGGACTACAGTTTTAGCGGCGGTCCAGATGTTCCAGAGTTCAACAGCGATATTGTGGACGCCATGCCCGAACATGCCCGCAAGATCGGCGAGATCGCAGCGCATTGGAACATTGTCGAAACAACTTCCTTGGCGACGTTCATGCTATTACTTGCGGGACAAGAGGACGCCGCGTTCATCTTGTATTACGACGTTCTGAAGAAGGGCAATCGCCTTCAACGTAACGAGGCATTTAATCGAATAGCCAAGGAACGCGGAATCCCCGAAACTATCCTTAACGGCTTAGCGTTACTTAACAGCGAGATCGAAGCAGCGCGAGATGATAGGAACCTAATCGTTCATGCCATGTGGGCTAGCGTCGCTGATTTACCAGATGCCCTCCTCGCGGCACAGAACCCGGGTCAATGGATAAAGGACAATCACACTATCCTTGCCTGGAACCTGGCCACGAAAAGAGGGGATGCTAGCGGCCCAATTATGTCTGACGTTTTGCCTCAGATCACCAAGTTTTGGATTGTTAGGCTGGGCGATCTTCAGGTCATTGAAGATCGAATTAAGGCCCTTTGCGATAGGATCACCATTTATCACAAGAAAATCGCCAGCCTTTGCTTTGCAAAGCCTGCACTACAGCCTTGGACGAGGATTGAAAATATACGTCATCGGCTGAAAATGGCGAATCCCACCGGCAAAAGTAAAAAGCCAGCTCACTAATCAGATCGGCCGTAAGCGCCCCCTGAAGATCATCCTGATTAGCTAGACAATCGGTCGCCCTGTCGTGGGCCATGGTATCGAACATCCTTTCGATGTGTCAAGTGATTTATACCGATTGTCAAGGCGCTACTGCGCCGTTCTTTAGGTCGTGGGGGAGAAAGCCAGGCGCCGGTTCTCTTCCTCAAAAATCTGCGCGATGCGGTACGGATCGCAGGGGCGCTCGAGCAACGACTCAGGGTCCCACTCGCTACGGTTCGCGTTGAAGAAATCGCCGCCGTAAACGTGGATCGCGCCGGTGAGCCGGTCGATCGGATTGGTGACCGAATGAATCATGTCGCGGCCGAGCGGCACAGTGTCCTTATCGCGCAACGATTTTGCACCCGCCGCCTCGACGCGATTTGAAGCGTCCGGCAGACGGCGCCAAAATATATTGTCTTCGCGTCCGGAGTAGATGCCGATGACGGCCCACATATCGTGGTTATGCGGAAAAATGGTCATCTTCGGCGCCCAGATCACGTTGAGAATCGTCAATTCCGGCGACTGATAGAGGCGCTGGAGTTGGCCACGGTCGGGCTCGCCGAGCGCTTTGAGCACCGCCGACGGTTCGCTTACCGCGCGGGCGACAACCTCACGAATCGCCGCCGAGGAGCGGTCTCGCCCGAGTGCCTCGCGGCAGTCGGCAATGAATTGGTCGAGGTCGAACATGGCTCTCCCTTCGACCAGTTGCTTTGGCGGGTCGCCCTTCGACTCCGCTCAGCCCTTCGAGACGCGCCGCTATGCGGCGCTTCTCAGGATGATAGTGCGGGAGGTTGCCAGGCGGCGAGGAGATGGTCGCGGTCCGAAGGGCTGATGAGATCCATGACCGGGCCGATCGGTACGATGCGGGTCGGATTGATGTCGTCGTGCGTGTAGTAATAGTGACGCTTGATCTGATCGAAGTCGACCGTTTCCGCGATGCCGTCGATTTGGTAGAGATCGCGTAAGTATCCGTAGAGGTTCGGATAATCGGCGATGCGGTGCAGATTGCACTTGAAGTGCCCGTAGTAGACCGGATCGAAGCGCACGAGGGTTACGAAAAAACGCCAATCGGTCTCGACCGGTTGCGCGCCGAAGAGATAGCGGTGATACGTCAGGCGCTCTTCCATCGCGTCGATTGTGGTGAAAACTTCGAACGCCGCCTTTTCATACGCGGTTTGTGAGGTCGCGAATCCAGCTTTGTAAACGCCGTTATTGAACGTTTCGTAGATAAAGTCGTTGAGCTCGTCGATCTCCCGGCGTAAACCGCTCGGATAGAGATCGAGTTCCGGATTCTTCGCGAACGCGTCGAACTCGGTTTCGAGCATCCGCATAATATCGTCGTCGGAGTTGCTGACGATCCTCTTGCGCTCTTTATCCCAAAGGATCGGGACGGTGACTCGGCCGCGGTAGCCTGGATCGGTTGCGAAATAGGCCTCACTGAGAAACGCCCAACCGTTGTTCGGATCGGGCTCGCTCTCCATGAAGTGCCAGCCGCGCTCGTCGCGAACCGGATCGACGACCGTCATTCCAATCGCGCCCTCTAAGCCTTTGAGTTTGCGCACGATGACCGTGCGCGACGCCCACGGGCACGCAAGCGAGACGTACAGATGATAGCGGCCCGGCGCGGCGGGATACTCGGTGCTGCCGTCGGCGCGCACCCAATCGCGAAAGGCATCGGGCTGGCGCTTGAAGCTGCCGTCGGCGGATTGTTCGTCCGGAAACTGCGCTTTGATGGTCATGATTGAGTAGTACCCATGCTCGTTCGGTAGGTGAGGCCGGCGCGTTCTAATATGCCGCGTCCCTCGCCGCTAAGGATAAAATCGGCGAAGGTTTTTGCGGTCACGGGATGAGGCGCGGCTTTCATAACCGCCAGCGTGTAGCTGATGCGGTCGGTCATCGCCGCGGCGCCCGGAAGCGGTATGAAATGATAGCTGCGCGCGATGGCTTCGGTTCGATAGAAGAAGCCGGCGTCGATCTGTCCGGTGTCGACGCGCGCCAAGAGATCCTCCTCGGGAAAGATCTGCGCCGGATTCTCCGCCTGCCCAAGAAGCTGCGCGGCACCGTTGCGTCCGAGCCACGTCGTCACGGCTTCGACCGTGTACGCGCCTTTCGGATCGAGCTGCGGATCGGTGCGTCCGATTTTTACGCCGGGTTGCTGCAATGCCTGACTCAACGTCGTCTTGTGCGCGAGAACGCTTTCAAAAAGCGCGGCGAAGCGGGAGTGCGGCGCCCAGGCGATGCCGAGGCTCGTGCCGGCGAACGTGGTTGCCGAGGCCACTTTATCACCGAGGCCCGCGACGATTTTCGGATCGACGCTGATAAAGACGTCCGGATTGCGGACGCCCGCGCGGATTAGGTTCGCCAGCTCTTTGCTCCCACCGGGTTGACCTTCAAAATCAATGCCTCGCGCGCCGAGTGCCGTTTTGACGGCGCTCTCCATGGGCGTCACGAGCGAGCCGGCATACAATACGCTGACGCTCTGCGATGCGGCCGGCGCGCGGCTCATCGACGTCGTAACGGCCAGGGTTACGGTCGCGACGAGGGCTGAAAGTCGAGCGACGCCGAGTTGATGCAATAGCGCGTACCTCGGGGACCCGGCCCGTCGTCGAAGACGTGGCCCAGGTGCGAATCGCAGCGTTTGCATCGCACTTCGATGCGCCGCATGCCGTGCGAGAAATCGTCGAGAAGCCGGACGTTCTCCTGTTCCTCGGGATGCGTGAAACTCGGCCAACCGCAGTGCGACTCGAATTTCGAATCGGTCTTAAAGAGTTCCGCTCCACAGGCGCCGCACGTAAAGGTGCCGTCGTCGGTGACGTTGAGCAGCTTGCCGGTAAAGGGTGCTTCGGTCCCGGCCTCACGCAGGATGCGATAACGCTCGGGGCCGAGCTGCTCCTTCCATTCGGCTTCGCTCTTTTGGACTTCAGGCGTAACGTCGTGCTTCATCATTTATTCCTCGCGCTCCATAACGGCCGAAAGCGGCGAACCGATGCAGGGAAGAATAGGCCGGTATGAAGCTGCTGCTCGAAATTCTGCTCTCGATCATCCTGCACCCGATCGCAATGATTCTGATGTGGATCAACCTGCTGGCGCGCGGCGACCTCACGACGTTTCAAAAGATCGTTTGGTTCGTCGTCAGCATTATTTGGGGGCTCGGCCCGATTCTCTACATCTTAGTAGCAGAAGGCTCGCTGTGGTAGCGAGCCTTCTGGAGGTTAACCCTGCGGTAAAGATTTAGCGTCGTGGTGGCCGGCCGCCGGCATGCATGCTGCCCCCGCCGCCGCCGCTAACCGGCGCCGCGTGCATCGAGCCTCCGCCGCCGGGAGCGCCGCGCATCGTGCCGCCGCCGGTGGTGTTGCCGTGAATCGTACCGTGTCCGCCGGGGAAGCCGCCGCCACGCGGTGGGCGATTGATGATGATGGTTCTGCTGCCGCCACAGCACGGGTAGCCGCCGTAGTACGGGTAGCCCCAGCCACCCCAGCCAGGCCAGCCCCAGCCGTAATAGCCGGGCCAGCCCCAACCCCAACCCCAGCCCCAGTTAATGCCGAGACCGAAGTACGGATAGGCTCCATAGCCGCCGTAACCGTAGCCGCCGTACGGGCTATAGCCGCCGCCGTACGGGCCGTAGCCGCCGCCGTAACCGTAGCCGTTGTCGCCATAGCCGTACGCCGGCTCGCCGTTGGCGCCGTAGTACTGCGAATAGGGCGAGTACGCTACGTCAACGCGGTTGGCTTGGAACGTCGAGCCTTGGGCGTAGCCGTAGATCGTCACGCGCATTCCTTCGAGCAGCTTGATTCCGGTCGGGTTGATGATCGTGCCCTGGTGCAGCGTGACGTGATCCGTATAGCCTTTTTCGTCGTGCATGTAGACGATCCACTGGCCGTCAAAACCGCTGACCGTGCCTTTGATCGACTGCTGGTTACCGTACGGCGCAGGCGGCTGCGCATAGGGCTGTTGCTGCTGTGCGTATGGCGGTGGTTGGTCGCCGTAAGGCTGCTGAGCCGAGGCGACGAGCGGCAGCGCCATAAAGGCGACGGCGCTCAGAGAAGCAACGAGATTCCGAGAGAACGAGAAATTTGACAATCGCATATCCTCAATATTATAGCGCGGTTTACGAACGCAGGGTTAGAATCAGCGCAAAAAGGTGCTTACCCGCTGTATTAGCCAAGCGGCGTCGCGCTGCCGTGCGGCACTTGACTCCGACGTTACGTCAGGGCTTAGCCTTCTCCGATGGAGAGAAACGATGGTAACGGGAGCAGCCAAGCTGCGACGCATCACCGAGTTCGCCCGCGACGCGGGCGTGACGGTTCGCGCGCTGCATCTCTACGACCGTCTCGGCTTGCTGAAGCCTGCCGCGCTCACCGAATCGGGCTACCGGCTCTACGGCGAGCCGGAACTTGCGCGGCTGGAGCAGATTTTGGCACTGCGTTTCGTCGGTTTCACGCTCGAACAAATCAAGGAGCTGCTCGGCGGATCGACGCCGCCGCTGGCAACGGCGCTGCGCATGCAGCGCGAGGTGATCGTACGCCGCAAACGCCGGCTGGAATCGGCGCTTGCGGCGATCGACGAAGCCGCACGTGCGCTGGACGCCGGCGAGCCTGCCGATCTGTGGGCGACGCTCCGCGACGTCATTGAGGTATTTGAAGTGCAAAACGATTGGGAGTGGACGAAGCAATATTATTCCGGCGAGGCGCTGGAGCGCGTCGAGGAACTGCAACGCACGACTCCGGCGAGCGTTGTCGAGCAGGGCCAACGCGACTGGACGGTGTTGATTGCCGACGTCGAAGAAGCGGTTGTACGCGCCGTCGATCCGTCGAGCGACGAAGCTCGTACGCTGGCAAACCGATGGCGCGCGCTTGTCGGTCAGTTCACGCAAGGTGACGCAGAGGTCTCGCGCGGTTTGAATCGCCTCTGGAACGACTCGACGCATTGGCCGGCCGATTTCAAACGGCCGTGGAGCGATGCCGCCGACGCGTTCATCAAAGCAGCGATGAACTGCGGGACGTAGCTGACATCATCGATGAGAGTAATGGAGCCGTCGGCGGGGATTGAACCCGCGGTCTCGTGCTTACCATGCACGTGCTTTACCACTAAGCTACGACGGCACCGGTGGGCTCGGCTCCGTTACTCCGTTCAGGCTCGTTGACCCTACCACGACCTCCGGAATCTCCACGATATCGATGAGGTAGGGCTGCGCCCAGCGTACGTGCGAGTGCTGCCGATTCTTCGTTTCATTAACTCGGATAGTACCACTGAGCTTCGTCGTGTGCTCGATGGGAATAAGGTAAACCGAGCGCAGCTCAGGGCAATACACGCCGAAGAACTCAATCTCATTTGTATAGGGTCTGCACGCAACACCGCGGCGATGTGAGTGGCTGCTGTAGGTATTAAAAAGAATCGCGCCGTTTCGCAAACGACCGGTTTTCACTTGCACGCGCGAGAGCTTTGCGCCATTGTCAATGACGAGATCGTAGCGCGTATTCTCGCCAAACGGCTTCGAAACGAGATATCCGGCACGGCTGAGCGCGAATGCCACGACGAGTTCCGACAGTTCACCGATGCTCTTAGTGTCGCGGAGAAACGAAACGATGTTGTTCATACGCGCAATCGTAGCGCGGCTCTGTGCCAACTGGGTGGCAGTTTGTGCGACCGGCGGCCAAGGGTTCGGTGTGTTGCGAAGCGAACGCGCGCGCCAAAGGAGGACGGTCGTAATGTTTCTTTCTTCGATCGTGCTGCGGCGTGCA
>JAMXLK010000050.1 GCA_024281075.1 Vulcanimicrobiia bacterium
ACCTGGGAGCGCACGGATGCCAGGGCGAGATCGATGCCCTCGAACGAAATCCACGCCGAGGGACCCAATGGGACCGGCGCGCTGCGATCCATCGCGGTTTGAACGTGATCCTTCACGACGTTGCGCACGGTGACGCGCAAATCGAGCGGTTCGCCGGACGCTGGGCCGAGCTTACCGCCGACGCGCAGATCGATCGTCGCGCCGGGGCCGGCATCGGCGCAAAGCGCAACGGCAATGGGATCGTAATACGTACCTGCGACCACGCCGGTCGCGTTGCGCTCGAGCAAGCGGCGCAGTAAAAACGTGCTATCTCCCGGCGCGCCGCCGCCGGCGTTGTCGGAGACGTCAGCCAGCACGATGGGAGTGTCGGCGCTCGATAGAGCGGCGTCGATCGCTTCATCCATCGTGCACGATGCAATGTGCCCGCTTTCGCGGACGCTCCAGAACCTATCGCCGAAATGGCGCGCGATGCTCGCGGCCTTGACTACATCGTTGTCGGCGATCGCCAATACTTTGGCGCCGCACCCCGCGACGTCCGCCCATGGAAACCCGTGCATAAGGCTGATCGAGAGTACGCCGTCGCGCTGTGCCGCAATTACGTCATCGACGAGCTCGCGCATCGGCGCGCCGGTTGTCGGCCACACGCCGACCATGCGGCAGTCGTGCATCGCCATCACGGGACGCGTTGCGCCTGCCGCGGCATCAGTGCAGATTCGGTATAATTCACCGGCGCGGTCGATCATGTCGGTGTGGGGATACTCTTTATACGCCACGATCGCCGATGCGGCCTTGACCATCGCGTCGGTGAGATTTCCGTGCAGATCGAGCTCCGCGCCGATTACGGTGTCCGGGCCGGCGATCGTGCGGCAGCGCGCGAGGACGTCGCCATCGCAGTCGTCGTAACCCTCGGCCGCCATCGCACCGTGCAGATAAAGCAGCATCACGTCGAGCGGCAAGGCCGCCGCGATCGTACGCAGCAGCTCGTCGCGCAGCGATTCGTAGACACCCCGAATCGTTCGGCCGCCAGGTTCGGCAACTGCAGCGATGCTCTCGATCACGGTGTGGCCGTCGCGCGCTGCCAGCTCGCGCCAGCGGACAACCGGCGCGAACTCCCATGTCGATGTAAACGGCGCGTGCGCGCCGCGCTGAATGCGCGTCCGCTCGAACGCCGTCCACCCCGTCGGAATGGGCGAGAACGTGTTGGTCTCCGTGATCAACGCGCCGGTAAGGATTCTCAAAACGCTGGGCTCGCTTGTGAAGGAGGGTGCGGAACTGCACGGTATTTTGTAAACAATGCCAAAATATTCCTCTCACACGGCCGCGCTGGTTGTCGCGGCGGCGTTGCTGAGCGCGTGTACGCACGGAACGACGGCACAGCGGGCTAACGATAGCCTCGTGATCGGCCGGCTGGGTGATTTTCAATCGCTCAATCCACTGCTGATCTCGGGCTCGGATACGGCAACGATCGCGCCGCTCGTCTTCTCGTTTTTGCTGACCGCCGATGCAAACGGCAGGCTCACGCCGGATCTGGCGCGCGTCGTGCCGTCGATGGCTAACGGCGGTATCTCGCGCGACGGCACCACGATCGTCTACCACTTGCGCAAGAGTGTGTTGTGGCAGGACGGCAGGCCGCTCACGTCGGCCGACGTCGCCTTTACCTATCGCCAAGTGATGAATCCGCGCAATAACGTCGAGGCGCGCGACGTCTACGATCAAGTCGCGCGAGTCGACGCGCCCGATCCCTCGACGGTACGCGTCAAGCTGCGCCAGCCAAACTCGGCGGTGCTCTCGTATTTCTTCGGACCCGACGGCAATTACACGATTCTGCCGCAGCATCTGCTGAGCGGATACTCCGACCTCAATCACGTTGCGTTCAACTCGATGCCGGTTGGCAGCGGCCCTTTTCGCGTCGTCGATTGGGTGCACGGCGATCGGCTGCGGCTCGAGCGCTTCGATGGCTATTTCGGCGGCAGGCCGGCCCTGCGCGAGATTGTGTTGAAGGTTCTCGCGTCGCAGGAAAATCAGCTCATCCAAATGCGCACGCACGAGATCGGAGCGACCTTCGACGCGAGCGTCACGCAGCTTCCGGATTTCGCCAAGATTCCCGGCGTTCGCGCGGTACGCGCGGCGGTATACGGCGGCGCGCTGCTCGGTTTCAACATGCGCGATCCGATGATGAGCGACGTCCGCGTGCGGCGTGCGCTCGTGGAAGCGGCCGATCTGCCGCGCATCGTGGCGCAGGCCAGCAATGGAGCCCTAACGTCGACGGATGCGGGACGCGGGTTTTTCGGCCCCGACTACAACCCATCGATCGCCGGCGCGCTGCCGTACGATCCCGCCGCGGCGGACCGGTTGCTCGATCAGGCCGGATGGCGGCGCAACGGGCAGGGCGTGCGGCAGCGCAACGGCGTTCGGCTCGCACCGGCGTTCGTCTACCTTCAATCATCCCCCGAAGTCGAATCGTTTGCGGTGCTCCTGCAGGCGACGCTGCGGCGTGCTGGGGCGGCCTTGACGTTGCGTCCGTATCCCTCGCAAGTGTACGGAGCGCCCGCGAGCGCGGGCGGCCCGCTCTATGGCGGCAAGTTTCAAATGACGCTGCTGCAACTGATCGTTGCGCTCGACCCGTCGACGGAATATTTTCTTGGCTGCGATCGGATGCCGCCCAAGGGCGCCAACCTCACGCGCTACTGCAGCGATGCCGTCGACCGCGCGAATGCGGCGAGCATACAAACCTACGATCCGAAAGAGCGAGCGAAATACTCGGCGGCCGTCCAGCGGCAGGTCGCGCACGATTTTCCCTTCGTGCCGGTGTGGCAACAAGCCAACGCTGCGGCGTATCCCGCGAATCTCACGGCCGTCTATCCGTCGGCCTTCTTCATCTTCGGCAACGTAGCGCGCTGGCGTTTTTGAAAGCCGGCGTTAACGCGCGTAGAGCGCGCGTGCAATTTGCAGCGCGGTGCTCTCGGGCGCCGCAGTGGTCGCATTGGTCAATACGACGATCTCAAGGCCATCGCGCGGAAAAACCAGGTTCATCGTCCGGTAGCCGATCGTGCCGCCGTTGTGCCAAATGAGCGAACGGCCTTCGTCGGCACCATGCACCCATCCCGATGCATAGGATTGAGCGACGTTGTTGCGCGGATCTTTCGATGCCAACATGGGGCGGTTCGCGGGAGCGGTAAGCGCCGTGCGCAACGTCGCCGGCTTGAGAATTCGACCGCCGAAGAAAAGGCCGTCCCAGCGCACGAGGTCGCTCACCGTCGAACCCAACGCGCCGGCGGCATTCGCCCAGCTCATGTCGTACGGCTTCACGAGCGTAAATCTGCCTTTCGCAAAGTTGTAACCTTGTGCCGAGTCGTTGCCGGGCGGCAGCGACGTCGTCAAATATGTGGTTTGCGGCAGATACCGGTGCAGAATTTCGTTGGCGAGGAACTGCTGGTACGGTTCGCCGGCGACGCGCTCGATCAGCAAGCCGAGCGCGGCATAGTTGGTGTTGCTATACGCCCACTTCGATCCCGGCGCAAACATCAGCGGCATGTTCGCACCGAGCGTGACGAAGTAGCTGATCGGACGCGCCTGCACCGTCGAGTTTTCGATGGACGCCAGCAATTTGTGATCTTCGAGGTAATCGCTGTAGCCCGAGATCTGATCGAGCAGCTCGCGTACCGTCACTTGAGAGCTATGGCGGATACCCGGCAGATAATGCGCGAGTTGGGTGCCTAAGACCACGCGCTGCCGTTCGACCAACAGCATCGCAGCGGCCGCTGTAAACTGCTTGGTAATCGAGCCGATTGCGTAGGCCGTTCCGGCGTCGGCCGGCAAGCGATGCGCGCGGTCGCGTATGCCGTACCCGCGGCTGAAGAGCAGCGTGCCGTTGCGCCCGATGCCGATCGTCTGACCGGAGATGTGCTGAACACCCAGCTGGCGCTGGGCGATTGCGTTGATGCGCGCCTGGAGCGAAGCCGAGAGCGGGTCGGCTGCGGCCGGGGTCGCCAGCCCAGCGACGAGCGTCACTAAGCACGGCCAAGTTAGCGGGCGATATTTTAGCATAGCTGGTTAGTATTTCGCACCGAGCGAAGGACTCCGCCGCCGGCTTCCGATATTATGCGCATGAGTGCAAAATATTGTCGTTCGCGCGAACGCGGAGCGCTGGGCGTTTAAGCAACCGTTCCGAATTACGGGCTATGAGTGGACCGATTCAGATCTGCTCGTCGTCGAGGCGCGAGCGGGCGCGCTGGTCGGACGCGGTGAGGCGCTGGGAGTCTACTACCACGACGACACCGTCCAGCGGGGTCTCCGGCAGATCGAAGAGCTCGCCGAGCAAGCCGAGCGTGGTTCGAGCGTCGAGGAGTTGGCGGCGGCGTTGCCCGCGGGCGGCGCGCGCAATGCGCTCGACTGTGCGTTGTGGGATCTGCGAGCCAAAGTCGAGCGCCGTCCGGTCTGGCAAATACTTGGCTTCGACGCGCCAAAACCGGTTCGCACGACCTTCACCGTGGGCGCCGATGAACCGGCGCGCATGGCGCAGACCGCGCGCACGTACTCCAAAGCGAGTGCGCTCAAGCTCAAGCTGACGGGAGCCGGCGACGATGCCGAGCGCGTACGCGCCGTGCGCGCTGTGCGGCCCGACGTGTGGCTGGGGGTCGATGCGAATCAAGGTTTTACGCGCGACTCGCTCGAGCGATTGATACCGGCACTGCAAGCGTGCAATGTTTCGTTGGTCGAGCAGCCGCTTCCGATCGGGCACGAAGCCGATCTCGAAGGTTTCTCGTCGCCGATTCCGATCGCCGCGGACGAAAGCGCGCAGGATTCATCCGATCTCGAGAAGATCGCCGGTCGTTTCGATGTGGTGAACGTCAAGCTCGACAAGTGCGGCGGGCTCACCGAAGGCATGCGCATGGTACAGAAAATGCGCCGCTTGGGTTTGCGTTCGATGGTCGGCTGCATGGGCGGCACCTCGCTTTCCATGGCGCCGGCCTTCGTTCTCGGGCAGCTCTGTGAGATCGTCGATCTCGACGGGCCGATTTTGTTCGCGCGCGACCGCGAACCGGCGGCGGACTATGACGACGAAGGCCGCGTGTTCTGCAGCGAAGCGCTGTGGGGCGGCCCGGCGTGAACGAGCGCTATACGACGGAAGGGCGGCGGCACGCGGTCCTGACCGAAGGCTTTCTGACCGACGTGCACGGCAAGACCGCGCACGGCGTAATTCGGTACCGGCCGGAGCAGGTGGCCGTGGTCATCGATTCGCAGCACGCCGGCAAGCGTGTGCGCGACGTCGTGCCGTCGCTGGAGAGCGACGCACCGATCGTAGCCTCGGTCCGTGAGGCGCTACGTTATGCGCCACGGTCTCTGCTTGTTGGTTGTGCAACCGACGGCGGAGCGATCCCGCCCAAGCTGCGCTTGCCGATTCTCGAGTCGATCGACGCGGGACTCGACATCATTAGCGGTTTACACGAAGTGCTGGCCGACGATTCTGAAATTGCATCGCGCGCAGCGAGTAAAGGGGTCGCGCTCGTCGACGTGCGCATACCGCCCGCGAAGATTCCGCTGTTCAGCGGTGCCGCGTACGGCGAGCGGCGCCCAATCGTGCTCTCCGTCGGCAGTGACTGCGCGGTCGGGAAGATGACTGCGACGCTCGAGATCGAGCGCGCCGGACGCGCCGCCGGCGGCAAGCCGGAGTTCATCGCGACCGGGCAAACCGGCATCTTGATCACCGGCAAAGGCATCGCGGTCGATCGCGTGATCTGTGATTTCGTGACCGGCGCAGCGGAGCAGCTCGTGCTTTCCGCAGACGCCGATTCCGACGTGCTGCTCGTCGAGGGGCAAGGTTCGATCTTTCACCCCGCGTACGCGCCGGTTACGTTCGGCCTGCTCTACGGCAGCGCACCCGATGCGCTATTACTCTGCCATCGGCCCGGCCTCAAGCACGTGATCGGCTTCGAGCAGCGCATACCAGATCTGCGAACGCTCGTCGACATGCACGAGCGTTTACTGCATTTTGTCAAGCCGGCGCGCACCATCGCCGTGGTGCTCGACACATCTGAATTGACGCAAGACGCGGCGCACGACGCGATCGAACAGGCCGAGCGTGAGACCGGCTTGCCGGCCGACGATCCGGTGCGCAACACCGGCGCAAAGCTGTGGCGTTGCGTCGAAGGGCTGCTCTCGCACCGATGATCGCCGCACTCCAACTGGCGTCGCTGCTGCAGCAAGTCGACGGGGTACTCGAAGCGGCGATGGCGCACCAGCACCTTCCCGGGATTTCAGTCGCAATCGCGCAGGACGGGCACGTCATCTACGCACGCGGCTACGGAAATCGCGTCGTTCCGCAACGCCTGATGGCCGATGGACATACCGTATACAACATTGCATCCACCACGAAGCAGTTTGTCGCGGCCGCGATCATGCGGCTGCAGCAGCGCGGGTTGCTGAACGTCAACGACAAGCTCAGCAAATACTACACCGGCTACCGGTATGCCGACCGCGTAACGTTGCAGCAACTGCTCACGCACACGTCGGGCATTCCCGATTACCTCGATCAATCGAACGTGCCACCCCACGCGACAGCGGCGCAGCAAGTGGCGGTCGTCGCGAAGCTGCCGCCTCAGTTCCCGCCCGGCACGCGCTTCGAGTACTCGAATACGAACTACGTCATCTTAGGGCTGGTCGTCGAGAAGCTGACGCGCGAGTCGCTCGGAGAGGTCTTTCGGCAGTGGTTCTTTGCGCCGCTGGGCATGCACGACAGCACCTTCGGCGCTTTGCCTTGGACGCTGCGTGACGGCGCGATGGGCTATACGTACAAGGATGGGCGCTTCGTCGCGATTCCGCAGTCGGTGGCGGACTATGGCTACGGCGACGGCGGAGTCGATGCGAGCGCGTACGACTTAAATACGTGGGACCAAGCGCTCATCGCGGGGCGCGTCGTCAGCGATGCATCGCTGCACGCGATGACGACGCCGCCGATGGCTGCCGACGGTGAGCCGCTGCCGGGCGGATATGGCTTCGGACTCGAAGTGCAGAGCCTCTTCGGGCATCGCGAGTTCGAGCATGGCGGCGACAACGAAGGCTTTCATACCGGGAACGCCGTCTTCCCGGACGACCGCTTTAGCATCGCCATCGTGAGCAACGGCAACCAGTTCTTTTACGATTACTTACTCACTCGGCTCTTCTCCATCTTCTATCCGCCGACGCCGCAAGAGCAGGCTACCTTCGACGCGGGCGCTCCGCATCAGGATCCTGCAGTAACGGCGCGCGCACTCGCCCTGCTGCGCCGCATGGAAACGGGCAGCGTGAGGAAATCCGAGATGCTCGCGCCGGCAATTGCGTCGTCCCTTCCCGGCACGCCGGAGCAAATCGCGACGCGCGCGGGCGCCGTCGGAGAGCCGACCAAAGCGGTGTATCGCGGCGTGTCGTACCGCAGCGGCAACCGTCTTTTCGAATACTGGCTCTTTTTTCCACATGCGGTCGTTGCCTATTATTTCGTCTTGACTCCGCGCGGCAGCGTCTACGCCGCGATTCCGGTTCGTGCCGATTAGAAAGCGAGGCTTTATGCGTCTGGCAGGTCTTCTATTGGTGTTTTTTGCGATGCTGTCGAGCGGCGTGGCGTTGGCGGCGACGACGGGCACGGTCTCCGGAACGGTTACGGACAGCGACGGACGTCCGATTGCCGGCGCGAGCGTACGCTTCCAAGGCCCGGGCGGACCGCATACGACCACCGACGCGCACGGTGCGTTTTCGCTGACCGATGTCGCCGCAGGCGAATATACCGTCGTCGTCACAAAGACCGGATTCACGCAAACTGCGCAGATCGTCGACGTCTTCATCGGTGCGTCCGAACAGGTTCACTTTACGCTGCTCCCGTCGAGCTTCTCGTCGTTGCGCACGATCGCCCACGTGTCGACTAATCGCCCCGGGTACGTGCCGATCAATACCACGACGGCGGCCGTAAACACGATCGACAACGCGACGTTTCAAGAGCAGGGGCAGCTTCAAGTGACGCACGTGCTCAATCAAACGCCGGGCGTGATCGCACAAGGGTTGCCGCAGAACGGCAATGGCGCGTCGCAAGGCAGCCCGCAGCAGGTACAAATTCGCGGCGCTCTGCCGTACGAAACGGAGTCGCTGATCGACGGGCATCCAACACCGATCAGTTTGAGCGGCAGCTTCAATCCGATTTACCTCAATCCCGCGCTGCTGCAGAGCGTGGAGATCGTCAAGGGACCCGGCTACATGGGACCGGAGATTAACTACGCTATCGGTGGAACGGCGAACTACATCACGCTGCAGCCCACCCGAGTGCCGCAGGCGACGCTGCAGGTAGGCAGCGACACATGGGGCGGTGTCAATACCGCGTTCACCGCGACCGGTTCGGTAGCGAATCACGTACTCGACTATGCGTTCGGCTTTGCGACGAACGGCTCGCCGGGACCGCTGCTGAATTGGCCGGTGGCCGGCTCGCAACTCAATCTCATCGCCGGCGAGCCGTTTACGTGGAAGGTCGACGGACGTTACCTGGCTCAGTTTCCGGAAGTCGCCGGACCGGCGCCGCCCGGGCGCTATTACAAGTACATCGGTCTGCTCGGATCTGCGGTCCTCGCTCCGCCGCTTTACATCTGCTGCTCGCAGCTCAACACCGGTTTCAATTCGAGAGCCCAGCTGGGAAAGATTCGCATCAATCTTTCTCGGGTCAGTTCGTTTACGCTCAGTTATTTAGGTGGCCAAGGTTTCTCCGACGTCGGCGGCGTCGATATGTCGTCGCTGGTGCCGGTCGGCTCGAGCGGCAGCTGGTCGATCTTTTCACCGCCGCCCGGTTATAAGGGCTCCGTCGCGCCGGGAACGAGCATTCCGTTCGACATCAACGCATTCGCTCCGCAATTTTCGTCCGATCAGCAGAATCTCTATCAAGGCGAGTTTCGCACGACGTTCGGACACTGGACGGCGCTGGCACGCTACTTCACCGGCTCAGATACGAACTATGCGTATTTAGACGCTCCCGCAAACGCGGCGTACGGATTTAGCGGGGCGACGTGGGGCGGCGTGCCGCTCTGCCCGCCAGGTACGCGGCCGACGCTCACCTCGAGCTACGCGATTGAATGTACCGCCAACGGCACGAAGTTGGTACCGCCGGTGATGACGTTCTTCAACGGGCAACAGACGACGTTCTCGGCCTTCAACGCCGTCAACCAGGCGCTGGAGCACGACAACCTCCGGGGCGAATCGCTCTTACTGCAGACGACCAGCGAAAACGGCGGCGACTTCACGGTCTCGGCAGACCGTTCGTTCCACGCATCGACGCAGTGGTTGAACGATCCGGTTGCGGGGCTGCCGCCCGAGTATCAATTGCCGCCGGGCGCGAGCCAAACGTTCACCACCGAGGCGATTCGCGATCGCTTCTACGCCGCCAAAAACGTCTTTGCGAGCCTCGCCGGTTACTTCATTCAGTATCAGAGCCACTATACCGATGACGGCGGCACGACGTGGCACGACGCGACGCGCGGCTATGTCGCGCCGCGCGCGGCCTTTACTTGGCAACCGAATCAGAACATCTCCTGGCGACTCTCCGCCGGCGCGTCGATCGCGCCACCCTATCTGTCGTTCCTGTCGTCGCCCGGTTCGGTACCGACCGAATATCTCAACGGAATTCCCGCGGGCGGATTTCAGGAGAATCTCAACAACGGCTCGGTCGCGCCCGAGACCGCGTTCGGTTACGACCTCGGCGTGGACAAGCGCATCAAGGGCTCGATGTCGGTCTCATTCGACGCATACTCTCAGACGCTCTTCGACATGTATCTGCCGTCCACGTTCTTGATTACGAACGATTACAAGCCGCCGGGGTCGCACATCGGGTACCCGCTTTTTGGAACGATCACCGAGAATCTCGGACGGGCGCGCTACGAAGGCTTGGAGTTCGGCATTCAAAACGCGCCGGAATTTGGGTGGGGATTCCTGATCCAGGGCGCATTGACGAAGGCGTATCCGTACGGTCTGCCGCCGGACTTCTATTGCAGCAACGTGCCGGCCAATAAGTGTACGCCGCTGCATTACAACACCAACCTCGGCATCATTCCGGGCATCAACTTCCAAGCCAGCGGTCCCGGATGGAATACGATCAATGGCGTGTCGGTGCCGTACTCGCAAGGATACGCCGACATCAACTATCGCACGCAGCACGGCTCGTTCTACAGCCTCGGCACGACGTATTACGGATCGAACAATACCTATAGTTTGCCGGCGTTCTGGGTCTTCAACGCCGCGGCGCGTTTTCAACTGCGTCCCACGACGGCGTTCCAAGTCTCGGCGGACAACGTCTTCGACACCTACGGACGACCGTATCCCGCTCTGTTCGGCGGCATCGGGGCGCCGTTACAACCGCAGTGCGTGGGCAAGGCCGGCACGCCGTATCAAGGCGCCGAAGGCGCACTATGTACCGCCCTTGCACCGCCAAAGGATCGGGTCGTCATCCCACAGATAGGTCCGACGCTGAGCGGAAACTTCGGTCCGCCCGTGATTCGGTTCCAGCTGATTCAAACGTTTGGCGGCGGCGCGCCGTGAGGTCAACGAGCGCCTTCTCGGCGGGGCCCGACAGTTTTTGCGCGCTTACTTCAGGGCGCTTAGATCGAGTACGAGGCCGGGGAGATCTGGGGCCAGATCTATGCGGTCGCCGGTTGCACGGGTGAGGCCGCCGGTGCGAGCGATCTCAACGTTGCCGTCATATGGATCGATCATTACGGCGATACGGGCACCGTTCTGCACGTACGCCGACAGCTTGCCGCGCAATTCTTCCACCGAGTTATTGCGGGAGCGTACTTCGAAGACGGCATCGGGACAAAGCGGCGGATACTCCTCGCGTTGCGATTCGCTCAAGGCGTCCCAACGGACGCGATTAACCCAAGCAGCATCCGGTGAGCGCAACGAACCGTCCGGCAGCCGGAAGCCGGTGGACGCGTCAAAAACGGGACCCAGATCTCCGCGGCAAGCCCAGGCGTGAAGTTGAGCAAAGATCGCGCCGGAACGCCGGCCGCTCTCGCCGCCGTTGGGCGTCACGACGAGCCGCCCATCGCGGTCTCGTTCAAACTGGTAGCCGGGATTCTGTTGGGAGAGCTGCCGGATCTCCTCGTCGCCGATCTGATGAACCGGATTGATCGTTATTGCCATCTCGTACCCTCTTCCATCACGCGACGCCGACCACATGGCAAGAGCACAGTTCGTCGCGATTCGCCGCCACGCCTTACGGCTGCTGCAAGAACACAAAAGCCGCCGCTACGCCGGATGCTCGAACGACGACGACGAACCGGCTCAATTCTCGCAACATCGGAGCAACTACGGCGTAACGTTCATCAAGCCGTAAACAAAAAGGAGCGACATCATGAGACTCGTGACTTTGGCCCAATACACATTCGGCTTCGCCTCAGGCGTTGCGCTTATCGCGGGTTGCAGCGCAAACGGAAATACGCCGTCGCTCGGCGGCAGCTCCGTGGCGCCGCAGAGCGTACGCGGCGGCCACGGTTTCCAAGACCTCAACCGACTCTTCGCGATGACCAACTCCCGGCACGACGGTCTGCCGGCCACGCAGCAACCGCTCACGCATTCCTGGATGCACAAGGCCCCAAAGGGCACGACGGGAACCGTCTGGGCGACGGACCTGGAGTATGCCACCGTTGACGTCATCGCGTATCCGAGCGGAACGTTGATCGGCCAAGTCACCGGCTTTAGCTATCCGTACGGTGACTGCAGCGATAAAAGCGGTAATGTTTACGTTGCGGATTTTTCGCTTGAAGAGGGTTTCGAGATCGCGTCAGGCACGACCACCGTCATCAACTCATGGCCGACCGGCGGCGAGGCCATCGGTTGCTCCGTGAGCGACAGCGGCGACGTTGCCTTCACGAACTTCTATCCGGGCGGGGTCAAGATCGTTGCCGGGCCCCATGCCGGCGCCTCGTACCCGGGCCCCGGCTACGATTGGCCCGCGGGTTACGATCCGCACGGCAATCTGTTCGTCGCGTGTAACTACGTCGCGCCGTGCAGCAGTCCGAGTCTTGCCGAGCTTCCTGCCGGCAGCAGTTCCTGGATCCTCATCAACCTCGACAAGGCAATAAACTTTCCCGCCGCCGTTCAATGGATGCACAAGGATCTCGGCGTCGCGGATCAAGCCGGCAGCGGAAATCTCACCGTTA
>JAMXLK010000051.1 GCA_024281075.1 Vulcanimicrobiia bacterium
ATACGTTCGCACAGCATTCCGAAGTTAAACCGTATTTCACGATGGCACAACAGTACGCGTTTGCCGACAAGATGTTCGCGAGTCAAGCGGGGCCGAGCTTCCCGGCGCATCAGTACATCGTCAGCGGTGAAGCGACGGTTGCCCAAAGCTCGCCGCTGCGCGCTGCCGAAAATCCGCTCGATCCAACCCAAAAATTCACCGGCGGCTGCGACTCCCCGCCCGGCACGCTGGTTACGCTGATCGACGCCAACGGCACCGAGGATCAGCAAGTCTATCCCTGTTTCGATCGCCCGTCGCTAACTGATTTGATCGAAAATCAGAAGCTGACGTGGCGCTATTACCAGTACCAAGTCGGCCCGGGCCTCTGGAACGGTCTCGACGCGATCAAGCACGTGCGATACAGCTCGCAGTACTCCGCAGACGTCATCACGCCGCCGTCGCAAGTTCTGACCGATATCGCCAACGGTAACTTGGCCAACGTCGTGTGGGTCACGCCCACGGCGAAAGCATCGGATCATCCGGTCGCGACGAACGGCACCGGGCCTTCGTGGGTGGCGTCGGTCGTCAACGCGATCGGAACCAGCGCTTATTGGAACAACACGGCAATCTTCGTCACGTGGGACGATTGGGGCGGGTTCTACGATCACGTCGCGCCGCCGCAGTATAACTCGTACGAACTGGGATTCCGCGTTCCGCTCATTGCCATCAGTCCGTACGCGAAGCAGGGCTACGTCTCGCACGTTCAGCACGAGTTCGGAAGCATCCTGAAGTTTACGGAAGAGGTCTTTAACCTCGGTTCGCTCGGTGCGACCGACGTGCGCGCCGACGATCTCTCCGACTGCTTCAACTTCAGCCGCACGCCCCGACGGTTCGTTCCGATCGAGGCGCCGTTAGGCAGGCAGTACTTTCTTCATCAGCCGCCCGACAACAAAATCCCCGACGACGACTAGAGCCTACGGATAATCGCCGGGGTCGGGCAATCCGGCCGGACGGGACAAATTTCGCAGCGCGGCGTGGGCGCTTTGCAGACTTGGCGTCCGTGCATGATGAGCCAGTGCGTCGCGTCGCCCCACTTGGCCGGAGGAAGCAGCGCGGTGAGGTCTTCTTCCACTTGGCGCGGCGTCGTGCCGAGCGTGAGTCCGAGCCGATGCGAGACGCGAAAAACGTGCGTATCGACGGCAAGCGCCTCGCCTTGAAAGGCCGCCGCCATTACGACGCTGGCCGTCTTGCGGCCGACGCCGCCGAGCGTTTCCAGCTCATCGCGCTCGTGCGGCACTTTGCCGCCGAAGCGCTCGACGAGATCTCGCGCGCAGGCGATGATGTTTTTTGCCTTCATCCGGAAGAAGCCGGTCGATCTGATGATCGCCTCGACGTCCGACTGGCGCGCCCGCGCGAGTTTTTCCGGCGTCGGATACTTCGCGAAGAGCTTCGGCGTGGTCATGTTCACGCGCGCGTCGGTCGTCTGCGCCGATAAGATCACGGCGATCAAAAGTTGAAACTCGCTCGCGTACTCGAGCGCCGTCACCGCGTGCGGATAGGTTTGCTCGAGAATCGCGAGCTGCTCGATCGCGACGCGGCGAGGCACTTTTCGTTTGGGAAACGGAATCCGCGGCACGAACCGCCTATTCTCGCAGGGCGACGTGCGTCCCGTCGTGCGTCACGAGGCCGTCGCGTTCCAGCGAACCCACGAACGCGCGTACTTCGTCGAAGCTGCGGCTCGCGATCGCACCGGCTAAGGAATCGTAAAGATCGAGCAGCGATATGCGCTCTCCGGGCGGCAGCTCCCGAAGCCGGTCGACGATTCGGCCGCGCGCGTAGCGCGTGCTCTGCGCGAACGGCACACGTTGCCCGGGCGGACGGCGGCTGCCCGCGGCGGCGCGCAGTCGATCCAGCTGCGCCGCGTCGATGGGCGCCGCAGCGCAATCGGCACGCAGCGGGCAGAGCAAGCATTTGGGAGCGCGTGCCGTGCAAAGCGTCGCGCCAAGATCCATCATCGCGGAATTCCAATCGTGCGCGCGGCCCGGCGGCACGAGCGAACGAGCGCGGTTGTCGAGATCGCGTGCGGCGATCGGGCGCGGATACTCGAGCCCAAAAAGCGTCCGATTCACGATGCGACGCACGTTCGTATCGATCGGCGCATCGTCGAGATTGAAGGCGAACGCGCGAATCGCGGCCGCCGTATACTTACCGACGCCGGGCAGCGAACGCAGCTCATGCAGATCGACGGGGAGTGCCCCGCCGTAGCGTTGCACGACGCTCTGCGCGAGTAAGTGCAGACGCACCGCGCGCGAGTTATAGCCGAGGCCCTTCCACGCACGCAATACGTCGGCCCGCGAAGCCTGCGATAGAGCGCTAAAGTTTGGAAATCGCTCGACGAAAGCTTCGAACTTCGGCGCGACGCGCTCCACTTGCGTCTGCACGAGCATGAACTCGCTGACCACGGTGCGGTATGGATCGCGCGCCGTGCGCCACGGCAGCGTGTTGCGTCCATGGCGCCGGTACCAGCGCAGCAAACGCCTTTGGAGGTCGATCATGCGCGCAGCGTTGCGATGGCCTCGCCGATCCGCCGGATTCCTTCGGCGATTTCGCGGCGGGTCACCGCAGTCAGTGCGAGCCGAAAGTAATGATCGCCGCCCGAGTTGGCAAAGAACGGTTCGCCGAAGAGAAATGAGGCGCCAAGACGTTCCGACGCGTCGAGGAGCGCGCGCGCGCGTACTTCGCGCGGCGTGGACGTCCAGAGATAGAATCCGCCGGAAGGCTTGCTGACGCG
>JAMXLK010000052.1 GCA_024281075.1 Vulcanimicrobiia bacterium
TAACGACGGCAGTCTGCGACGCGCTGGTCGCAACGACTCGGACGCCGGCGAGCGGGCCGCCTTTGGTCGCGCTAACGACGGTTCCCGTGATCGCGCCGGTCGTGCCGGCGCGCGCGCAAAAAACGCCAGCGATAAACAAACCCGCGAGCGTAACGACGACAACGACTTTACGAGAGAGCAGCATCCAAGGGATTTCTCGGAGGCTAAAGCGGTGTCTTGCTGAAGCAAACGGCATGACTGTGACAGCCGGTCCTCGCGCCGTCCGCGCGCCGCGCGGGGCCGAGATGTCGTGCCAAGCTTGGCCGCAAGAAGCCGCGCTGCGCATGCTGATGAACAACCTCGATCCCGAGGTGGCGGAGCGTCCCGACGACCTCGTCGTCTACGGCGGAAACGGCCGCGCGGCGCGGTCGTGGGAAGCCTTCGATGCGATAGTGCGGACGCTGCGGCGCTTGAAAAACGATGAGACGCTGCTCGTTCAGAGCGGCAAACCGGTTGCAGTTTTTAAGACACACGCTCGCGCGCCCCGCGTGCTCATTGCCAACGCCAATCTCGTGCCGAAGTGGGCGGATTGGACGAACTTTCGCGAGCTCGAGGCACAGGGGCTTACGATGTACGGCCAGATGACCGCCGGGTCGTGGATCTACATTGGAACGCAAGGCATCGTTCAAGGTACCTACGAGACGTTTGCCGAGCTTGCGCGCCAGCATTTCGGCGGCTCGCTCGAAGGCAGAGTAACCCTGACGGCCGGCGTCGGTGGCATGGGCGGCGCGCAGCCGCTCGCAGTGACGATGAACGGAGGTGTCTGTCTCGTCGTCGACGTCGATCGTACGCGGTTGGAACGGCGCCGGGATTTGCGCTATCTCGATCGCGTCGTCGCATCGCGGGAGCAGGCGTTGCAGGAAATCGAGCTGGCTCGCAGCGCGCGCGAAGCCGTTTCGATTGGTTACGAAGGCAATGCCGCGATTGAATTCGCGGAGCTATACGACCTTGGCTTCCGCCCCGACGCCGTTACCGATCAAACGTCGGCACACGATTTGCTCAACGGTTACGTTCCGGCGGGCCTCTCGCTGAGCGAAGCCGCCGAGCTTCGCGCGCAGGATTCCGGCGAGTACGAACGCCGCGCGCTCGCGAGCTGCGGCGCGCACGTTGCCGCAATGGTTCGCTACCTCGACGACGGTGCGGTCGTCTTCGACTACGGCAACAATATCCGTGCTCAAGCGCAGCGTGCCGGCTTTGCCCGCGCCTTCGCGTTTCCGGGATTCGTACCGGCTTTTATCCGGCCGCTTTTTTGTCGCGGCTCCGGGCCGTTTCGTTTTGCCGCGCTCTCCGGCGACCCCGACGACATCGCACGCTGCGATGAAAAATTGCTCGAGCTCTTTCCGCAAAATGCGTCGCTCGCGCGCTGGCTGCGTCTGGCGCGCGATCGCGTGTCGTTTCAAGGCTTGCCCGCGCGCATCTGTTGGCTCGAGTACGGCGATCGCGCAAAGGCGGGGCTCGCGTTCAATGAGCTCGTTCGCACCGGAGCTGTCAACGCGCCGATCGTTATCGGGCGGGATCATCTCGATACCGGCAGTGTCGCATCGCCATACCGTGAGACTGAATCGATGCGTGACGGCAGCGACGCCATCGCAGACTGGCCGATTTTGAATGCGCTGCTCAACACGGCCGCCGGCGCACATTGGGTGAGCTTTCATCACGGCGGCGGCGTCGGGATTGGGTACAGCCTGCATGCCGGCATGGTGGTCGTTGCCGACGGCAGCGACGACGCACGCGATCGACTCGCCTGCGTTTTAACGACGGACTCGGGCCTCGGCGTCGTGCGTCACGCCGACGCAGGCTACGAAATCGCGATCGAAACCGCCGACGCTAAATCAATCGACTGGCGCCTCTAGGCGCGCTATACCTTGCGCCGCTCTGCGCCATCCTGAGGAGCACGCGCAGCGTGCGTCTCGCAGGGCGAAGGGCGAAATTGCTTTTAGTTTACGTCGCGGCAATATTGCAGCGCTATCCTGTGACAAGGAGATCGCGCGGGGGTGTCGTCCAACGGTTAGGATACCCAGCCGCGAATTGGGAGATGCGGGTTCAATTCCCGCCGCCTCCACCCCGGTGGAGGTTCAACCGCGGATGTCCAAGCGGAGGCGTGCACGCGGCTTGCATGCCTCTTGCGGAAAAGGCGCGACGCTGTATAATTAACTTTGTTCGCGGCTGGGTATAGCGTCGGACGACGCGCGGGGACCATGGATATGGTCCTCGCTCCAATTTGTGCCGTCTAATGCGATAGAGGGCTGTACGTTCCGCCTGGCGGATGCATAACGCGTGTCCGGGAAGAAGCGATTCACCGTCCGAGGCAAGACGGTCATCACCTGCGATACCGATGCGGCACAACGCGGCATTGATTTCGATACGCTGGGACGTGTCGACGACGCAGTCATCGAAATAGAGGGCGGCCGCATCGCGGCGGTTGGCACGGCCCCTTGTCACCCTGAGCGGAGTCGAAGGGTGACGCGAGATGAGGAACTTGATTTCGGAGACTGTGTCATCGTGCCCGGATTTGTCGATGCACACGCACATCCGCTGTTCGCCGGAGATCGTGAGCAGGATTTTGCGGCACGCATTTGCGGTGAAGAGCCGCGCCTTGGTATGCGCTACACGGTCGAGCGGACGCGCGAAGCGCTGCTCGAGCCCGACGAATTCTACGAACGCACGCTCCGCCCGCGGCTTCAAACGATGGTGGCGCACGGCACAACGACGCTCGAAACTAAGACCGGCTACGCGCTGCACAAACCCGGCGAAACGGCGCTGCTCGACATCATTGCGAAGCATCGCAACGATCCCGATATTCCACGCCTCATCGCAACGTTTCTTGGCGCCCACACGCTCCCGCCGGAATTTACTGAAGAAATCCCCTTCGTCGATTATCTTATCGATCAAGTTATTCCAGCGGCTGCCGCACATGGTGCCGTCTACGCCGACGCATTTTGCGAGCCGGGTTTTTTCTCGCCGGAACAGACGCGCCGCTATCTCGAAGCCGCGCGCTTGTGCGGTCTACGGCTGCGAGTCCATTGCGACGAGATGGCATACGGCGGCGCGGCCGAGATGGCGGCGCACCTCGAGGTCGACGCCGTTGATCACTGCAATTACATTCGCAAGTACGACATCGGCGCGATTACCGAGCGGGGTATCGTCACGGTCGCATGCCCGGCAACGATTGCCTATCTTGATCTGCCGCAACGCGCGCCCGTGCGGGAGCTGCTGGAAGCGGGCGGAATGGTCGCGCTTGCCAGCGACTACAATCCCGGCACGTCGCCGTGTTTCAATTTGCAAACCGTTGCGTACTTCGGACGAAAACTCTTCGGCATGTCCGCCGCCGAGGCGCTTTACGGAGTGACCCGCGCGGCGGCGCACTCGTTGCGCGCGGACGCGGGAGTGATCCGGCCCGGGGCGCCGGCGGATTTCGTTGCCCTAAGAATTCAGTCAGCGGATGAATTCGGCTGGCAGTTCGGCGGTAACCTCGCGGCCGCCGTCGTTAAAGGTGGTGTGCCTGTGTCGCCCTTCGACAAGCTCAGGGTGACACAAGGGAGATGACCGC
>JAMXLK010000053.1 GCA_024281075.1 Vulcanimicrobiia bacterium
ACGCCTCGCCGACCTCACCGCGCTACTGACGAAAGACCGCGAGACCTTCGGGAGATTTAGGGACGACGTCGCCGCCGCGACGCCGTTATCGAACGGACGCACCTTCGCGCAGACCGCTTATGGCGCCACCGGCAGCTACGCGGGGTACCCGACGCAATATCCCGCACAGTACCCGGCACAATACCAATCGCAGTACCCGCCGCAATACCCGCCGCCGTATTCGCAGCAATATCCACCGCAGTATCCGCCGCAATACGCACCCCAGTATCCGCCGCAATACCCGGCGCAGTATTCGCCACAATACGCACCGCCGTATTCGCCACAATACCCGCAGCAAAACTCACCGCAGGCACCGCCCCAGACGGGACCCTTTCCTACGCCTCCGCTGTTGCCGGCGTGTTACCCGAACTGTTAGGGCCAGGGAACTTCAGCGTTTTCGCCAAGGGCTAAGCCAAGGCTTAATTGCTTGTCTTATTGGCGACGGAGGTGCCTTCTATGAAACGGCTCATTTTTGCGTTTTCAGCTTGCGCGATGGTGATTGCGCCCGGTCTTACCGGTCCGGCGTTGGCCGACATGCCGATGTCTATCTCCACAGTCGGCGCGGGCGCGCATGGATACGATTGGGAAGTCGGTACGTGGTCCTGCACGAACCCGATGCACCCGTCGGAGTTGGGCGCGCTCGCATCGACTACGATTACGGCGACGAAGCTCAAAGACGGCAGCATCATGATCAGGACTGCAAGCCCGAATGGTGACGTTACCAGCTACGACACCTACCTACCAAAAACAAAGACATGGTACGCGCCATATGCCGATTCCGGCGGCAAGTACGGAACCGAAACGACGCAAGAAACCGGAAAAACCATTCATTGGGTTGGAACCTTTTACGACACCGACGGCACGGTGACGCCGATTCGCGATACGTTTACGATGCTTTCCATGGCCAAACAGGTCGATCTAAGCGAAGCGAAGGTCGGCGGAGGCTGGAAGGTCATGGCCAAAACGACGTGCGTTAAGTCGTAACGCGAAAGGGAGGCCGGCGGATGCCGGACTCCCTTTTTTGTAATCGCTGTTTGGCAGCGCTATCAGTAAATAGCGATTCCCAAGTATAAGATGCTGCCGGTGCCGTTCGCGCAGCCGCTCGGCGTGAACGAAATGCAGTACACGTCGGTGAATTTTACCTTGCCTGGCTTCTTGGGAGTCTTTCCCATATAGTCAATGTACTGATAGGTCGGATCACCGGGATCGGGATAGAAGTAATCGTTGAACTTCTTGTCGATCTTGCCGTTCTTGTTTTTGGTGATGTAGCCCACATTGTACAGTGGTGCCGTGCCGCCTGACGTTTCGACGTATGGCCCAGAGTTGCCCGGAGTGACGTAGAAGCAGAAGCTGTACTGGCTTCCGCACTGCGGACCACTCAGCGCTTTAACGCCGGGCATCAGGCGAACCGAGAATTGAGCGTTATGAATCACCGTCGAGGCTTGCGTGCCTGACGGCGGCATGGCCGCCGATGAGCCCGTGCTGCCTGAACACGCTGAAAGCGCTAGGCCTGCGGCGAGCGCGGCGCTAGCACCTAGAAGGCTTAAACGCATCTTGGAACTCCTTCTGTAGCAAGTTCTCGTGAAGGGCGCCCGTCGTGTTGCGGGTCGCCTTTGAGAGATGCGAGCCCATGCTTGCATTACCCTTCGGGATAGGGGCCTCGAGCGCGTTGCTATTGGGCACCAGCCCTTAACTGACGGTATTACTTCTCCGCTGCCGTCACGCCGAGCGGGGTATCGAAATTGCCCGTAAAGACCGCAATCGGCGAACCGCCCGCGGGATACTTGAACACCTCGCCGTTGTCGTTACCCGCGTCGCCGCAATAGAGAAGGCCCTTAACGATCCAGGTCTGCGCGCAGTCGCCGGAACCCGAGAGCTGGATGGTGTGCTTCAACGTGGCCGTGGTTCCACTGATCGTGTATTGATACGTCGCGTTGGCGATCTGATCGAACACGGTAAGGTACGTGCCGTCCCACTGCACCGAGCCTGGGAACTCCACCGCGTTGCTGGTTGTGATCCTTTGGAACTTGGTGCTGCCCTTCGGGAGCTCGACCAACCCGAAGCTAGAAGTCCCGGTAAAGCCGTCAGCGAAGAGATTTCCGTTGTTGTCATAGCCGTCGAAATACTCTGCGACCAACGGCGTAGTGTAAACGACGCCCGATCCGCTCGCATTCTTGAAAATCACGACGTCGCCGCCGCCCTTGCCCGACTCAAAAAAGACGCCGACTGCAAGATCGCCGCTGGTATTCATGGCGCAGCTGGTTGGAAAAGAGTAAGGGACGGACAGCGTCTTGATCGGCGTGTCGGGGACTTTGTACTCCGTTATTGCGGTTTGGCCGCCGACGTTCCACATGATCTTTTTCCCATAGCCATAGAGGGCATTCGTGCACCCTTGGCCACCATCGCCGTAGATCGAACCGATCTGCGCAACGCTCTTCGGATAGTCGAAGATACTGGCGTACGTTCCGTAGTAGCTGAAGACGTACTCATACTTCTTCTTGCTATGATGGTCGGGAACTATCGTCGCGTAACGGGGCGCCGGGCTCAGTCGCGCGGCAGTTATCGGCCTGCCGTTCACGTAGAGCATCCTCCCGACGTACCGGACGTTTTGAACTGCGGTTGACGGCGCGATCGCGGAGCCGCCGCCGCACGCCGATAAGACCGCAACTGCAATCAAAGCTCCGGCGTATTTGGTTAGACACGACGCATTCATGAACGTTGCTCCTTTTTAAGCCGATACGGTCGCTTTACTCTTCAGGCGACTGGCCCGAACGCACGAGGGGCTCGAATGTTCGGCAGCTCTCGGCTCACTCCCGTCGCGGCACCGAATCATTGCGCGCAGGAGAGCAACGCGCCACGCCAAAGGTCGTTCCGGACTGCCCGGAGCGCTAATGAGGAGACGCGTTTATGAATCGTGCCATTGTTGTCATTGCTGCGTTCTTCAGCTTAATCGTGACGGGTTGCGCACAAGGACCGGCGACATCGCCGCCGATGCACTCGGCGCAGGGCGCGGTCGAGCGCAACCTCACGCGCTACCAAGTTCTCAACAACTTTAATGGGGCCGATGAGGGCGCATTCCCAACCGGCGCGATTACGCCGTGGCTCAAGCTCCTGTACGGCACGGCGAGCGACGGCGGTCAATACGGCGCGGGCGTAATCTTTCGCGCACGTCCCGACGGAAAAGATAACTATCCGTTGCATTACTTTGACGGCAAACAAGAGGGTTGTACGCCGTTGGGAGGCGTCACGTTCGGTAACCGAAGCGCCACGTTTTACGGCACGACGAAGTCGTGCGGTAATTCGGCCAAAGGCGGTACCATTTGGTCCGAGAACGCGTCATCCAGAAAGTTTGAGGTACTGCACGCCTTCGATTTGGCTAACGACGGCGGCAATCCCGAAAGCCCTCCGGTCCAGATCGGAGAAACGCTCTACGGAACGGCGCGCAACGGCGGCACTCATGGAAAAGGGACGCTCTACAGTATCGATATGAAGACGGGAGCTTTTACGGTCGCCCATGCCTTTGGAGCGGGCGCGGACGCAGGGTATCCGTCCGGCGGGCTCGTCGAGCTTGGTGGAAAGCTATACGGGACGTCGTATGTTGGAGGCTCCCTCCGTCTGGGAACCGTCTACGAGTTCGATCCGAAAAACGGCACTGAAAAAGTGCTGCACGAATTCAATGGTGACGACGGTGAAAGACCCACGGTCGGACTCTTATCGTGGGCTGGGGCGCTCTACGGCGTGACGCCGATCGGCGGCGAACGCTTTGCCGGCACTATCTTTAAGATCGACCCAGCGACCGGCAACGAAACGACACTCTATAACTTTGGGAACGAGGCGTTTGCTCCCGATGGAGTGCCAATTGCGTGGAAAGACGCGCTCTATGGCACCACGCGGCGCGGCGGCAAGGGTGGAAAGGACTTCGGGACGATCTTTCGTTACACGCCCGCAACCAATAAGTTCGAAGAGTTGTACGCTTTCGGCGGCAAACCCGACGGTGCGCATCCGCGCGGCGGCCTCGTCTTTCTCAACGTCGACCGGCAAGATCAATTCTTCGGCAGCACCTACGACGGCGGTAAAGAAAACCTCGGCACCATCTTTACCATGACTCCGTAACTGAGCGGCATGAGCGAGCTCGTGCGGCATCCGTCGCCGATAAAAGGCCCACAGGGTTTGGCCTGGGATGGCGAGTCGATGTGGGTGACAAGCGCCGCGAACGGTCGTTTATACGCGCTCGATACGGACACGTGGAACGTCCGGCGCGAATTCGTTCCGCCCCATGAATCGTTAGGCGTGACCTACACGGGCTCGGACTTTCGGTTGATCCTCGCTCCGGCCATTGAGGAGACCGACCTGGAACGCGACCGACGGTATGTTTATTCGTTTGCGCCAGAAGCAGGATTCAGCAAGTGCTTCCCGTGCCCGGATTTCTCCGGATCGTTTCTGGCGTATGCAAACGGCACGTTATTTCTCTCACAGGCGTGGGATAAGAAGCTGATCGAACTGAGTGCGGCCGGTGCGCCGGTGCGCGAAGTGCAGCTCGAAAGGCGTCCCGTCGGTATGACGATTGTCGACGGCGCGTTCTATTTGGCGACCGTTAACGAAGACTGGGGTGATGGGCGACTCGAACGACTCGGCGTCGACGCGTCCGCGTCATCGATCGAAACGGTGCGATCCTTTCCGTTTAAACCGCGCAGCGTCGCCTATAACGGCGAGCGATTTTGGACCGCCGATCGCAACAACGATGCGATCGTATCGTTTACTTTGCGCAGGTGACCGCTAGGGAGTAGGACGTGCTATGTTTTCATATCGCTTGAGCTTTTTGTGGGTAGTTAGTTGCCTACTTTGCGCGGGATGCGCCGGCAGCTCCACCACCGTGCCCGCGCAGCCGACGAGTTCTCCCGCACCGCCCGTAGTGCTTGGCCGCGGCTCCGTTGCGGTGCTTGCCGTCCGAAGAGATAACGGCAGCTTTCGAATGTTGATATTCCCTCCGCAAAGCGACAAAGTTGCGCGAGAGTTTTCATTGCCAAGCCGTCCAAATTCGCTGTCATTTGCTGGGCGAAACCGGGTGTTCTATGGAATCAACGGCAGTGACGAGTACTTCGTTCGAGAGGTGAACGTTGAGACGGGCAAGCCCGCCCGCTCCATCGACTTGCGTCCGGCGTGGGGTTTCAGCTCCGTCGCGACCGACGACCACAACGTTCTTTACGTCAACACAAAGTCGTTGGTCGGCGGGGACGTCAAACTGTTCGAGCCCGGAGATCGCGCGCCGTACCGCGAGATCAAGGATCCGCTGACCCCACTAAAGATTTACGTCGCTCGCAATTCGCTATGGGTCGGATACCATGGTGTATTTTCCGATGCGTTGGCGCGATACGATCTTCGCTCGACGAAGCAGACGTGGCTCCGGAGCACCGGCCCCAACCAGCCGACCGGATTCGCGCTCAATCCGGACGCAACGTTGATTGCAACCTCCGTACTGCGGAACAGCAAGGGTGCCGTGATCGTGTACGACGTCAAGCGAAGCGGATCGAGTCACATCCACGAAGGCGACACGCGCGGGCTCGCGAGCGACGACTCGGGAAATCTTTACATTGCGCAACGAGGCGGTCGAGTTCTCCTCTGCACGTTTAGCGGATGCCCTCACTCCTTTGAGACAGGTCTCGAAATTGAAAGAATCCTCTGGAATCCGGCTGACGGGTTGCTCTACATTGCGGCAACAGGGTCCAACGGCAACTCCCCGGGGGTCTACGTTTATAATCCGAGCACGAACAGTCGAGTGAGGTTCATGCCCGTCGCAGGAAACGAGAATCCGGCGCTTATCGCCATCGAACCCTAAATATTACAAGTATCGATCCCTTATTTCTTCAAAACGATGTGGGTAGCGTTCTCGGTCGATTCATGGGCCGCGACGCGAAAGCCGAGCAAAGGCAGGTCGATGCCGGCAAACATCGCTTCGCCGCTGCCGAGAAAAACTGGCGCTATGGCGAAATGCATCTCATCGACCAAGCCCGCCTGAAGATATTGCCGCACCGTGCTGACGCCGCCGCCGATCTTAATATCCTTGCCGCCGGCCGCGGACCTTGCTCGTTCAAGTGCTTCTTCGATACCGCCGGTGATGAAATGGAATGTGGTGCCGCCCTCCATGACAACCGGATCGCGGG
>JAMXLK010000054.1 GCA_024281075.1 Vulcanimicrobiia bacterium
GCGCGGCGAAGAGAAAACGATTTGAAGTTATTCGCGTTTGACATATGCTCATTAGACTCGCCAGCGTATGCAAAAGTTTCAAACAAAACAAAGTCGCCTTGTCGCCCTTCGACAAGCTCAGGGTGACGAGGCGACTTACTTGGTTACTTCGTACTAACCGCGGAGCCGATGGGTTCGACAAAGCTCGCAGTGTTGTTGTAGTTGGTGGGCACTCCGCCGGCATCCCAGGGCCAGCGATTGGCCGTCGAGGTCGGCGTAAAGCCGCAGTTCGCTTCGTAGTCCATTCCCGCGAGATAACGCTCGCCGTTTGCTGCAATGACGCCTTGCACGAGATCGCAGACTTCGTAGTCTTCGAAGTCGGCCAACCGCGTCGTGCCGGTAATCGTGGCGGCCGAGCCGTTGACGGTGACCCAATAGACGCAGCTGAAGTTCGCGTTGCAGGTCTGGTCGCCGAGCGCTAGATAGTTGCCGGCGCGATACCATTGCACGAAACCGGCCAGGCTCAGCGTACCGCCGTTAAGACTCAGCAGCACGGTATTGCTGCTGCCGGCGGGCAGCTCGGCGAGGTAACTCGAGGTTCGGCTGGAGTTAGTGCCGTCGAAGAAAAGATTGCCGCTCGGATCGTAGCCGACAAAGAAGTATTCAAAGAAGGCGGAGTTGGTATAGACCGTTCCGCTTCCCGTGGCATTTGCGTAGACCACGATGTTGCCCGCCCCGGCAGTGGTGTTCTCGATGTTGGCAACCGCAAGATTGCCGTGGTTGTCGAACGCACAAGAAGCCGGATAGCCGTACGAATCGCTGAGTGTTTTGAGGAGCGTGCCGGTGCGTGAGTACTCGAGGATCTGCAACGCGCCGGTATTTGCGATCCAAATATTGCCTGACGAATCGGAGCACTCGCCTTCCGGAAAAGAGAGTCCCGTGATTTGGCCTTTAAGTACGAGGTTCGGCAACGTAAAGATATCCACGTCGCTTGCGCCATAATCCGAAATGAAGAGCAGTCGCGGAGCGAGCTTGGCGTCGGGTGAAATCCAAGACTTTCGGTGATTGGGACGAGCCGCGACGTTCCGTACGGCGGCCGAGGGAATCATCGGGCGCTTCGCCGCCCCGGTCGCGCTGGGATTCTGAAGGATCGGAGCCGACGGAGTTTGCGAGCCGCCGCCGCACGCCGCGAGCATCGCCGCGGCCGCGCAGGAGACCAATAACTGACGGGTCATGTTGACCTCCTCAAAATTACAAACGGGAACGAAGCGTTCTACGGAATGACCGTACCGTTCCCGCGGGGAACCACCCACCTCCAAAATTGCCGGTGAGGGAGGCCTGTCGTGTTTGAAGGTCGGGTAGCGTTGGTTACGGGCGGCACGCGAGGTATCGGAGCAGCCATTACGCAGTGTTTGGTCGAGAGCGGCGCCTCGGTGGCCGCCGGATACAGCCGCGGGAAAGAGCGCGCCGACGAGTTCGTGCAACAATTCGGCGACAAGGGTTCGAACGTCTCGATCCATCAGGGCCGCGTCGACGATGTGAACGACTGTAATCGCGTGGTCAAGGAAGTTATGGACCGCTTCGGCCGGGTCGACTTTCTCGTCAACAACGCCGGCATCACGGTGGACAAGACCGTGCGCAAGATGTCGGTCGACGATTGGCGGCAAGTCCTCGACGTCAACCTCTCGGGCGCGTTTCAGATGACCAAGGCGGTGCTCGAGCACATGATCGAGCGCGGGTCGGGGCGGATCGTCAATATCAGCTCGGTCATCGGTGAGACCGGCAACGTCGGGCAAGCCAACTACGCGGCATCGAAGGCGGGCCTCTTCGGCTTCACCAAAAGCCTCGCGCTCGAAATGGCGCAGCGCGGCATCACGGTAAACTGCGTCGCGCCGGGATTCATCGGGACCGAGATGGTGGCTGCGATTCCGGAAGCGGCGCTTGCGAAAGTTGTCGAAAAGATTCCGCAGCGCCGCTTGGGCAAGCCGGAAGAAGTCGCGCGCGTCGTGCGGTTCTTGCTCGAAGACGATTCGAGCTACATCACGGGCGCCGTCTACTCGATCAACGGCGGGCTCGATATGTAATCGTCACTTGCTCACGGCGGTCGACCACGGCCAGTTCTGCGAGATGGTGGCGATTGGACCGCCGCTCTTGGGATAGTGGAAGAACCCGATGTTGCCGCCGCTCGTCGCGATGAGCTTCTTGCCGACGATCGTGTAGGTCGGCGGGTTCCAGCCGCCGCTGAGCGTCGTGCTCCCCACCACGCTCGCCGTCGAGCCGGTGATGGTAAGGCGATAGATCAAATCGCCGACGTTCACGGTGACGTACTTGCCGTCCCAGACCACGCCGCCGGGCGGCGTACCTAACGCAAACGGCAGCGTGATGTTCGCCAGCGTACTCGAACCCTTGGGCAGCTCGGCGAAGCTCGATTGGAAACCGGACTGGATGTACTCTCCGTCAACGAAGAGATTGCCCGAGCGGTCGTACGCGCACCAATACGGCAGCTCGAGCTGCGAATCGGTGTACATTGTGGGATTCCCCTTGGCTTTCGCCCAGATTGCGACGTCGCCGTAGCCGCCGCTCGGATCCATTTCGTTCGCGACGGCGAGGTTGCCGGTCGAGGGGTCGACGGCGCAGCCGATCGGATATCCGGGATCGCTCAAAATCTTAAACGGCGAGGAAGCGCCGTGGTGGTATGCGAGAACTTCATCGCCGTTATATTCGGTGATATAGACGTTCCCGTGTTTGTCCACGCACTCGCCCGTCGGTGATCCGTACGCCGACGTGAGCGTTCCGACCGCCGAACCGGCGGGATAGGTATAGACGTAGACGTTGTAGTTGCCTTCGTCGGTGACGTAGAGCAGCGCGGACTTGCGCGGCACGGAGAGCGGGTGTTTTAAAGGTTGAGCTTGCGCCGCGGGCGCAAAACTCGCCGGCGCGCCCGCATTGCCGCATGCGGAAAGCAGAACAACGGAGGTACCGAGCGCAAGCGCGACGCCTGTCAATCGAAGCAGTTTCATTGGGGTCTCCGAAAAGTTACGCAGCGTTTGCTCGTTGATTAGACGCAGAGCCATGCCGGCTCCGCTTGGCGGAGCAGGCGCCCCCATGCAGGACGTCCGGCGCGCCGTTGGGTAAATCTAGCGCGTGGATAGTTTATCTTTCAAGGAACGGGTCGGCATCGTGACCGGCGGCTCGCGCGGCATCGGCGGCGCCATTTCAACGTTGTTGGCCGAGGACGGAGCAACCGTCGCAGTACTCGGACTGCCGGAAGACCGGATGCGCGCGCAGAGTTTGGCCGCAAGTTTGAACGGCGCCGCGTCGCGCCTTCATTTTTACGAGACCGACGTCAGCGTTTTCGACCGCTGCCGGGAGGCGGTCGACGCCGTGCTCAAGGAGCACGGCCGAATTGATTTTCTGGTCAACAACGCGGGAATCACCCGCGATCGCACCGTCCGAAAAATGACGGTTGAGGAATGGGAAGCGGTTCTGAGAGTCAATCTTTCAGGACCTTTTTTTATGATCAAAGCCGTGCTGGATACAATGCTCGAGCAAGGTTACGGACGCATCGTCAATATCAGCTCGGTCGTCGGTGAAGCCGGCAACTTCGGACAAGCTAACTACGCCGCGGCCAAAGCCGGGCTCATCGGTTTGACCAAGACCGTGGCGCTGGAAGTAGCAAAACGCGGCATTACCGTCAACGCCGTCGCGCCGGGCTTCATTGACACCGACATGACGCGCGCGATGCCGACTGCGGCTATTGAAACGGCCATCGAACAGACACCGGGCCAACGCCTCGGCAAGCCGGAGGAGGTCGCGAAGCTCGTGCGCTTCCTGCTCGACGACAACTCCGGCTACATCACCGGCGCGGTGTACAATATCAACGGCGGCTGGTACATGTAGATGCAGTTGACGAGCGAGACCATGGCTCCCGAAGAGCTGAGCTACGGCATCGATATCACGGGGCTCGATCCGGCGTCGTTGACCGACGCGGTGCGCGCCGTTATCGCCGACGTGATGATGGACCCGATGCGCATGAGCACGTGGCTGACCGGCTTTGCGCTCGCCGAACAAAACGTCGGGCTGAATATGCTGCGGAGGTTGGGTGGCGGGCTGCCCTTCGACACCGCGCCTACGGCGCCGGCTCAGGGTGACAAAAGATTTGCGGAGCCGGAGTGGAGCAGCAATCCACTGCTGGCGGGGCTCGTCGAAGATTATAAAGCGCGGACGAATGCGGCGATGCAGCTGGTCGATTCGGCGCGTTTGCCGGAGACGACGCGGAACAAGGCGCGCTTCGCCATGCAGCTCATGTGCGACGCGTTCGCGCCAAGCAACGTGCCGTGGCTCAATCCCGGCGTGGTGAAAGAGGCGACCGAGAGCGGCGGCCTGAGCCTCGTGCGCGGGCTGCAAAACTTTCTCGACGACGTCAAAAACAACGGCGGCTATCCGCGCCAAGTCGACCGTTCGGGCTTCGAACTCGGCAAGAACTTGGCCGCGACGCCGGGACGCGTCGTGATGCGCAACGAGCTCATGGAGCTTATCGCCTACGAACCCCAGACGCCGACGGTGCACGAAATACCGCTGCTCTGCAGCCCCCCGTGGATCAATAAGTATTACATCATGGATCTCGCGCCGGGCCGCTCGTTCGTGGAGTGGGCCGTGCAGCACGGACATCAGACCTTCATGATCTCGTACCGCAACCCCGACGAGAAGATGTCGCACTATACGATGCATCACTATCTGCGCGACGGAGTCTTGGCGGCGGTCGAGGCGGTGCAGGAGATTACCGGCGCGCCGCGGCTGAACGTCATGGCGCTCTGTTTAGGCGGAACGCTCGCGGTCGTCGCGATGGCCTATCTCGCGGCACACGGCCACGGCGACAGCATTGCATCGGCGACGCTCACCAACACGCTCGTCGATTTCAGCATTCCGGGCGACCTCGGCGTTTTCACCGATGAAGACACGATCAGGCGCCTCGAGAAGCGGATGCGCGAGCGCGGTTATCTGGAGCCTGCCGAGATGGCACGGACTTTTGATTGGATGCGCTCGAGCGATCTGATTTGGAGTTACGTCGTCAA
>JAMXLK010000055.1 GCA_024281075.1 Vulcanimicrobiia bacterium
AGTAGCGACCACCGCCCAGCCCGGAGGGGATCGCTTGCCTTGGTGTAACTCGGCGCCGGGACGGGGGTTATTAGTAAACGTCATGGCTTATCGCTTTCAGCCAAGTAATCGTTATGGCGGGCCCTTGGCGCCCGCAGTACCCGCTAATTCGCTGCTCGCGCAGGTGCTCGGCATTACTGCGCTCGGTCTCTGCATCACCGCGCTCGCGGCGTGGCTTTTCCAAGGGCTACCGCCGGGGCTCGGGCTGGTCGCTATGCTCGTCGGCTTCATTCTGCTTTTGGCGATCAATGCCGTGCGACAAAACGCGGCGTTGTCACTGCTGCTGTTTTACGCGTTTACCTTCTTGCAAGGGATTGGCATCGCGCCCGTAATTCATCAGTACGTCTACGCATTTGGTCCCGACGTCGTCGTCAACGCGGCGCTCACGACGGGGCTCGGCATGTTTGCTCTCGCGGCGATTGTCTATGCGACGGGTCTCGATTTGCGCCGGTTCCAAGGCATCTTCATGATCGCGCTACTCGGTCTGATCGTCGTCGGGATCGTCTCGATTTTCGTGCGCTTCATCCATCCGGAAGTCTACGCGTGGCTGACGCTGGTGATCTTTTCGGGCCTCGTGCTGATCGACTTCGCGCGCATCCGTGCCGGTGGAGACGGTCTCACAGCGGTCCAGATGGCCACCAGCATCTACCTCGACGCGATCAATATCTTCCTTGCTTTGCTGTCGATCTTCGGAGGAAGGCGCTCGTCGAGTTAGTCGAGCGCCGTGTCGCCCTTCGCCCCTCGACTCCGCTCGGGATGACGCGGGTCAGGGTGACACGGTATAATGAACTGAGATGTGCGGGATAACGGGGGTCTTCGCACCGGGACGCGACGCCGCTCGACTCGCGTTCTTTGCGCTCTATGCCCTTCAGCACCGCGGACAGGAGTCTGCGGGCATTGCCGCAGCCGACGGCGGAACGATTCGCTCCCATAAGGAGATGGGTTTGCTGGGCGCGATCTTCGATGAGGACATCCTGAGCGACCTGAGCGGACACATCGCGATCGGCCACACGCGATACTCAACGACCGGTTCGTCCATCGTCGTCAACGCCCAGCCGCTCTTGGAGCGTACCGAGCTCGGCGATTTTGCGTTCGCGCATAACGGCAATCTCACCAATACCGACGAGCTGCGCGAGTCGCTCGCGCCTACGACGGTGCTGCAGGCGACGTCGGATTCCGAGGTCATGGCCAAACTCATCGTCGAGTCGAAAGGCTCCATCGTCGACCGCATCAAGTCGGTGTTGGCGGTCGCGCGCGGTGCTTACTCGATCGTGCTCTGTACGCAGAGCGAGCTGTACGCGTTTCGGGACCCATGGGGCGTTCGCCCGTTATGCCTGGGGAAGCTCCCCGAAAACGGGTACGTCGTTGCTTCGGAATCTTGCGCGCTTGGAACGGTGGGTGCGCAATATCTGCGCGAAATCGAGCGCGGCGAGATCGTTCGCATCAGCGGCGACGGTCTGGAGTCGTATCGCATCAAAACGGACGAGGCTCGATCGGCCCTCTGCATGTTCGAATACATTTATTTCGCGCGGCCGGACTCCAACTTCAACGAACGATCCGTGTATATGGCGCGCTACGAGATGGGGCGCCGGCTCGCAAAAGAACACCCGGTAGAAGCCGACGTCGTGATGGCCGTGCCGGACTCGGCCGTCGCCGGCGGAATCGGCTATGCGACCGAGAGCGGGCTGCCGTACGTTGAAGGTCTCATCAAGAACCGCTACATCGGCCGTACTTTCATCAGCCCCGATCAACGCATGCGCTCGCGCGGCGTCCATCTCAAGTTTAACCCCGTCGTCGAGAACCTGCGGGGACAGCGCGTTATCGTCGTCGACGATTCGATCGTGCGCGGAACGACGACGCCGCGGATCGTGGCGTTGCTGCGGGAGGCGGGAGCGCGCGAGGTTCACTTACGCATCACCTCGCCGCCGATCAAGCACCCGTGTTATCTCGGTGTCGACATGGCGACCTACGACGAGCTTATCGCCGCCAACTATTCCGTTGAAGAGATTCGGCGCAAAACCGGCGCAGACTCGCTCGGCTATCTGAGCCTGGACGGGCTCATCGCGTCGGTTGGACGCAAGCGTGAAGATATGTGCCTGGGGTGCCTCATCGGCGAGTATCCGAACGTCCCTGCCGCTCGAGAGGTGCAATCCACTCCGGCTTAGCGGACAAATGGCGCTGCCAATTGGTTCAAGGGCCAAAGGTATCGGTTGCTACAGTCCTGATGCGTGACGCTGGGAAAAAGGATCGCGGCACGACGCCGCGCGTTGGGCTGGTCGCAGAACGAGCTCGCGCGACGCGCTGAAGTGAACCATCCGACGCTGTATAAGATCGAAGCCGATCAGCGGCTCAACCCATCGATCAGCGTCGTAGTACGAGTCGCGCGCGCACTCGGCACTACTGCTGAAGCGCTCTACGGCCTCGAACGCGACGAAGCGCGTCTGTACGTCGAAGGCAACAAAGTCTCGATGCTCGTCGAAGTGCGGCCGCTCGGACGCAAAGTCAATGACGCTGCGCGCTCGCGCGCGCAAGCTTTTGTCACTACGGCCCTGGAGCGCGCCGGCGCGCGCGTTCGCGACGCGGCTAGCGCCGGTGTTGAGGCCGCAGAGGAACCACATTTGCCGGCGCAGGCCGGCCAATTGGCGATGGGCGGGCTCGCGATGCTCGAGGAACTGCAGGAAATACGCCGGCGTCTCGATGCGCTGGAGAGCCGGCGTCACCCGCAAGAAGGACGCGCTCGAAAGCGCGCAACGCGATAAGGAGTGGGTCGGACGAATCGTCGGTTTCGAACATAACGCCACCATGGCACGGCACTGTGCCAACTGGTGGGCACTGGCTTTTAGGCTTTGTCGAAAAGTTTTAGCGCCAACAGTCCGTGCGTGAGTGCGGCGCCCGCGCGCAGTGCGGCAGCAACATGAACGGTCTCCGCCAACTCCTCGCGCGTTGCGCCGGCCTTTTTAGCGTTGGCGGTGTGCACGTCGAGGCAGTACGGACACTGCGTCGTCAGCGCGACGCCGATCGCAATGAGTTCCCGATATTTCGCGGGTATCGTGCCGTCCGTGCGCCCGACGGTCTTGTCAAGGGCGACGAAGCCTTCGAAGCCGGGACCGTCAAGCTTGCGCAGCTCCGAGAGCAGCGAAAGGTCGGAATGCTGGTGGTATTCGGTCATGGAACCCTTTCTGCAACTTGCATTGCCGGCGGGAAGACGCCGTCACGCACCTCTTGCGCGTATGTCTGCAGCGCTTTGGTCGCAAGACTTCCCATCTCGGCGTAGCGCTTCGCGAAGCTGGGCGAGTGTGGGTACATCCCCAAAATATCGTGCAGCACGAGCACTTGGGCATCGCATTGCGGCCCGGAACCGATCCCGATCGTCGGAATCGATAACAGTTCGGTAATCTCGCGCGAGATCTCGTAATCGACGACCTCGAGCACGATCGCGTAAGCGCCGGCGACTTCCACGGAGCGCGCATCGTCGATGAGCCGATCGCGATGCGTGCGCATCTTGAATCCAGGTCCGAGCCCCGCGGTCTGCGGCGTGACGCCGATGTGACCGACGACCGGGATCCCGGCGCCCGTGATGGCACGAATCCGTTCGGCTTGATCGCGCCCACCCTCGAGTTTGACCGAGCACGCCCCGCCTTCTTTGACCAATCGGATTGCAGAGCGCAGCGCGTCTTCATTGCTGACCTGATAGGATCCGAACGGCATGTCGGCCATAATGTGCGCGCGAGTCGTACCGCGCGCGACCGCCTGCGTGTGGTAGATGATGCTCTCGAGCGTCACCGGAGTCGTTTCATCGAACCCAAGCACGACGTTGCCGACGCTATCCCCGACCAAGACGACATCAATGCCGGCTGCTTCAACGAATTGCGCGAACGGCGCGTCGTAGGCCGTCGCAATCGGAAAATGCGCCTTGCCCTTGCGCCGCTTGATGGCTCCCGCCGTCAAGCGGCGAATCGCGGGATTCTTTTCGGGTTCGTACGGGCGCGCGCTTTCGGCGCCGTTTCGCGCCTTCAGACGTGAACCTCGCTCGCCCGCGCGCCGTTGGGGTGCGTCGCCCGGGCATCGGCCAACGACTCGGCCAGTGCGACGAAGGCGCGGACGGGCGTCCCCGTCGGCCCTTTAGCTTGCCATGGAAAATCACTGTCGAGATAGGCGGTGCCCGCGATGTCCAGGTGAATCCAAGGCGTGTTGTCGACAAACTCACGCAGAAACGCCGCCGCAGTGAGCGTGCCCGCGGGGCGGCCGCCGGTGTTTTTGAGATCCGCGATATCGCTCTTCATCGCGCTCGTGTAGTCTTCGTAATACGGCATCTGCCAATAGCGTTCCCCAGTCGGCTTTGCCGACGATAAGAATTCTGCGCCAAAGGCGTCGTTGTTCGTTATGACGGCCGATGCGGCGTGCCCGAGCGCGATGACGCACGCACCCGTGAGAGTCGCCGCGTCGACAATCTTCGTCGCTCCTAACTTGTTTGCATAGCAGAGCGCGTCTGCAAGGATGAGACGGCCTTCCGCATCGGTGTTAATCACTTCAATCGTCTTGCCGTTCATCGCCTTGACGATATCGCCGGGTTTCGTCGCTCGGCCGCCGGGCATGTTTTCGGTGGCCGGAACGATGCCGACGACGTTAAGCTTTGGCTTCAAATGAGCTAGCGCGCTCATGGCCGCGATGACGCCGGCCCCGCCCGACATGTCGTACTTCATTTCTTCCATTCGCTCGGCCGGCTTGATCGAGATGCCGCCCGTGTCGAACGTAATGCCTTTGCCGACGAGCGCCAGCAGTTCTTTACTCGATGGATCGCCGTTGTACCGCAATACGATGAACTTCGGCGGCTGATTGCTGCCTTGGGCGACCGATAGGAACGATCCCATGCCTTCGCCGCGCGCCTGCTCTTCATCTAATACCGTGATCTCAAGTCCGCCGTCGCGCGCAACCTTCGACGCTTCGTCGGCAAGGTGCGTCGGCGTCATGTCGTTGGCCGGCGTGACCGCAAGCCGGCGTGCCAGATTCACGGCTTCTCCCAGCGCCGTGCCGCGTGCAATACCCCGCTCGAGTTGCGGCGCATCCAAACCGTGGCTCAGGATTGCGAGCTCGCGCGTCGCCAACCGGCGCTCGGGGCGCTCCTGATAGAGCGTCGTATCGAAACTCCCGGTGATGGCGCCCTCGGCAACAAACGACGCGCAGACGGCTTCCTGACCGGCGGCGGCAGAAGGCAGCGCGATGGCAATCTTCTCCACGTTGCGACGGCCGAGGTAGCGTACGGCACTTCCGGCGTAGCGCGCGAGAAAATGCGGCTCAAAACTTTTCTGTTCGCCCAGCGAGATGGCAAGAACGCGGCGGAAGGGACGGTCCTTCGCGTAGACGAGGACGTGCTCACCCAGTTTTCCGCGAATGTCGCCAATGGCCAGCGCATCGGCGATGACGCCGCCGATCGCAGAATCGATTTGGGCGGCGATGCCCTCGAGCGGCGCCTCGGAGAAGAAGGGTACGACGAGCGCGCCGGCGCTGACGGCGCTCGGATCGTCAGCGGTCAGATAGACTTGCATGGTGGACCTTTCAAACGGTGAACTACTGCCAGCCTATGGCGGAAAGCTTAGAGAATCCTCGTGCGGCGCAAAAAGCCGCCCCAGTCGAGCGCTACCGCGAAGCGGGCGTTGACGTCGCTGCAGGCAACGAAGCCGTCGCGCGTTACCGCGACGTGCTCGGCGAGTGGCGTCACCCGGCCCAGCTCGATGCGATTGGTGGCTTCGCCGGCGTCTTTCGGCTGCCCGGTGAATCCGACACCGCGCTCGTCGCCTCAACCGATGGTGTCGGAACGAAAGTGCTTATTGCGGGCGAGCTCGAGCGATACGACGGCGTCGGCCGCGATCTCGTGCACCACTGCATCAACGACATTTTGGTCTGCAGTGCGAGGCCGCTCTTCTTTTTAGATTACCTCGCGGTCGGAAAGCTGCAGCCGGATGTGGCGGCGCAAGTCGTTCGCAGCTGCGCGCTCGCGTGCCGCGCGCACGATTGCGCGTTGCTCGGCGGAGAGACCGCCGAGATGCCGGGACTGTACGCCCGCGATCACTTTGATTTGGCGGGGACAATCGTCGGCATCGTAGATGTCGACACACTTCCCGACCCCGAGACGGTTGAGCCCGGCGATGCCATCATCGGGCTGCCCGCCGTGGGACTGCATACCAACGGCTACTCGCTTGCCCGCGCGCTCGTCCCACGCGCGGAGTGGGAAGACCGGTTCGGCGAAGGCACCTATGCCGACGCTCTGCTGGAAGAGCATCCGTCATACTATCGCGCCGTGCGCGCGATCGAAGCGGTCGCGACGGTCAAAGCAATGGCGCACATCACCGGCGGCGGCTTGCTTGAAAACGTTCCGCGAACATTGCCGGCGAACGCCAAAGCAATCTTCGAGCAGCAGCGTTGGAGCGTGCCGCCGATCATGCGCGAGCTGATTCGACGGGGCGAAATCGGAGTCGACGAGCGCTATCGCGTCTTCAATATGGGCGTCGGCTATACGCTGGTCGTGCCGCTTTCCGACGCGCCGGCCGCACTTGCCGCTGCGCCCGGCGCAAAAGTCGTCGGCTGGATCGAAGCGCGAACGGGCGATGCGCCTCAAGTCGTGATTCACCCCGCTCGCGCCGCATGAGCGGCTTCAACTCGGATCTCGCTTCCGCCGCTGATTCTGAATCACCACGCGACGAACGAGCTCGAGCGGCGGCCGAACTGATTCGCAAAGAGCGCAACTATCGCTGGGTCGGAATTTACGACGTCGATGACGATGAAGTTGCTCTAATCGGTGATGCGGGCGAAAAGCAGACAAACGAAGCCGCTCGTAGCGGTGCGACGGTGGTCGCCGGTGGAGAAATCGTCGTACCGATCTTAGGCGCCGAAAGTGGGATCGTCATCGGGACCCTTGACGCGCAGCTCGAAGAGATCAATGCTCGCGTTTCCGATGACGTCGGCTTCTTAGAAGACTGCGCCGCTGCTTTGCGCCCGCTCTACGACTAGTGTGACGCCGCTTTACAATCTCATCGTCGATCTCAACCAAACATTTGATACGACACCGATCCGCGGCATCGAGGTCGAACTCGAACGCGCCGACGGCCGGACGCTGGCGTGGATCGACGACGACTTCGGCGGCTTTTGGAGTTCCGAAGCCTTTGCCGGATCGAACGTTATCGCGCGACGCGACGGCAACCCGATCGCGTTTGCGACGATCGATCCATTGGGTTTGCAGTTCGCGTGGCTCCGAGGCCTTGCAAAAGAGCCGGGCATCGGCATTGCCGGTCCGCTCGGCGTCACCGCGCAAGAACGCGGCCGCGGCGCCGGGCGCCTCGTGCTGCGGCACGCACTCACCGCGCTACGTGCGCGCGGTTTCTCTCGCGCGCTCATACCCGCGGTGTCGGAAGATTTACTTGCCTATTACGCCGCCGCGGCCGGCGCGACCGTGGCCGAACGCTTCGACCGGGCGGCACTCTATCGTCCGGGGCGCCGCGTTTTGGTGATGGCCTCGGGCAACGGCAGCAACTTTCAGGCCGTCGCCGATTCCGTGCGTCTGGGAACCCTGCCGATCGATATTATTGCTCTCTTCAGCAATAATTTGCATGCTCTCGCGTTAACGCGCGCGCGAGATGCCGGAATTCCGTCGCACTTAGTTGCGTGGAACCGGCGTGACGAATCCCGCGAGGCGTACGACCGGCGCCTTCTCGATGCGGTCGCAGCCGAGCGGCCCGATCTGGTGCTCATGCTCGGATGGATGCACTTGCTCTCGAGCTCGTTCGTCGACGCTTTTACCGAGATCGTCAATCTGCATCCAGCCTTTTTGCCGCTCGATCCCGTGGGCGACGACGTTACGATGCCGGACGGTACGCGCATCGCAGCGTTCCGGGGACCGCGCGCGGTGACCGACGCACTCGCGGCGTCCAGCCCGTGGGTAGGCGCGACGCTGCATCGCGTAACGCGGGAAACCGATCGCGGGCCTGTGCTTGCACGCAAGCCCTTGCGCGTGACACCCGGTGAAGAAGAAGCGCCGCTGATGGAACGCATCCACGAACTCGAACGCGGCGTCGTTGCGTCGGGGCTGATGCGCTGGCTGTATGAAGCCTCGTTCTTCTGATTGGAGCACGCGCTGTGTTCTTGTCAAGTTGGCCAGGGATTCTGCATGGTACGCGTGCGACCCGTCGAACCTGTGCGATGCGTCAGAGCAAAGGCCCCTTGGCTTCATTGGAGGTTGTTGGAGATGAACAAACCGGTGATTTGTCTGACACGCGGCGCGGCTGCCGCGGTTGCTTGCGCGGTACTGGCCGCATGCGCCGGCCGCAGTCTTAACGGAGCGATTCCAAACGCTGCGGGAACGACTGCACAACAGCGCGGCCCGCTCTCGCTCGCGCGCAGCGCGCAGAAACTGCATTCCCTTATGAAGGGCGGCTTAGGCGCCGATGCATCGCGCGGTGCCGGTTATCCGGTGACTGCGGAACCCCCGGTTTCGCACCCGGACGAAACGCCGTGCGTGGACAAGCTTTTCAATCCGCACACGCCCCCGCTGCAATCGGGACAACTCAACGTCGGGGACTTCGCAGACTACAGCGATCATCCGTTTAATTACACTCCGCCGGCGAACTGTCCGGGGCCCTATGCGAAGATCATCTTTAAGATGCATTTTCGCGTCACGGCAGGCGTTCAGTACGACCGCACGGGCGCAGTCTGGATTGGGGCGACGAACGTTTACTTCGGAACGACCTCGGAGCCGGGTCAAAACGCAAGCCCGCAGTGGAACGTCGAGCGCGACGTTACCGAGTACGCACCGATCTTCGCGCAGTCGTCGATCGGACAAGCGTCGGTCTACAATATCGTCAATTCGCAATACACCGGCATTATCTACGGTACGGCCGAACTGGACTTCTATCCGGCGACGAAGCAGTTTCCCGCGCCGGTGGTGGCGGACGCCGTGTACCCGCTCGTCTCCGGGCCGACCGGGGGTTACGTCTATCTCAACGCTCCCACCGATCAAATGACCGGCACGTTCACGTTTCCGACCAACGTTGCCGCTGCCTATCTCGACGTCTTCCTCGAGTCCCAAGGCGGGGATGAGTTTTGGTACAGCTGCTTCCCGAACGATCTCGCACAAAAGCTCAACAACTGCGGCGGTACCGCGTTCCGCGAGGGCGAGGTTACCGTGGACGGTCAGCCGGCGGGCGTCGCGCCCGTCTATCCGTGGATCTACACGGGCGGCATCGATCCATATCTCTGGATTCCAATTGTTGGCGTCGAGACGCTGAACTTCAAGCCGTACCGCATTGATTTGACGCCGTTTGCCGGGCAGCTCGATGACGGCAATCCGCATACCATCGCCGTGTCGGTCTTCAACGACAACAATTTCTTTGCCGCAAATGGCGCACTGCTCGTCTACGAAGATCACGGTTCGACCCAAGTCACCGGTGGGATCATCAAAAACGGCACCGCGATGGCGCCGGCGCAGACCGTCATCGAACGCGTGAAGTTCGATCAATACGGCGATGCATCAGGGAGCATCAAAACGACCGCGACACACCCAGTGAGCCTCAAAGGCTACGTGATCACGTCGCGCGGCCGCATCACCACTGAGGTAACGCAGAACATCTCGTTCTCAAACGTCCAGAGAATCAACGTGTCGTCGTCGCAGTTTGGGCAAAATATCGCGCAAACCACTACAATCGCTTCGAACGTTCGAACGACGTCGCCGGGCCGAACCCTCAAGGCCCAAAGCCAGTGGACGTATCCGCTCGACATGAAATATAACTACGTCGTTTCCGGGAGCACCGCTACGCAGACTGCCGACATACTGCAAACCAAGAGCGGCAGTGGGTTGGATCAGACTCGAAAGCGTGCCGAGTCGTGGTCGTTGCTCGATACGATCGGCTCGAGCGACACGCTGCACTTTGCGGGCGGTGGATTCTCTCCGTCGAACGGTAAGAGCCGCCAGCAATACAAATCGCTCAACGTCGACGGTTCCTGCTACCAAAAGACAATCAAATCGAAAAACTACGTGGTCACCGGATCGACCAAGGGCTGCTGACGCCGTTCGACGATAGCGCGTTAACCGTTGAAAAGAATCGCGTTGTCGATGGCGGGCGTCGTCGCGCTCGCCGGCGGCTGCTCTAATTCAGCGCCGCAGCCCAAAGCGCCGCCGCCGGCGGCGACTGCTGCGGCGGCATTGGAATGGAAGCCGGGTTCGCATTCGGCTGCCGTCTTCGAGCGGCTGCAAGAGTTTCGGTTGAAGCAGCGCGAGCGATTTAAAGACTTCTTCGTCGCCTTTGAGGCGAGCCGAGGAAACGTGAAATATCCGAGGCTCGCGCGTTTGAAGCGATTTCTCATCCATAGCTTGCTCATGACCGAAAACGATTACGAGCATCTTCCAGGTTACATGAAGGTCTTTACGGGCACCGGTCCTTATCGCAGGCTGATCACGAATCCCGGATACAGTTATGTCGCCGGTACCGTCTTTCTGCCGTGCAGGGCCGCGAAGCTCCACGCGAACTTCGAGACGGCGTTCGCGTATGTCGGCGGCTGGGGAACCGGCAGCGCCGGCAAGGCAGTCGACGCGGGCTTCCAACGCAGCGATAAGTTAGACGATTACGCCCCCTTTATTCTCGCACAAGATTTTCACCAAATTTCCAAGTATCCGCGCATGGCGTGTGGACACCCGGTCGATTTTCGTTTTTACGCTGCCTCGGATCGCGAGTTGCGGCTCTGGACGAGAGGAATAACGACGAACGGGCGCGTCGAGGTCGTTGAGGCACGCTTGCAGCATCCGGTGAAGTATGGCTGGCCCGCGGACGGCGGCGGCACCAAGGATGGAATCGTGCTCAAGCGCATGACGACGATCGGACAGGCCAACGCCGATGAAGCGTTGCCCGAAGGCGTTGCGTGGGATCAGGACGGCAGCTATTTCGGTCACTACGCCGGCGATCGTCAGCCGCGCGTTCGATGGTCGAAGCTCGTGCTCGCCCGCGTCGAGACCAAGGGCAAACCTATTGACGTGGTGCCCTGGGGCATCGATCAGTCGAATCTCACGTTTCGCGCGGGAATGCTCAACTATCCGCTCGACTCCCGGAACATCTGGTACACGTGCACGGCTTGCCGCGACGAATCGAACGCGATCAATCTGGCCGGCGGGAAGCCGTAGGCAAAAACATGAGAGGCTCGGCATGCGCCGAGCCTCTCATTATCTCAAGTATGGGTTCGAACTAGCCGCCGATCAAACCGATAGCGCCGTAGATGCAGCTGCCGGAGGGATATCCGCAAGCCGTAATATTTTCGGCGTATTTGATCTTACCGTGGCTATCCTTGATCGTGTTGACCTTGATGGTGTTCACGGTCGGGTTGCCCGGGTTGGGCGACCACGACACCTTGAACTTCTTGTCTTTCTTACCGGTCTTCACATGAACGATGGTTCCGGACCAAGTCCAGTTGCCAACGAGACCCGAGGTGCAGTTACCGGACGACGAGATGCAGATCTCGAGCTGGTTGCTGCCCTTGTAGATCGTGAGGCAGGTGAAGTACTGCGAGGGGCACGACGCGGGGCGTTGAACGCCGGACGCGACGAGCTGGCCTTGCTGGTGGCCCATCGGGCTAACCGACGAGCTGCCGGGGATCGACTGAGAGCCACCGGTCGTAGAACAACCGGAGAGAACCAAGCTGGCCGCAAGCATAGAACTCGCGACTAAGAGCGAGAAACGCACGTTTTGAGCTCCTTCCAAAGCGTGGGTGGTTAATGACCCGCCCCCACGTCGGCGAGCCTCCAGGCATCCATGCGCCCGAATCCTCGACCTTTCCTGCATTTGGGTTCAACCGCACTGACTTGGATAAGCAAAAACGCCCGCAAAGACGAGCGTTCATTGGTGGAGGCAAGGAGACTCGAACTCCTGACCCTTACGCTGCCAGCGTAATGCTCTACCAGCTGAGCTATGCCCCCGAAGCCGGACCGCCCTATTCATTACCATAGGCACCGCCGCCTCCGCTTCATATGTCATCCCGAGCAAAGCGACCGCAAGCAGCGAAGTCGAAGGACGAAGGGCCGGCTCGACAAAATGGCTCGCGCGCGGGGATGTAGCTCAGCTGGTAGAGCACCTGCTTTGCAAGCAGGGGGTCAGGGGTTCGAACCCCCTCATCTCCATCCGTCGTGGATCGGGCCGGCGAAGAAACTTCCGCCGGGCACGTTGACGGATCCATTGGTGGACCATATGATAC
>JAMXLK010000056.1 GCA_024281075.1 Vulcanimicrobiia bacterium
AAAGGCTCAACGCGAAGCGCAACGCGCAGAGCGCGGTGAGCGTCCCGATACAAAAACAGCTGGGCGGGGGCTTCGGCGCGCTCGCGTACGGTTTTCGCACGGGACTCGACGCACCGAACACCGACCCGAACAACACCGGCATCGTGCAGCTCACGAACCTCGGCGTCTTCGCGCAATGGTTCCCATCGCACGGCATGGTGTTGGTGCAGCACTTGAGCGATGGCGCGCCCGTCACCGGCGCAAACGTTACGGTCTATCGGTTGAGCCAAGATAGTAAAGCAGCGCCGCAGCAGTGCGCCGCCGGGATGACCGGGGCCGACGGAGAGCTGAGCTTCTCCGGTGTGGATGTCGAACGATGCGCCGCCACGGCTGAATCGAATCAAGCGCCGAATCTCGGCGTCGTCGTGACGCAAGCTGCGGACGTTGCGACGGTCACCGCGTGGGGCTGGAGCGGCATCTCGCGCTTCGACGTCTCCAGCGGCTGGACGAGCGGCGCGCCGCTCTCCCGCGGCACGATTTTCAGCGACCGTCAGATGTACCAGCCCGGGGAACACGGCCAGATCACGGGCATCGCCTACTACGTCAAGGGCGCGGCGGTCGTGGCCGACGCGAACGCCAGCTATAGCGTCAAGCTGATCGACCCCGACAACAACGCGACGCCGCTGAAAACGGTGCGCACGGACGCGTTCGGCGTCTTTTCGATGCCGATTACGTTCACGAAGCAACAAGCGCTGGGTTATTACACCGTCGACGCTAAGGGCGCGAACGGCAACGACGTCACCGGATCGCTGCGCGTCGCGCAATTCAAGCCGCCGAACTTCAAGCTCACCCTCGCGCTCGACGCCACGTCTGCGACTGCCGGGTCGAGCGTTCGCGCCGACGTTACGGCGGCCTATCTCTTCGGGGCGCCGCTGCAGGGCGGCACGGCGCATGCGTACGTCACTCGAGACGTTGCGAACATTACGCCCAAAGGCTGGGACGACTTTTCATTCGGCCCGCAGTGGTACTATCCGGAGCAGCAGCCGTCGTTCGACACCGACGTGCTGCAGCGCGATCTTGCGCTCGACACGGAGGGTAAAGCATCGCTCGACGTCGCCGTGCCGCGCGATCTGCCGTTTCCGATGAACTATCGCGTCGACATGGAGACGAGCGACGTCTCGAACCTTTCCGTCTCGGATTCAAAGAATTTCGCGGCATGGCCGACCGATGCGGCGATTGGGCTCGCATCCGATGCGGTGGGCCAAGCCGGCACGCCGATGAACGTTCGTGTGATCGTGACCGATGCAAATGGCAAGCCGGTTGGAGGGCGCAGCGTTCATTTGCAATTGCAGAAGATGACGTACACCGCCGCGACGCAAGAAGTCGAGGGCGGCGAAAACGCGCAGCAGGCGATTAAGTACGATACCGTAGCGACGGCGGATGCGACCTCGGGCGACCAGCCGGTGACGGTGCAGCTGATGCCGAGCGACGCCGGACCTTATCGCGTCTTTGCGAACTTTGGCGACGCGAAAACCGACGCATCGAACAGCAGCATCCAGGTCTTCGCGTTCGGCGCGGGCACCGCGGATTGGGGCTTGAGCGATCCCAACGCCGTCGCGGTCAAGCTCGACAAGAAGAAATACGCGATCCGCGAGACGGCGAGCGCGCTCATCGCATCGCCGTACGATAACGCCGACGTGTATTTCTCCGTCGTGCGCAACGACGTCCTCTACCGCACGGTGCTGCGGGGCGTGCACGGCGCGCAGCGTTTGAATTTCAAAGTGACGCAAGCGATGCTGCCGAACGCCGCCGTGCAAGCGATCGTCGTCCGGCGTGGTGGTACTGGCGTCGCCCTTCGACACGCTCAGGGTGAGACCGGTACCACCACGCTTTCGCTCACCGGCATGGCGGCATTCGACGTCGATCTGGCCGGCCGTTATCTCAAGCTTGGGATAGCGCCGCGGAATGCGACGGTCCATCCGGGCGGTCAGCAGCACGTGGAGTTCACCGTGACCTCGAACGGCGGTGCGCCCGCAAAGAGTGAGATCGTGGCGATGGTCGTTAACGACGCAATCCTGCAGCTGTCGGGATACCGTCTGCCGGATCTCGTCCAAACCGTCTTCGCGCAACAGCCCATCGCGACGATATTTGCCGATAATCGCGAAAACGTCTCACTAAAAACGCAGACGCCGCCGCTGGAGAAAGGCTTCGGATACGGCGGCGGTTTTCTCGCCGGCGCGGCCAGCACGCGCATTCGCGCAAACTTCCAGCCGCTGGCATATTACCGCGTGCTTGCGACCGACGCTTCCGGCCGCGCAGCTGCGGATCTCACCATGCCCGACGATCTGACGACGTGGCGCGTGATGGCGGTAGCGATCGCCCAGGACCGGATGCACTTTGCAACGGCCGACTCGACGTTCGTTTCGAACCAGCCGCTGATTGCCAATCCGCTGCTGCCGCAGTTCGCGCGGCCGAACGATAAATTCGATCTCGGCCTTTCGATTGCGAACCAAACCGGTGCCGGCGGCGCGCTCGACTTCGTGCTGCAGTTAACCGGAGCGCTCGCGTTTGCGCAAGGCGATCCCAAGATACTGCGCGGCAGCGAACAAGTCTCGACCGGCGTGCAGGCATTCCGCTTCCCAGTCGTCGTCGGAACGCCGGGCGCGACGCAGCTTCAGGCGCAGGCAAAACTCGGAAGCCAGAGCGACGGATTCCGCGTTCCATTTACGCCGAGCGACCGCGAGAGCACCGACTCGGTGATCGAAAGCGGTGCCACGCAAGGAGAAGCGTCGGTTCCGATCGCGCTCAACGCGGGCGGGACGCTGCAGGTGACCTTGGCCAATTCAGTGGTTCCGCAGTTCGTCACGCCGTCGGAGCGCGCGATGACCGCCGATGCATTCCCGCTGACCGACATCGTCGCGTCGCGTCTCACGATTGCCGCGGCGTTGCGCCGGCTGCAAGCGCCCTATCGGTTAAAGCTCGCATTCGATCCCGTTGCGGCAAGCGCGGGCAGTCTAACGCAGCTGCTCTCGCTGGAGCGCGGCGACGGCGGGTTCGGATCCTTTGCGAACGATAGTGAGAGCGATCCCTTCGTCAGTGCGACGGCGCTTGGGGCATTAGCCTTTGCGCGCGCGAACGGCGTGACCGACGAGTCAGCGGCGATTAGAAACGCTGCCGGATTCATGAGCCGGGTGCTCGCGAACCCGGGGATTTACAAATGGTGCACGGACGCCGACTGTAAGACGATGGTTCGATTCGAGGCGCTCTGGGCACTCGCGCAGATCGGGCCTCCGCGAACTGATTTTCTTGCAGACATCGTTGCGCGCGCGCAAGGGTTCGATAGCGCTACGAGGATTCGGCTGGCGCGCTATCTGCTGCGCGCACCGGGATGGCAGAGCAAAGGCGCCGCCATGGCGGCAGAGTTGGAGCAGACGCTTTACGTCACCGGGCGGTATGCGACCGCTCCGAATAATGCGCGGTGGGCCTGGCTCGGCTCCCTCGTCGACGCACAATCACAGATGCTGCAGTTGTTGATCGAACGGCATGCTTCCACGGAGCAGCTCGATGGCGCCGTTCGCGCGCTCGTCGCACAGCAGTGCCGGTGCGGGTGGCCGACGACCGGCGACACGGCCTCGGCGGTGACCGCATTGAGCGCGTACGCCGCGACCGAGCGCCTTTCACCCGGCACTGCGACCGCAACGGCGGGAGGCCGCACGATCGGCACGGCGCACTTCGGCAATACGGCGTCGTCGCAAACGTTTACCGTCCCGGCATCCGAGTTGAGCGGCGCGGGCAAT
>JAMXLK010000057.1 GCA_024281075.1 Vulcanimicrobiia bacterium
ATATGGTCGGCATGTTGACGATGCCCGATGGGCAGGTGCCGTTCACCGCAGCCTATCGCGCCAAAGAGAAGTGGATTGAGAACATCAATCCATCGCCGGGCGGGATACCGGGCCAAGGCGGCTACACGCCCCCTAAGAAAACTCTGATTTAGCGCTTTCTTTTCTTAGCGATCGGCGGCGGCTAGTCGCCCTTCGACGTACGGAACGAGGCCGCCGGCGTCGATGAGCGAGCGCATGAACGGCGGAAACTCCGCCGCGCGATATTCGGTGCCGCGCGTTAGGTTGCGGACGATTCCGCTGGCCGGCTCGAGCTCGATCTCGTCGCCCGATTCGATGCCGTCTACGGCTTCGGCCGATTCGAAGATCGGCAGACCGATATTCAGCGCGTTGCGATAGAAAATGCGTGCGAAGCTCTTTGCGATGACCGCCGCCGTCCCGGATGCCTTAATTGCGATCGGCGCTACCTCGCGGCTCGATCCGCAGCCGAAGTTGGTATCGGCGACGATAATGTCGCCGCTTTTCATGCGCGAGACGTATTCCGGATCCAGGCCTTCCAGCGCGTGTTTCCCCAGCTCCGTCTGATCGACGATATTGCAATATTTTCCGGGGATGATGACGTCGGTGTCGACGTTCTTGCCGTACTTATGCGCATGCCCGCGCAATGTCGCTTCCATTACACCCCCGCCAATTCAAGAACGCGAGGATCGGTGATGCGGCCGGTGAGCGCCGAAGCCGCGCACGTTGCCGGCGATGCGAGGTAGATCTCCGCTTTCGGCGAGCCCATGCGGCCCACGTAGTTGCGATTGGTCGTCGAGATCGCGCGCTCGCCGTCACCGAGCGTCCCCATGTGACCGCCGAAGCACGCACCGCAGCCCGGCGTATTGACCGCACATCCGGCGGCCGCCAGCGTCGTAAGGACACCCTCTTGCGCGGCTTGCATCCAAACTTTCTGCGAGCCGGGATTGACGATCACGCGCAGGTTCGATGCGATCTGCCTGCCTTCGAGAATCTTTGCCACGATACGCAGATCGTCGATGTACCCGTTGGTGCACGAACCGATGAAGACCTGATCGACGCGCAGGTCGTCGCGCGTGACCTCCGAGATGGGGTGCACGTTGTCGGGCGTATGCGGACAGGCAACCTGCGGTTCGAGCGCAGAAATGTCGATTTCAATCACGCGCTCGTAGAGCGCATCGGCATCGGCGCGCTCGACCACGAACGGGCGGTCCGTCCGCTCTTTAACGTACGCGATCGTCTTAGCGTCGGCATGAAAAATGCCGTTCTTCGCTCCAGCCTCGATCGCCATGTTCGCCATCGTGATGCGCCCGGTGATCGAGAGTTCGTCGACGGTCGTGCCGTGGTACTCGATTGCCCGATAGGTCGCGCCGTCGATGCCGAGCTCGCCGACCGTGCGCAGCATGATGTCTTTTGCATAGACCATCGGACCAGGCGTACCGCTGTACACAAGCTTGATCGACGCCGGCACCTTGAGCCAGACTTCACCGAGAACGAACGCCGCAGCCACGTCGGTGGAACCCATGCCGGTCGCGAAGGCGCCGAACGCGCCGTACGTGCACGTGTGCGAATCCCCGCCGACAATCAGCTCACCGGGAGCGACGAGACCCTCTTCGGGCAGCACGACGTGCTCGATGCCGCCGCGCCCGACGTCGAAGAAATGCTCGATCTTCTGCTCCGCCGCAAAATCTTTCATCAGCCGGGCGAGCGAAGCGGACTGCGCGTCTTTCGCCGGAACGAAGTGATCGGCGACGAGCGCGATCTTCCCCGGATCGAAGACTTTGGAAGCGCCCTTAATTTTGCGCATTACGCCGATCGCCACGGCGGCCGAGAGCTCGTTGGCCAGGACGAGGTCGACTTTTGCGTTGATGATCTGTCCCGGCTCGACACGCGGCAGGCCGGCGTGGCGCGCAAGGATCTTTTCGGTGAGTGTCATGCCCATGATACGACCATTATAGGGCGAAATAGGCGCCTCAACCTACCGATGATACATCAGGAACGCCAATTCGGCTTTGAGACGCGGGCGCTGCACGCCGGCACGCCGCCCGACCCTGCGACCGGCTCGCGAGCGATGCCGATCTATCAAACTTCGGCGTACGTCTTCGGCTCTACCGAGCAGGCGGCGGAGCTCTTTGCACTGCGTAGTTACGGCCACATTTACAGCCGCATCAGCAATCCGACGGTTGCGGCTTTCGAGGAGCGAATGGCGAGTTTAGAGGGAGGTCTGGGCAGCATTGCTTTTTCCAGTGGCCTCGCGGCGCAACTCTGCATGGTGCTCTCGTTGGCACAAGCCGGCGACCATTTGGTCTGCACGCAGAACGTCTACGGCGGCACCGTCACCCAGCTAACGGTTACGGTCAAGCGCATGGGGATCGAAACGACCTTCGTTCCGGCCGACGATCTCGACGCAGTGCGCGCGGCGATTCGGCCGCAGACGAAACTCCTCTTCGTTGAGACCGTCGGCAATCCGTCGGGCGTCGTCGCGGACTTGGCGGCCTTTGCAACGCTCGCACATGGCGCCGGCGTTCCTCTGGTCGTCGACAACACGTTTGCGACGCCGTATCTCTGCCGGCCAATCGAATATGGCGCGGACATCGTCGTGCATTCGGCGACGAAGTTCATCAACGGCCACGGCACGTCGGTCGGCGGCGTCCTCGTGGAGTCCGGTACGTTTCCATGGACGAACGGCCGCTTTCCGCTGCTCTCCGAGCCGAGTCCCGGCTATCACCAGAAGATTTTCGCCGAGACATTCGGCGAGTACGCCTTCTTGATGCGAGCCCGCGCGGAAGTCTTACGCGACGTCGGCGCGCAGATGTCGCCGATGGACGCGTGGCTGCTGCTCATCGGTTTGGAGACGCTGGCGTTGCGCATGGATCGGCACGTCGCCAACGCGCGCGCGGTCGCGCAATATCTCAGCACGCGTCCGGAGGTTGCGTGGGTGCGCGAACCGCAACTCGGTTCCGTCTTTACCTTTGGCCTGCGCGGCGGGCGCGAAGCGGGGCGCCGCTTCATCGATGGGCTCGAGCTGTGGAGCCATCTGGCAAACGTCGGCGATTCGAAGAGCCTCGTCATTCATCCGGCATCCACGACGCATTCGCAACTTTCCGATGCCGAGCTGCGCAACGCCGGCGTCGAGCCCGAGTCGGTGCGCTTATCGGTGGGGCTCGAAGACGTCAACGATTTGATTTGGGATCTCGGCAAAGCTCTAGCCGCCGCCGCAGTGTCATGATCCTCACCATCCCTTCGCAACGCCGCGCGTTGCTCGAACGGGTGCGAACGATTGCTCTCGTCGGGGCATCCGATAATCCGCTGCGCCCGAGCTACACGGTTTTTTCCTATCTGCGGCGGCAACCGGAATACGACGTGACGCCAATCAATCCGCGGCTCGGTGAGGTCGATGGCATCAAAGCATATCCCTCGCTTGCCGCCTACGCGGCCGAGCGCGGCGCCCCGGACGTCGTCGATGTTTTTCGCCGGTCGAGCGAGCTGGTGAGCGTCGTCAACGATGCGCTTGCTTCGGGCACCAAGGCAATATGGTTTCAGTACGGCGTCATCAACGACAATGCCATTGCGCTCGCCGAGCGCAGCGGTATGGACGTCGTCGTGGACCGGTGCATGAAAGTGGAGCACGCCCGCTTTCACGGCGGCTTATCGACGACCGGTCTCAACAGTGGTGTGATCACATCGCGGTGGAGGCCACGTTAGACCGCTCGCGAATTGTTGACTACCCCCAAAGGAGCGACCCGTGAAAGCACTTCTTTCGTCAAAGACCTCTGGGCTCGCAGTCGCGTTCAGCGCACTCGCGGCGTTCATCACCGGATGCAGCGGCGGAGGGTCGCCGCTTGCGTTGCCGCCGGCAAGCGGTGCGGCGCGACCCATCGGCGTAGCGGGACCGGTCCGTGCCGCCGCATCGGAGCAAGTCGTCTACAGCTTTACGGGCGGTATCGACGGCGGCGACCCCGCGGCCGATCTCAACTTCGATCCAAATGGAAAGGTCGACGGAACGACGGTTGTCGGCGGCTATTACTACTGCGGGACGGTCTTCCAATTGAAGCCGCGACCGAGGCCGCCGTGGCAAGAATCGGTGCTCTATAACTTTACGTGTTACGCGGACGGCAAGAATCCGTACGGCGGCGTCACGTTTGACAAAAACGGCGACCTCTTCGGCACGACGGTTGCGGGTGGATACGGCGGCGCATGCGCCGGCGACGGATGCGGCGTTGCATGGCAACTCCATGGTTCGGCCCAGACCGTACTGCACGGTTTTAGCGGTGGCCAAGACGGTTACGGACCGGGCGGTGGCCTTGCGTTGGCCCGTAAGCATGGCATCTTGCTAAACCTATACGGAACGACACCGGACGGCGGCCAGTATTATAGCGGCGTAGTTTATGAGCTTTCGCGCCGTAAGGGAAGCTGGCGCGAACGCGTGATCCATGCGTTCAACGGGGGCAGTGAAGGCGGCGTCGGATCGCTTGGCCGGCTTTTGATCGATCGTCGCGGGGATCTTTTCGGCGTCACGGAGATCGGCGGCACGCACAGTGCCGGGACCGTGTACAAATTAGCGCACTACGAGGGCGGCAAATGGCAACTGACTACGCTCTATACGTTTAAGGGCACTCCGGATTGCGGCTCACCGTACGGGGGATTAATCGCTGACGGCCGCGGCAATCTGTACGGTACGACCTATTATGGCGGAAAAAACGGCGTGGGTTGCGTTTTCGAATTGAAGCGCTCGAATGCGAGCTATCAAGAGCGCGTCGTTTACAGTTTCGCCGGGGGCAATGACGGCAGCGCGCCGACGAGCACGCTGCTCCTCGCGGGTAAAGGTACGCTCTACGGCACGACCTCTTCGGGCGGCGGCAGCTGCGATTGCGGCACCGTTTTCAAGCTGAACGCAAAGACAGGTGCCGAGACCGTCCTGCACGCCTTTACCGGCGGACGCGATGGCGCGTACCCATACTACGGCTTAATGCCGGACGGCAAGGGCCATTTGCTCGGAACGACCGCCGCCGGCGGAACCTCAGGTCAGGGCGTCGTTTTTGAGGTGACGCCTTAGCGCGACTGCAAATCCTCTGCGTCCAGCGAGCAGCCGCGCAGAGGTGCATTGCGGTCGCGGCCGGTTAAGCGTAAGCCGTCGGCGGTCATCGTGCCGAGATCTTCTGTTTGGATCGCGATGCACGACGAACGATTTGCCAGATCGACGTGAAGCAGCGAACCGATCGTACCGGCCGCAACGGCGGCCCGATCGGGTCCGACAACGCGGGTGCGAAGCCACGGCGGCCCGCTATAGCCACCGCCCGCGCGCGCGTAATACTGCGACGAGAGCTCGCACATGCCGTATTCGGAAATAATCGCTTCGTGCTTTAATCCGAAGGCGTCGCAGAGATCGGTGTAAAGCTTCTCGCGCTCGACAGTGCGCGTGCGCCCTTTGAAACCGCCGGTTTCCATGATTCGAGAGGCAGGCGGCAGCGTAAATTTCAAGCCGCGCGATTGCATTGCGTCGAGAACGTGAACGAGCGCGAATGCCGTAGCGGCGATGCAAGCCGCTTGACGGTTTGATATGGCATCGGAGATGCCGACAATGAACTCGTCAACTAACAGATCGTCGCCGCGGAGATACCAGCCGGTATTTTCGTCGCCGCGCAGGGCGCTCACGCGCTCCATCATGTAGCCGAGCGAGGAGTGCGGGCGCTCCTGCCGATTTGGCACGAGGTTGAAGTAGCGTAAGCGCGCGCGGTCGCTTAACACGAAACGATCGAACCCGGCAAGCAGCGCAGCGTCGTAGAGCGCGGCCGTCTGCATGTAGTGGCGGCCCGGTGTGCCAATGGTCGTTCCGCTCGTTTCGAAGACGAGCGCCGCCTCGGCGGGATCGAACGTCGTTAAAGCGGCTTCTTTGAACGCTGCGGCGGGAACGCCGAGAATTTCTTCCCACGAGCCCGGACGCGTCGCGCCGAGCCGCTCGCAGTAGCGGCGATAGGGTTCGTTATGACGCAGCTGATAATCGAAGAGCCGCAGCGCGAGATCGTTAAAGTCACGATCCGGCAGCGGCTCCCCAGTTTGGTGCCAGTGCTCGATTATCCCGAGAATCTCGGAG
>JAMXLK010000058.1 GCA_024281075.1 Vulcanimicrobiia bacterium
GCGCGGCCGAAGGCGCCGGCATTTGACAGCCCGAACGCCGCCACGCTAGGGTGTGGTAGGCACACGGCGCCATCGTCTATCGGTTAGGACACTGCCCTTTCAAGGCGGAAAGACGGGTTCGATTCCCGTTGGCGCTATTCTGAAACGCTGGATCGCGCGGGCGTTGCCGCGATTTTGGCTCACACCTCGATCTCGCCTTTCAGATCGCGCTGATGCTTTGAAGGCCGGTGTGCGCGACGCACCCTAACGGCCGGCGCCTTGCGAAGCAACGAGCGTAACGCGATGCAGCCCGCTGTCCAGCCGTCACGGCCTGCGGCCGGTGGTTTAGACATTGCGCTTCGAGATGCATCGCGTCACTTACTATCGTTCCACTGTCGTACGGTAACCGTACCGATCATGTGCTCAGTATCGTCATGAAAGAGGCAGTGGTACTTGTAGGTGCCGGCCTTAGTGAAGGTCAAGCTGTAGCTTTGTCCCGGGAACAGGGGACCAGAGTTCGTTATCGCGGTTCCGTCATATGTCGTTCCGCCAGACGGCGGCGAGAACGGAGGTAGTTTGGGGAACGGCTGCCCGACAATTCCGAGCGTCACTGTATGCGGAAAGTTGTTTGAAAGATTCGTCCAAGTTATCTTTGTCCCCACGGAGATGGTGACGCTCTGATCGCTACCCGACTTACTATCGAGGAAGCGCACGACTGTAGAAGTCGAAGGCGGCCCCGTATTTAAATTCGGAGCAATTCCGGCAGCAAGGTGCGTTCCGCCGGCTGGATAGGGAAACTCGTCGACCGACGCGGCGGCGTCCGCGAGGTCGCTCGTGATCATGGCGTGCGCCGCGCTAGTGTACTGCTGCTGTGCCCGCGGATACGGCGCGCCGGCAGTCTGCACCGTGATACTTCCGACCATACCGCCCTTCAATCCGCCATGGAGCAGGCAGTAGTACTTGTACGCACCGGGCTTCGGGAACGTTAGCGTGTAAGTGCCGCCAAGCAACTTGAATCCCGAACTCGTGTATGCGGAACCGTCGTAAACAGAACCGCCTGCCGGCTTGGACACTTTGGGGTCCGTAGGTGGCGGCAGCGATTTACGATTACCTAAGAATGTGACCGTGTGAGGCTCGCCCGCCGGGAAGCCCCAAGTTATGCTGTCCCCGGCATCGATGGTGATCGAGGTCGTGTAGAATTGCAAACCTTGATTGGCCTCTTTCGCGCTAGAGGCGCCCGCCTGCAATGTCCAGGTCATCGCCCGAGTCACCGGCGGAGTAGTGTTGGGCGCCGATCCCGTGCATCCGGCGATGAACACAAATGCCAGGAGGGAAGCTGCGTTCATTATTTTCATAAATAATTCTCCGCGAGTTAGGGCCATCAAAGTTCACCGTTGCTTTCCGTCGGGCCCGACAACCCATATATCGAGGACCGCAGCGGATGGCTGAAGAACTAATAAGGGTTCCTAACTAAGTAGTAAGGTTACCTAATAATATGCAAGGTGGTTTTCTTTGTCAAGGTCACATCGCCGGCCCCGCCGGCGCCTGGCTCCGCCTCCCGATCCCACGTCCCTCGGGCGGCTCATCGGCCCCATCTATGCTTCCTTTGTGGGACAGATCACGGACCGGCTTCGCGCCGAAACGCACGGTCAGATTCGCGCCGCTCATTCGCCAATTTTTATCTACATTGAGGACGAAGGCAGTACGCTGACTGAGCTGGCCGCCAAGGCGCGTATGACGACACCGGCGATGAAAGAGCTTATCGACGACGTGGAAGCTTCCGGCTATGTGGTCCGTTTGCCAAATCCGAAAGACCGTCGCTCAAAACTGATTTTTACGACCGAACGCGGCGAGCGGATGATCGAGCGAGGCCGCGCAATCATCGCTGAAATTGAAGGAGACTGGGAGAAAACTCTGGGCAAACGCCGCTTCAAACTATTAAAAGCCAGCCTACAGCTCATTCTGGAGTCTGAAAGGACGCGCGCAATCGATTCCGCGTTACGCGAGAATGGCAACGATCGCTAAAAACATGGGATGGTTACAACCGTCAGTAACGAGCCTTGGAAAGTTAACCGGCGGATTTCAACGGCCGACGTGAATCTCGGTAATATAGTGCCACAGTCCAAAAACTCTTAGGATCCATATGACAAGCACGATGACAACGACGGCATTCAGGAGCGACTTTATGGGGGCTGCCATCGGGATGTAGGTGTTGACGAGCCACAGCAGCACTCCGACGATAATGAGAACTACGACGATCTCGATCAGCGGCATAATCCGTAGATACCCAGGAGCCGGCCGTGCATACCGGCCTTGGAAACGGCGGTCTTGCAACACAGTTATGGGTAGAATGCGGTATGTCTAAGCGGTCGGGCGGTCAGATCGTTCTGCTGGCGCGAAGCGAGTCGCGGCAGGGGCGTGCCGCATTCGCCGCCATGCCCCGACTTCTTGCCGAGCGCGGCTTGCCGCTCGTGGATGCCCAGCTGCTCAAAACGCGCAAGCAGATGTGCAAGGCCGTGCGGCGGGCGATGAAAGACAAGATTCGCCGCATCGTCGTCTGCGGCGGTGACGGAACGCAGACATCGGTCGTGCCGTATTTTGCAAAGCGTCGCTTCACGTTGTGCGTCGTTCCGGCGGGAACCGGCAATAGTTTCGCCCTGGGTTTAGGCATCGACTCGTTCGAGTCGGCGGCCGATGCGATCGCTTTCGGAAACGAGCGGCGCGTCGATCTCGGGAACGTCAACGGGACGTACTTCGCGAACTTTCTGACGATCGGCCTCGCGGCTCAGGCCGCCGACGAAACGCCGCGCGCACTCAAAGCGGTCATGGGACCGGCTGCGTACGCTGCAGCGGCCGTCGCGCCGCTCTTGAAGCAACGTCCGTTTCGCGCCGACTTTCGGTGGAAAGGTCATCGCGTGCGGGTTACAACGCTTCAGATCATCATCGCAAACGGCCGGTTTTACGGGCACGCGCCGGTTGCCGACGATGCGCGAATCGATGACGGGCGCCTCACGGTGTTCGTGCGCGATGCGACCAGCAAACTGAGCATCCTACAGACGTATGTTGCGCTACTTCGCGGAACTCAAGCCAGTCTTTCCGCCGTGCACTTGTGGTCGACCCCGAAGACGCTCCAGGTGAGGACCAAGCCAAAGTCGCCGGTTTCGGTGGACGGGTGCGAGTTTGGCATGACGCCTCTTCGAATTTGCGTCGCGCCGCGCGCGTTGCGCGTCATGGTGCGTGCCGGCGAAGGAACAAAAGTCGCGTGAGCGTGGAATCGCGGCTCGTGACGATCGCCGGTCTTTGCTTGGCGGCGTTTTTCGCGCTGGGTTATTCGGTAACGCACCCGATTGGTCTGTGGCGTTTTGACAGTCACGCGAATGTCCTGCGCGGACAGGGATTGCCATGGGCGATTCTCTTTACGCAGAGCGGGCGTGCGTTGCCGCTCCTTGCGCTGGCACTTGCCGGCATTGCCATAGCGGCGGTGACGCGCTATCAGGTGGTAGCGGCAGTTGTGATTTTTGCGGCGCAATTAGTTTCACAAGCGGCAGTAGAAGGCCTCAAGCACGTATTTCACCGCGCGCGACCCGATTCGTGGATCTACCACGAAGAGCTGGGCTATTCGTACCCCAGTGGTCATGCGACGACCGCGGTAGTCTTCTTTGGATCGTGGCTCGTCTTGGTGTTAATGTCGCCCCTGCCTAAGGGCGTGAAGGTGGTTCTGGCAGCCGTGCTCGCGACGTGGATGATCGGCATCGACTGGTCGCGTTTGGCGCTCGGTGCCCATTACCTCACCGACGTTATCGGGGGCACTCTTTTTGGCATTGCGTGCGCGTCTATCGTGTTCGCCTCACTGCTACATTTCCGAGCGCTGGCGATCTGACCAAAGAAAGAAGATGCTGCCCGCTATCTTTTTCGGACACGGCAATCCGATGAACGCCATTACCAATAACGGCTACACCGAGGCATGGCGGCGCATTGGGCTGCAAACCCCTAGGCCGAAAGCAATCCTATCTGTCTCTGCTCATTGGTTCGTTCCCGGTACAGGCGTCACGATCTCCACAGCGCCAAGAACGATCCACGATTTCGGCGGATTTCCTCCAGAACTGTATAAGGTGCAATACCCCGCTCCCGGTGATCCCGCACTGGCGCGCAACGTTCAAAAACTACTGTCGCCTCTGGATGTAACGCTCGATGATTCCTGGGGACTGGATCACGGAACGTGGTCAGTGCTTCGGCACGTTTATCCTGCGGCGGATATTCCAATCGTACAGCTCAGCATCGACGAGACTCAGGGTGCTGCATTTCATTTTGAGATTGGCAAAAAGCTCGCTCCCCTTAGGGACGAAGGTGTCCTTATCGTTGGCAGCGGCAACCTCGTGCATAACCTTCACACTTATGCATGGGGGCGGCACTTGCGCGATCCCTACGACTGGGCGGCTCGTTTTGAGAACGAGGCAAAAGAGAGAATCCTTACAGGCGACCTCAAGCCGCTCATCAACTACGAAATGCTTGGCGCGGATGCCGAGCTCTCCATTCCTACTCCCGATCACTATTTGCCGCTGCTTTACGTGCTCGGGGTGCGGCAAAAAAACGAAAAAATTACCTTTCCCGTCGAGGGATTTGATGGCGGATCGATTTCAAT
>JAMXLK010000059.1 GCA_024281075.1 Vulcanimicrobiia bacterium
GTGACAGCCGTGACGAGATTGCCAAAAAGTCGCAGGCCGGCTACGCCGATCATCAATTCACGCAACCGCGTGGGTTCGCGCTAATGCTCTCGAAAGAAAGCTACCTTAACGATGGCGTTAAAGGCCCCTGGCGCCCGCACATCATGCCGTTCGTCGCCAAAGACCAATTGGCCGCGTGGGGCGCAAGTTTCAAGGGTTCGCCGATCCTATCACCGGCGACGTCGACATTTCGCTCGTATGAACCAGTGACGATCGTGATCCTAGCTCCGCGCTGGTCCGACGGTTCACCGGCTCCGAAGTAACGTTGTCGATGCAGCTCGTGCCACCTCCGGACGCGCGCTCAACCACCGAGCTATATTGCGGACGTAGTCTTTAAAGATCTCTAACCGCGCCGGATCGCGTTTTATCTCGTCGCCGGGTTTGTCGGTGACAAAACTTGGAGCGCCCCGATCGGTGTCCCAGTTGAGATCGGCCAGGTGGTGGAACGTTGAAAGCGCGACAGCGCGTCCTAAGACTCCGCCGTCGGACGGTTCATCTTCGACCGCAACGGCGAGATTGAACTGCCGGCCGCTCACCGTGCTCGTGCCCTTTGCGATAACACTGGCAAACCCGATACCTTCGGGTACGCCAACGGCCCCCTCGTGCGGATGGGCGGGAAAATACTCGATCGTTCCGCCATCTGCTTTCGCGCTCTTAAGGAGCGGATGTACCGGCGCAACCGCCGCGACCTTCTGATAGTTACCGTTCGCACCAGAGTGGTAGTTGGGATAGGAAATGTTTGGATTATCCTGATCGTCGTTTTCGGTCCGGCCCGGCTCGAGGTTGTGCGTGTGAAAATGATTGAACCGGCCGAGCGAGCCAAGATGAGAGAGGCAAAGCCCAAGATCCTGGTGATCGCGCGCGGTCAAAACGCCTCCGCCCCTCTTGCGGAACTCAATGATCGCGTTGCTTTCTACTTGAGTGAGGCCGTCGCCGTTGTCGACGGCCATCAACCATAACTGATCGAAGTCGGAGTCAGGCAGTCGCATGATCAGAACATCGTTGCCGTCTGCATCCGCCTCTTTATTTCGCGCAGCTACCTCGTGGCCGTCAGCTTCGAGAACTTCGCGCAAGAGTGAAAAGCGCGAAACGTTCCAGTCGTCCTCCTCGAACGGAATGGTCGTTTGTAACAAGATTTTTGCCACTTCTCATCATCCCTCGATAGTCTTGGGGCAAGAGTATAACCGAGGTCGCACTCGAAGGTAAACTAAGAGAGCCTTTGCTCAGGAGCGCAATTGGATGAGCATCGTTATCGACCTTGGCGCGATCGCCCTCGCCGTACTCGTTCTTGTCTCAATTGCGAATCGCATTGGCGTGCCGTATCCAATTCTGCTTGTGCTCGGCGGAATCGCGCTCGGCTACGTTCCCGGCGTCCCGGCGCTGCAGATGCCGCCCGGCATCGTCCTCCTGGTATTTCTCCCCCCACTGCTCTATTGGGAGAGTGTCAGCGCACCGACTAGCGAGCTGTTTTCGCGCTCAGGATTGTGGTGGGTGCTACAACTGGCCTTCGGTCTAGTCATCGTTACGACGGTAGCCGTCGCCGGCGTCGCTCACGCGCTGATTCCAGCGATGGCGTGGGGAACGGCGCTCGTTCTCGGGGCGATCGTTTCATCGACCGACGAGGTCGCCTTTGGACCGATCGTGGAGCGCGTCCGCATTCCGCGGCACGTTTTGGCCACAATCGAAAACGAGAGCCTCATCAATGACGCTACTTCGCTCGTCTTATACGGGATTGGAATAACCGCGGTCGTGAACGGTACGTTTTCCGCACCGAATGCTGCGGCGTCTCTCGCACTCTCGATCGTCGGCGGAAGTGCCGTCGGCGTCGCTGCCGGATTCGTTGGTGTGGCCGCGTGGAGGCTGACGCGCGATCCATCGCTGCAATCGATCGTATCGTTGTCGATTCCGTATTTAGCGTACCTACCGGCATGGCGACTCGGGGCCTCTGCCGTGTTGGCGACCGTCGCTGCGGGCTTTACCGTCGCGCCTTACATTCCAAAAGTACTCATGCCTGCGACCCGCATTCGTATCAGCGGCTTTTGGGTGACGATCGTCTTCGTCCTCAACGCGTTCATCTTCGTGTACGCGGGCATGCAGTTTCGCGCCATTCTCGGCTCGCTGCACATGCCGACGCTTCTCCTTTTTGGGTACGGAGCTGCGGTTGCCGCAACGTGCGTCGTCGTGCGCCTGCTGTGGGTGTTCGTCCAGGGTTTGATTCCAGAAACGAACTATCCGCAGCACGAAAAGGGGAAAGCGGATTGGTCGCACGTTGCCGTCTTGGCGTGGTCGGGGATGCGGGGAGGAATCTCACTTGCGGCCGCGCTGGCAATCCCGCTCGAAACGTTGGCTGGGCCGTTCCCACAGCGCGATCTCATCATTTTCTTGACCTTCTGCACGATGTTCGGCACGCTCGTCGTTCAAGGCGGTACGCTTCCACTGCTCATCAAATGGCTGAATGTGCGCGACGACGGTGCGGACATTCGTGAAGAAAGACTCGCGCTGTCACATATTTCGAAAGCTGCGCTCGCGTGTCTTGAGGAGTTGGCAAAGCGCGACAGAATCCCGTCGCAACTGTACGAAATGTTGAAGGTTCGCTTCAGCGCGCGTCTAGCGGAGTTCTCGACGCTCGCCGCCGACCGAAGCTTAGCGAAGGCTTCCGATCAGTACCGCCACTTGACGAACGATTTATTGATGGCCCAACGTTCGGAGCTCAATTCACTCACGAAGCAGCGGAAGATCGACAACACCGTGATGCGCCGGATTCTGCGATTACTGGACTTCGAAGCGGAGGAAATCGCCATCCTCGAGATGACCGGTCACTCCGACCTCGAAGGAAACGATGACGACTAATGGAGGTTCTCGCATAATGACGAAGCGAGTTTTGACTTTCGCCTTTCCGGCATCAGTGGCGCTGGCGGTCGCCGCCTGTTCGAACGGCGCGAACGTTCAACCGCTCGTGTCGAACGCGCTCCCGTCGATTGGTGCCAAAGCCGCGCACGCGTTCGCGCCGTCGAGCACGTATCTGTACGTCGCGGATCCGGCCGCCCAAAAAATTGTGGTCTTCGATCCGAACTATAACGTCGCAAAGACCTACACCAGCGGGGTTGCAACGCCGGCCGGCGACTTCGTGGACACCAACGGCAACCTTTTCGTCGCCAACAAGAGCGATTGCACCCACGGCAACGTCGCGGAATACCTACACGCCGCCACGTCGCCTTCGTTCACGTATACGGCGGGTCTCTCGTGCCCGGTCGCCGTCGGCGTCGACAAGCACGGAAATGTCTACGTGTTCGACGCGGGTCCCGGTGCGAACGGGACGACGACGATCTTGAAGTTCAAGCCGGGAAAGAACAAAGTCGCGAAGTCGTGGGACGCCTGCAATCATACGCTCTACACGCTGTGTTACCCCGAAGGCCTCACGATCGGCCGTAATAATTGGGTGTACACGACGATCTGGGGCTTGCTGCCCGGCGGCAAACCCTCGGGTTACTGGGTATTCGACATCCTCATCCCGAGCAAGAACCAACAAGGCTACCTCGCAGGCTGGTACAACCCCGCCGGCGGAACGGCGATCGACAAGCGACTGAACGTTCTCGCCGGAGCGTGGCCGGCGTCTTGCGGCGGAGGCGCGCCAACGGGAAACGAGGACATCGTCAAGTTTCCCTATCCCTATCATGGCAGCGACTGGTGTCCCGTGTTCCTGGGTCCGGGCGGCTTCGTCTCCGTCACCGGCCTCGCACTCTCGCCCGATCAGTCACTCCTCTACGTGGCGGACTACGGCGCCGCGACCGTGAGCGTTCTGACTTATCCGAAGGGCACGCTGGTTACGACCCTCGGTGTCGCGAACGGGCTCAGCGATCCACAAGGCGTTGCCGGCGGTCCTGCACCGTAGCCCACGACGCTTAGACTCGCGTTTCCACGCCGGCTTGCGCAAAGGCCAACAAGTCGCCGTTGAGACGGTCTTTCATCGTTGTCGCCAGACCGTGCGGCGCGCCTTTGTATACTTCGAGGCGACCGTTGGGTACCAGCTTCACGGCGAGTTCCGATGCGTCGTGGAATGGGACGATCTGGTCGTCGTCGCCGTGGATGAAAAGCGTCGGAACATCCATCTTCTTCAGATCCTCGGTGAAGTCGGTTTCCGAGAACTGCTTGATACAGAAGTACGACGCCGGGATTCCGGCCATCATTCCTTGCAGCCAAAACGACTCACGAACGCCCTCGGAAACTTCCGCTCCAGGGCGGTTGTAACCGTAAAACGGCAAGCTGAGGTCTTTCCAAAACTGCGATCGGTCCTCTCGCACGTTCTTGCGCAGACCATCGAAGACTTCGATGGGGAGACCACCCGGATTGGCCTGCGATTGCAGCATAATCGGCGGAACCGCCCCAACGAGAACTGCTTTGGCAACGCGGCTCGTACCATGCCGTCCGATGTATCGGGCGACTTCGCCGCCACCGGTCGAATGACCGACGTGGATCGCATCTTTGAGATCGAGGCTGCGTACCAGTTCGGCGAGGTCGTCGGCGTAGCTGTCCATGTCGTTGCCGGTCCAGGGCTGACTCGAACGGCCGTGGCCGCGACGGTCGTGAGCGACGCAACGATAACCCCGCTGTGCGAGAAAGAGCATTTGATCTTCCCACGCGTCGCTGGAGAGTGGCCAGCCGTGACTGAAAACGATCGGCTGCCCGGATCCCCAATCCTTGTAATAGATGTCCGTGCCGTCGGAGGTTCTGAAATACGTCATAGAGTGTTCCTTTCGGGAATCACGATGAACGAAGCGAACGAAACGCTGCGCGCATCTCTTCGGAGAAGATTTGTGGTTGCTCCCAGGCGGCAAAGTGGCCGCCCGCTGTCGCTTCGTGAAAATAGATGAGTTTGTGAAATGCCGCTTCGGTCCAACTCCGGGGCGCTTGGTAGATCTCGCCTGGAAAGATGGTCGCTGCGGCGGGGATTGACACGTTTGCTGCGTTAAGCGGACTGGTTTTATTCAACCAATACGAGCGGGCCGCAGAAACGGCGGTATTCGTTAGCCAGTACACGGTAATGTTGTCGAGAAGGTCGTCTCGTGTCAGGGCACCAGCGGTGTGTCCGTCAACGGTGCGACCAGCCACTGCGGAAACCACCGCCGCCGCCGGCTGGCCCCATCCGTCGCCATGGTCCAAAAGCCAAGCCGCCAGCCCTACGGGTGAATCGGCTAATCCGTAAAGTGTTTGCGGGCGCGTGTGCATGAATCCGGCATACGCGAATTGTTTTCCATAAAGCAGCTGCAACTTTTCGTACGCGTGCTTCTCGTCGGGTAAAAGGCTCGCGGGCGCGAGATCCCCGCAAGCGATTGACTTGGCAACATCGTGCGGTACGGCTGCGGGTAAGCTGGTATGCATGCCTAACAGTTCCGGCGGCGCCTGTTCGGCCATCAAAGTCGTGACGACCGAACCGACATCTCCGCCTTGCGCAACATAATGGGTATAGCCGAGCCGTTTCATGAGCTCGATCCACGCGCGCGCGACGTGAGCCGTGTCCCAATCGACGCTAGTGGGCTTCGCCGAGAATCCATACCCCGGTATCGAGGGGATCACGACATGAAATGCGTCTGAGGCGTCGCCGCCGTGTGCCGTCGGATCGGTTAACGGACCAATGATCTTTAGTTGCTCGATGATCGATCCCGGCCAGCCGTGCGTAACGATAATCGGCAACGCGTTTTCGTGTCGCGAGCGTACGTGGATGAACTGAATGTCGAGACCATCAATGTTCGTGACGAAGTTCGGCAGCGCGTTGAGCCTTGTTTCGCACTTGCGCCAACTGTAGCCGTTGGCCCAGTACCGAGAAAGACCGCGAATCATTGCAAGTGGAACGCCTTGCGAGTTGTCATCGACCGTCTCTTCGTCGGGCCACCGGGTAGCGATGATTCGCCGCTGCAGTTCGAGGAGCTCGCTGTCCGCAAAATAGATCCTGAACGGACGGATTGCGAAACTTTTTGAACCTCCGGCAGCGGATGACGTAGCGGCTCTGACGAGACCCGTCTGACTCGCGGCGATCGCGCCGGCCGCTGCCGCAACGAAACTCTTGCGTTCCATCCGATTCCTCCGTCGATGCTATGCTCAAGAGTGCCTACCAGTGCCCTGCGCTTTGACCCCCATCTACATGGGAAATTTCTCCAGTTACGAACCCGGCGTTTTCCAGATACATCACCGCAGCGACGACGTCGTGGATCTCTCCAATACGCCCTAACGGAGTCTGCGATTCGAGGCCGGCATACGATGCCTCCGGATGCGTCCTGATTATGATTGGCGAGACCGCATTGACGCGGATGCCACACGACGCATATTCGATCGCGAGCGCCTTTGTCGCCGAGTTTAATCCGCCTTTCGCCAACGATGCTAACGTCGCCGGCACCCCTTTAACGGGCTGTTCGGCGACTGTCGCCGTGATATTGACGATGTGGCCCCAACCCTGAGCCTGCATCACTCGAATCGCTCGCTGTGTTACGTGGAAAAAGCCGTCTAGGTTATTTGAGATCATCACGTCATAGTCTGCCGGCGTGTACTCTGTGAACGGTTTTGAAATGTAGGCCCCTGCGTTATTGACTAGCGTGTCTAATCGTCCGAATCGATCGACTCCGTGGTTCACAATGACCTCGGCGGTCTCGGGTTTACTGATATCGCCGGCTAAGTTCAGTACGTTCGGATCCGTGTCGCGCTCGACCGAGAGCGCGTTAGCGACCACTTTGAAGCCGGCGTCGCGATACGCCGCTACGAGGGCTGCGCCGATACCGTGCGAAGCGCCCGTAATTATCGCGACCTTCTCGTCGATCACGCGACGGTAAAGCCCTCGTGCGGAGGCATCTCATAGTGTTTTTGCTCTATGATCATCACGTCCTGATGGATCGGAACGTTGCGCGAACGTCTTCACAGAAGAGTTGTGGCTGTTCCCAGGCGGCAAAGTGGCCGCCCACGTCGTGCTTCTTGTAATACACCAGTTTGGGATATGCCTTCTCCGCCCAGCTACGCGGTGCGGTATAAATCTCGTGCCGAAACGCGCTCACGCCGACCGGAATTGTAACGCCCACGACGTTAAAGAAGCCGAGCTTATTCTCCCAATAAAGGCGCGCGGAGGAGATCGCCGTCTTCGTTAACCAGTACATGGTGATGTTGTCGAGCACGTCATCGCGTGAAAGGCCGCCCGGACGCCCGAAGAAAGCCGGCGCGATCATCTCGTAGCTGTCTTTGTCGTGATCTAAAATCCAAGCCGCAAGCCCAATGGGCGAGTCCATCAATCCATAGAGCGTCTCTGGGCGATTCGACATCTCTACGGCGTACCCGAGGTGACGCGTGTAGAAGTCGGCTAACTGCTGATAGGCGTGCAGCTCGTCGCCGGCGAGCCCGGCGGGAGGCGGAGCGTTGGCGATTGCTTTCGCTAAAGTCTCGTCCGGAACGGTTCCGGGCATGTTGCTGTGAATAGCCAGCACGTTCTCCGGTGCGAACAACGCTAGCTGTTGGGTAATGGAGGCACCCCAGTCGCCGCCTTGCGCAACGAATTGGTTGTATCCAAGACGCTTCATCAGCGCGACCCAGGCTTTTGCAACGCGGACAGGGTCCCAGCCGAGCGTGGCCGGCTCGGGGGAGTACCCATAGCCCGGTATCGAGGGAATCACGAGGTGGAAAGCATCTGAGGCGCTCGCGCCGTGCGCGGTGGGATCGGTCAGTGGATCGATGACTTTCAATTGCTCGATGATCGAGCCGGGCCAGCCATGGGTGATGATGAGCGGTATCGCCTTGTCGTGCTTCGAACGGACGTGAATGAAGTGAATGTCCTGTCCATCGATCTCGGTGACGAACTGCGGAATCGCGTTCAGGCGCGCCTCGAGCTTCCGCCAATCGTACTCAGTTGACCAATAGTTCGCCAATGCCTGAATCGTCGCGAGTTGTATGCCTTGCGACTGGTCCACAACGAGCTCTTTTGTGGGCCACCGCATCGCCTTTATTCGGCGGCGCAAATCGTCAAGTTCCGATTCCGGAACTTTCACCGGAGGAAACCGGCGAACGGCGGCCGCAACGCCGCCCGTCTCTTGTGCAACTGTAGTCATGGCTGACTTCCCTTCAGTAGGGCGATTGGCGGCTTTTTGATTAGCGCACGCAACAAGCGACAGGTATGCTCCAGAGAACCCTGTCGTGGCCATGCAAACGAAGAGACGGCGTTCCATTGTTGAAGCAGCCTCTCTTTCGGCAGAGCAGAAGCGGGGAATAAACATGCGCCCACTTCATCGCTTTGTCAAGCAAGCGAGCTTCCTGCGTTTAAGACGGCCGATG
>JAMXLK010000060.1 GCA_024281075.1 Vulcanimicrobiia bacterium
CGGCACATAGACTTCGGCGCCCTTGTCGAGGAACTCGCGGGATTTTTCAGCCATGCCGCGCTCCGCGAACTCCCGCACTTCTTGCGTGATTTTCATCGAGCAAAAGTGCGGTCCGCACATCGAACAGAAGTGCGCTACCTTTGCACCGGGAGCAGGAAGCGTCTCGTCGTGGAACTCGCGCGCGGTCTCCGGATCGAGCGAGAGATTGAACTGATCTTCCCAACGGAATTCGAAGCGCGCCTTTGAGAGCACGTCGTCCCAATGCGCCGCACCACGATGGCCTTTGGCGAGATCGGCGGCATGCGCGGCGATCTTATACGCGATGACGCCGTCCTTGACGTCCTTTTTGTTCGGCAGACCGAGATGTTCTTTCGGCGTGACGTAGCAGAGCATCGCGGTTCCGTACCAGCCGATCATCGCGGCGCCGATCGCGCTCGTGATATGGTCGTATCCGGGCGCAACGTCGGTCACCAGCGGCCCGAGCGTGTAGAACGGCGCCTCTTTGCAGATCTCCAGCTGCTTGCGCATGTTCTCTTCGATCAAGTGCATCGGCACGTGGCCCGGCCCTTCGATCATGACTTGCACGTCGTGCTTCCACGCAATCTCAGTGAGCTCGCCGAGCGTTTCCAACTCGCCGAACTGGGCTGCGTCGTTGGCGTCGGCCGTGCAGCCCGGGCGCAAACCGTCGCCCAGGGAGAAGGCGACGTCGTACGCCTTCATGATCTCGCAAATTTCTTCAAAATGTTCGTAAAGGAAGTTCTCGCGGTGATGCGCGAGACACCACTTCGCCAAGATCGAGCCGCCGCGTGAGACGATGCCGGTAATGCGGCCGGCGGTCAGCGGAACGTAGCGTAACAGCACGCCGGCATGAATCGTGAAGTAATCCACGCCTTGTTCGGCTTGTTCGATCAAGGTGTCCGCAAAGAGCTCCCACGTGAGCTCCTCGGCCTTACCGCCGACTTTCTCGAGCGCCTGATAGATCGGAACCGTTCCGATCGGCACCGGCGAGTTTCGCAGAATCCACTCCCGCGTCTCGTGGATGTTTTTGCCGGTGGAGAGGTCCATGACGGTGTCGCCGCCCCACTTCGTCGCCCAGGTCATTTTCTCGACCTCCTCGTCGATCGACGAGGTCACTGCGGAGTTGCCGATGTTTGCGTTGATCTTCACCAAAAAGTTTCGGCCGATGATCATCGGTTCGGTTTCGGGATGGTTGACGTTCGAGGGCAGAATCGCTCGGCCGCGCGCGACTTCGCTGCGGACGAATTCCGGCTCGACGTTCTCGCGCAGCGCGACGAACTCCATTTCACGCGTGATCTCGCCGCGCCGCGCGTAGTGCATCTGCGTGACGTTGCCGCCCGGCTTGGCACGTCGCGGCTTGCGCGGAGCGGGAAACCGCACGCCATCGAGCGAGCTCATCGCGTCGCGTCCGCGCCGATAGATCGACGAAGGACGTTCGAGTTCTTCGGTGTCCCCGCGGGCGACGATCCACGGTTCCCTGAGCGGCTGCAGTCCGCGCCGGATATCCGTTGCGCATTCGGTATCGCCGTACGGACCGCTAGTGTCATACAGCGTATGAATCGTGCCGTCGGTGAGCGCAATCGCTCGGCGCGGAACGCGAATCGACGGGTCGGAACCCTCGACGTAAACTTTCACTACATCCTCCCTACGCCGGCATTACCCGGGTCAGGTCTTTGCGGTCGGCGGCTTTCGTCCGCCCTCTCAGCCATAAATCGTAGCTCCCGCGAAATGGTAGTTTACCGCGCAATGCGTTTCGTCCCTCGACGAGCCCGTCCTGAGCGGAGTCGAAGCACCGGGATGACGAGAATTCTGGTACCGACCATCCTTCTGATTGGATGGTCGATACGAGCGGAGATAGACGACGGCGCCTTTAATGAAGGGGCCCGATGTCCGTCTTTGTGCCCGATCCCGATCCGCAAGAGACTCGTGAATGGCTCGAAGCCATGCGCGGCGTTCTCGAAATGGAGGGACACGAGCGCGCGCGCCAGCTGATCGCACATCTCGTCGACGAGGCGCAGACCGCCGGCGCGCACGTCTCACTCGGTTTCACGACGCCGTACGTCAACACGATTCCGGCGAACCGTCAGCCGCCGTTTCCCGGCGATCGTGAACTCGAGGGACGCCTGCGCCACTACGTGCGCTGGAACGCCCTCGCCATGGTGGTGCGCGCGAATAAGGTCAGCTCCGAACTCGGCGGCCACGTCGCGAGCTTCGCATCGGCCGCGACGCTCTACGATGTCGGTTTCAACCATTTTTTCCGGGCGCCGAGCGAGAAGTTCGGCGGAGATCTCGTCTTTTTCCAAGGCCACTCGTCGCCGGGCGTCTACGCGCGCGCGTTTCTCGAGGGCCGTATCACTGAAGAGCAGCTCGAAAACTTCCGCCAAGAGGTCGATGGCAAAGGGCTTTCGTCGTATCCGCACCCGTGGCTGATGCCGGGATTCTGGCAGTTTCCGACGGTCTCGATGGGGCTCGGCCCCATCATGTCGATCTACCAAGCGCGATTCATGCGTTATCTCCACGACCGCGGGTTGATTGACTCAACGGGCCGCAAAGTTTGGGCGTTCGTCGGCGACGGCGAGATGGACGAGCCCGAATCGCTGGGCGCCGTCTCACTGGCCGGGCGTGAGAAGCTCGACGATCTGATTTGGGTCGTCAACTGCAACTTGCAGCGTCTCGACGGGCCGGTGCGCGGGAACGGTAAGATCATTCAAGAGCTCGAGGGCGTTTTTAAAGGCGCGGGCTGGAACGTCATCAAGGTCATTTGGGGAAGCAACTGGGATCCGCTCTTAAAGCAAGACACTAGCGGACGGCTCCCGCAGTTGATGAACGAGTGCGTCGACGGCGATTACCAGACGTTCAAATCGCGCAACGGCAAATACGTTCGCGACGAGTTCTTCGGCCGCTATCCCGAGACCAAGGCGCTGGTCGAGGATTGGAGCGACGATCAGATTTGGGACTTGCGCCGGGGCGGCCACGACTCGATCAAAGTGCACGCCGCGTATAAAGCTGCGACCGAACATCGCGGGCAACCGACCGTCATTCTCGCCAAGACGATCAAAGGTTACGGCATGGGCGAAGCCGGCGAGGCGCAGAACATCGCGCATCAAGCGAAGAAAATGGAACTGGAAGCGCTGCGTCTCTTTCGCGACCGCTTCGCGCTGCCGATCACCGATGCACAAATCAGCGCCGAGAAAGTGCCGTTTTATAAACCGGCCGATGATTCGGCGGAGATGCGGTATCTGCACGAGCGACTCGCGGCACTCGGGCGCGTGCCGGAACGGCGTCGAAAATCCGCGGCGCTCACCGTACCGGAGCTTTCCGCCTTCGAGCCGCAGCTGCAGAGCACCGGCGAGCGTCATATCTCGACGACGATGGCGTTCGTGCGAATCCTCAACGCGGTCGCACGCGATCGCGAGGTCGGCCCGCGACTCGTCCCCATCGTCGCCGATGAGTCGCGCACGTTCGGCATGGAAGGCATGTTCCGGCAGCTCGGGATCTACTCGTCGGTTGGCCAGCTCTATCATCCGCAAGACGCCGAGCAGCTGATGTGGTATCGCGAGGACAAGCTCGGACAAATTTTACAAGAAGGCATCAACGAAGCCGGCGCGCTCTCGTCGTGGATCGCCGCGGGGACGTCGTACTCCAATCACGATCTCCCGATGATCCCGTTCTACATTTTTTATTCGATGTTCGGCTTTCAGCGCGTCGGCGATCTCACGTGGGCCGCCGGCGACAGCCGCGCGCGCGGCTTTCTCCTGGGCGCGACGTCGGGACGCACGACGCTCAACGGCGAGGGATTGCAGCACGAGGACGGGAGCAGTCAAGTGGCGGCGTCGTTCGTTCCGAACTGCTGCAGCTACGATCCCACGTACGCGTACGAACTTGCGGTGATCATCCAGGATGGATTACGCCGGATGCTCGTAGAGCAAGAAGACGTCTACTACTATCTCACGCTGATGAACGAGAACTACGCGCACCCGGCGATGCCGGCGGACGCGCGCGACGGCATTCTGCGCGGGATGTACTTATTGAGCGATGCCGGGCCGCCCGATAAAAAAGCATCGCGGGTGCAGCTCTTCGGCTCGGGCGCGATTCTCCGTGAAGTGGAAGCTGCGGCGAAACTCCTCGCCGACGAGTGGAACGTGCGCAGCGACGTTTGGAGCGTCACGAGTTTCAACCAGCTGCAGCGCGACGGCGTCGCGGCGCGACGGTGGAATATGCTCAACCCTCAAGAGAAGCCGCGAATCTCGTACGTCGAGGAGTGTTTGCGCGGGCGCGCCGGCCCCGGAGTCGCCGCAACCGATTATATCCGCACGTACGCCGAGCAGATCCACCCGTACGTGGGGCGTCGTTACGTCGCATTGGGCACCGACGGTTTTGGAAGGAGCGACTTCCGGCGTAAGCTGCGCAGCTTCTTCGAAGTCGACCGCCACTTCGTCACGATTGCTGCGCTCAATGCGCTGGCCGACGAAGGGACGATTCGCAAAGACGTCGTCAAGAAGGCAATCGACAAATACGGCATCGATCCCAGCAAGCCGAATCCGATTACGGTGTAACGGCAGTGAGCGACGCTATCGAAGTGCGCGTACCCGACATCGGCGACTTCAAAGACGTGCCCGTCATCGAAGTCCTCGTCAAAGCGGGAGACCGCATCAAGAAGAACGATTCGCTGATCACGCTCGAGAGCGAGAAGGCGTCGATGGAAGTTCCAGCCGAGGCCGACGGCGTCGTGCAAGACGTCAAGGTGAAAGTCGGCGACAAAGTCTCGCAAGGCACGCCGATCGTCACGCTCGCGTCGGCCGCGCCGGCGGCTGAAAAAACGGCGGTCGAAAAGCCTGCTGCGCAAACGCCCGCGCCCGCAAAAGACGCTGCCGGCGAGACGCTCGAAGTGCGCGTACCGGATATCGGCGACTTTACGGACGTTCCCGTTATCGAGGTTCTCGTCAAGCCCGGTGACCGCGTCAAAAAGAACGACTCGCTGATCACGCTGGAGAGCGAAAAGGCCTCGATGGAGGTTCCGGCCGAGGCCGACGGCGTCGTGCAAGACGTCAAAGTGAAAGTCGGCGACAAGGTCTCGCGGGGCACGCCGATTCTGCTGTTGGCTTCGCAGGCTGCGGCGACGCCGCAAAAAACGCAACCGGAAAAGAGCGCGCCGGCACCGCCGTCAGCGCCGCCTCAGGCGAAGCCGGCGCAAGCAGAACCGGCACAGACTAGCGGAGGCGACGGCGTCGTCCACGCGAGTCCGGCCATTCGGCGATTTGCACGTGAGCTCGGCGTCGATTTGCGCGGACTGCGCGGAAACGGACCGAACGGCCGCGTCACGCGCGAAGACGTGCAAGGCTTCGTCAAGAAGGCGCTGCAAACGCCACGCGCCGAGGCGTCCGCATTCGGCGGCCTCCCGCCGTGGCCGAAACTCGACTTCGCGCAATACGGCACGGTCGAACGCAAGCCGCTCTCACGCATCAAGAAACTCTCTGGCCCAAACCTGCATCGCAATTGGGTCTCGATCCCGCACATTACGAACTACGACGAGGCGGACGTCACTTCGATCGAAGCGCTTCGCAGCGAAGTCAACGCCGAACAAGCGAAATCCGGCGGCCCGAAACTCACGATGCTCGCGTTTTTGATTCGCGCATCGGTGGCGGCTCTGCAAAAGTTCCCGGAGTTCAATTCGTCGCTCGACGGCGACGAACTCATCTTGAAGCAGTACTATAACATCGGCTTTGCGGCCGACACTCCCGGCGGCCTCGTCGTCCCCGTCATCAAGAATGCCGACACCAAGGGTTTGATCGAGATCGCGCGCGAGGCACAAGAGCTTGCCGGCAAAGCGCGCGACGGCAAGCTGACGCTGGCACAGATGCAGGGCGGCACGTTCACCATCTCCTCGATCGGCGGCATCGGCGGGACGGCATTTACGCAGATCGTCAATGCCCCCGAGGTCGCCATTCTGGGCGCAACGCGGACGCTGACGAAGCCCGTCTGGGACGGCAAGACGTTCGCGCCGCGCTTAATGCTGCCGATCAGCGTGAGCTACGATCACCGCGTTGTCGACGGGGCTGGCGCCGCACGTTTTCTCGTCTATATCGCGGAGCTGCTCGGCGACTTCCGCCGCGTCATGCTTTAGAGTTTTTTCATAGCACTTACCGTGGCGTGGCCGACGTCAACGCGTTAACGAAAATTATCAGTTCACAATAACGTTCTGCGTGCCGAAACCAGGGGAACGTTTCCTGCCACCTAGCTACCTAAAGGAGTTCTCGGATGGCACCTTCCAAAGCATTACGCCTCATCGCCGGCGCCGCACTCGTCCTCGGCATCGTCGGATGTCAGGGCGGCGCAAGCGCCCCGCAAAGCTTTGCGCCGTACGGATCGGCACCGGCCGTCTCCGCGCCGGGCAATGCCGTTCTTCCCAACAAAGACGTTGACATCAAATCGTCGTGCGGACGCAAGATTCACGTCGTGGTCGCAGGGAGCGTCGATTGCAGATTCCACGAGCACGGCTACGGCGACGGCCTTTTCACGATTCACGATCACACAAACGGTTTGGTGACGATCTCGCCGACGCAGGGAGATCGTAGGACGAAGTTTACCGTGACCGGCGTCGCGGTTGGAAGCGGCTACTTCGTCGTAACCGACGCGAACAACCACAAACTGCGCGTACGCGTGCGCGTAACGCTGTAACAACCGGCAGCAGAGGGTCGCGCTGGGCGCGACCCTCTGCTGCCACATTACGTCGATCTTCACAAAGCCGCACCCATTTTAAGGAAGCCGCGGCCGCCTGCGCCTTTAGAGATTCTTCAGACATTTTCGCACCGGCAGGAGTAGAATGGTGACCTCAGTCAGTGACTCCAGTCACCCTCTTGGAGGCTCCGCCATGATCACTATACGGCCGATCGCTCGACTCGGAGGGGCCCTCGCAGTGGCGGCACTTGCCGCTGCGGGTACCGCCTGTTCGGGCGTGCAGGATACGTCGCCGCTCGTCCCGCTCGCGCAAACACCGTCCAATCTGCTCGCCCGGGGGGCCGAGCGTTCTCGATTTCAGGAGTTTAACGACCTGCTCGCAGGGAGCGCCTACTACGGGCCGTCCGCCATCGCCAGCGGAACGAACGGAGACGTTTGGGTCACCGACGTGGTCGATCAGGATTTTGGCGAGAACGCGGTCATTCACGTTGCGGCTTCGGGCGCTCAACTCGACGTGTTTTACTACGGCGGCGTAATCAGCGAAGGCTCGGATCTCATCGATCTTGTGTTGGGCCCCGACGGAGCGCTGTGGATCACGGATTACTACAATGGGCAGATTTTGCGCATGACCACGGACGGCTCGTTCACGAACTACCCGTTGGGCTCGTCCTCCAGTGGAAACGCTCCAGTCGGCATCGCCACAGGTCCCGACGGAGCGCTCTGGTTCGTGGGAAGCGCGAACTTCAAGCCGGCGGTCGGGCGCATTACGACGTCGGGGAAGATCACGTTCTACACGTCCGGCATTTCCTCCGGAACTTTTCTTCAAGATATCGCTGCCGGTCCCGATGGTGCGATGTGGTTCACGGAGCCGAATGCCGGCAAAATCGGCCGGATCACGATGCGCGGCAAAGTGACTGAATATTCCAATGGCATAACAACCGGCTCGTACCCCTGGTCCATTACCACCGGGCCCGACAAGGCGCTTTGGTTCACCGAACTCTTGGGCGGTCGAATCGGCCGCATCACGACCAAAGGCCACGTTGAGGAATTCTCCAAGGGAATAACGCCCACCGAAGAGCCGGTGGGCATCGCAGCCGGTCCCCATCGGGCGCTTTGGTTCACCGAATACGAGACCTACGGCTCGTATCAGACCCGAGCGGCGAAAGTTGGACGCATCACGACCGCCGGATCGATTCACGAGTTTTCTGGGTTCGACCCAAACTCCGCACCGGGTGATATCGCGGCCGGCAACCACCAGCACATGTGGTTTGTCGAATTGGCGACGAACAAACTGGGACGCGTGCACATATGAGGTGGCTGCGCGCCTGTGTCGTATTAACGGCTCTCGCCGCGACATTCGGATGTTCCACTCCGGGAACCGGCGGTTCGCTGACGCCGCAACGCGCCGCCGGCGGTGCGGAGCTCGTGACGCCGCAAGCGCGCGAACGCGTGAGAATCAAAGAGTTCGCCGACCTTCCGCGATACGGCTCATATTACGTTCCGGGCGCGGTCGCGGCCGGACCCGCCGGTTTGATATGGGTTATCGACGGCATCGATCAAGATTTCGGCGTCAACGCGCTCGTCGGCATCGATACTTCGGGCAAGAGCAAACATACGTATTACGCCGGATCGAATTACGAATCGTTGACGGACATCGCGATCGGCTCGGACGGAGCGCTGTGGATGACCGACGATTTAAGCGTCGAGCTTGTGAGAGCTACGATTGACGGAGCCTTCACGCTCTATCCAGTCCCAAGCGATCCCATCGCCATCACGAGCGGCCCCGACAAGGCGCTATGGGTTACGGCGGCTCGATTGAGCGGCGGCGCGATCGAACGCGTCACGACCAAAGGTAAAGTTAGAGTGTACAATACCTCGGCGCAGGTTGACGACATCGCAACCGGTTCCGACGGCGCGCTATGGTTTTCGGAAGTGTACCCCAGCGGCGGCATTGGCCGGATTACGACGCACGGCAAGGTGAGCAGCTACACCAGCGGCATCACCTCGATCCCGGGCGCAGTCGCGCTTGGTCCCGATGGCGCCATCTGGTTCACCGAGTATTCGAACGGCCAAGCCAAGATCGGCCGCATCACGACATCGGGCGCCGTCACGGAATATACGAACGGTATCAGCGCCGGCGAAGTTGCCCACGACATCGCCGCGGGACCCGACGGCGCGATGTGGTTCACCGAGTCGGCGCCGTACTACGGAACGCCCAAAATCGGACGCATTTCGATGTCCGGTCACATCATCGAATATGGGAAGGGGCTGCCCACGCAGGCCGGCCCGTCAGGCATCGTCGCGGGGCCCGATGGAAACATGTGGTTCACGGATGCGTTCAACGATGAAACCGGCCGCGTTTCGCTGTGATGTATGTAAAGCGGACGCAATACATGACAGAAGATGTCAAGTATGAAAGGGTACGCTCCTGTCATGAATGAGACGCTTAAGGACAACGATACTACCGTAGCCGTCAAAGGCATCGACATCGCAGCTTATCTCGTCCGCGATCCGCAACGGCAGATCGCCTTCTACCGCGACGTCCTCGGAATGACGCCCACGATGATCGACGATCAGGGCCGCGGCGCAGAGTTCACCCTTGCCGACGGTTCGACGTTCGGCGTTTGGAAACCCGAAGACGGCGAGACCGGCGGGGCGATCATGTTCGCCGTCGACGACGCGAAGCGCGCCGTCGAGCATTACCGGGCACGCGGTCTGCAACTCTCCGACGTCATGGAATCACCGGTCTGCCTCATGGCCTTCGGTCAAGACCCCGAAGGCAACTCGATCATCATTCATCAGCGCAAAGTCCGCGATTAGCGATTCGGCTTCGCATACCGCTTGAGGGCTTGCCGGGCTCGCGCCGCTACTTCGCGACGCAGCTCGGCCGGCTCGACAAGCATCGCCGCGTCAGACCACGCGAGCAGCTGGAAGAGCGCAACTTCACGTCCGGGAAACGTCACGCGCACGAGCGCGTCACGATCGCCCTGCGACTCTATCTCGGCCGGCCAATAGAGCGTCAGCCGCTCCAGCGCTGCGTGCGGAGCGCGGAGTAGTACTGCGCATTCTCCGCTCCGCGACGCTTGCGCGAACCGTGCCGACGATTCGTTCCAATATTGCTCGAGATCGAAGTTAGCCGGACGCTCGAAATGCTCGGCGAGTTCGTCGACGCTTCGAATTCGTTCCACTCGAAAGCTGCGCAACTCACCATCGGAGCGTGCGACGAGATACCAGACGCCGGCCTTTGAAACGAGGCCGAGCGGATCGATCCGCCGCGTCGAAGACGCACCATTGCGATCTTCGTAGCGCATTCGAATGCATCGGTCGTCCCAGACGGCGCGTCGCAGGGCTGTGAGCACGGCACGGGGTGGCTCGGGCTGATTCCATCGCCGCTGATCGAGATGAAATCGCGCGCGCGATTTCTCGGCGGCCCGCTGCTGAACGTTGGCGAGACCGCCGCGGAGTTTTTCGAGTGCCCGATGCAGACCGCGCTCCAGACCGAGGTCGGCCAGCGCACTCGTGCCCGAAACGAAGAGCGCTCGGATTTCGTCTTCGTCGAAGTTCGTCAGCGCGCGGCGGTAGCCGTCGGCGAGCACGATGCCCCCGTTCGATCCGCGCTCCGCGTAAATCGGAACGCCGGCGGCGCAGAGCGCGTCAACGTCGCGATAGATGGTTCGCTCCGAGACTTCCAGCTGCTCGGCGAGAACGCGTGCCGAACACTGCCGGCGCGATTGGAGCAAGAGGAGAAGCGTAATGAGCCGGTCGGCTTTCACGGCACCATCAAACTACGCAAATATGACAGCACATGTCAAGTATGTCATGGGCAATGCCGCGTGCTACTCTGGAACGAGGAGGCGAGTATGGGTCGCGTAACGGGTTCCGTCATATTCGGGGGCTTGGCGCTCTTGATCGCAGGATGTTCGCAGAGTACAACGGGCGCGCTTCCGAGCGGCGGTGCGAATCGGTCGGCGCCGATGCGAGTCGAAAGTGAAACCGTTAAAATCCGCGAGTTCGCCGATTTGCCGAAATACGGCACCTACGGTTACGGCTTCCATCCCAGCGCCATCGCGAGCGGACCCGGCGGCCTGCTTTGGGTCGTCGACGGCATCGACCAAGACCTCGGTAAGAACATGATCGTTGGGATCGCGACGTCGGGCAAAGCCAAGCACGATTATTCTGCGGTAAGCAACTACTTCGGTTATCAGGACATTGCGGCCGGACCCGATGGCGCGCTGTGGATTACGGACTCCTACAACAACCGGATCTCTAAGATGACGACGAGCGGGCACTTTGCGAATTACACGGTGCCAAACTACGAGCCGCTATTCATTGCGGCCGGTCCCGATCGAGCGCTCTGGTTCACGGCTGCCGGAGCAAGCGGAGGCGCGATCGGGCGAATAAGCACGAAAGGTAAGATGACATTCTATTCGGTGTCATCATACCAACTCGGCGACATTACCGCCGGTCCGGATAACGCACTCTGGTTCGCCGCGCAGCTCCCCAGCGCTGCCATTGGACGCATCACGACGGACGGAAAGATAACGTACTACGGCATTAGCAATGTGCCGGATTTCATCGCTTTGGGACCCGACGGTGCGCTGTGGTTCACGGCAAGCGGTCCAAAAATCGGTCGGATAACAACAGCAGGCAAAGTCACGGAATACTCGCTCAGCGGCGCGTCGTACGTTAACGATATCGCGGCCGGTCCCGACGGCGCCATGTGGTTCACGCGGTACCCCTACAACAATTACCCTCCGGAAATCGGGCGTATCTCCATGAGCGGGCACATTACCGAGTACTCGAACGGGCTCCTAAATCAAGCCGGTCCCGACGGAATCGTCGAAGGTCCGGACGAGCGTATGTGGTTTACGGACTCCAGTAACAACCAGACCGGCCGCGTAACGCCGTAGCGACGACCGTCGACTGCAGCAGTATTAACCGCGTCCGTTCTGCTGCATCGGGCGCGTCGCGAACGGGGCGCGCCATTCGCGTTCTCCCACCTTGAGAACCCAGACGTACGTCCGATCGGGCGCAAGCGGCATGGGCGTGATGTTTACCGCAAAGGGAACGTTGATGTCCGCGCCGGGCTTCGTCCCGGGCGGACGTCCAACTTCGATCTCGTTCTCGATGTGCATTCCCGAAAAACTCTCCGGCCCGGTTTGAACGACGACGGCATTGCCGTCGGCGTCTAGAAGGTCGAGCGTCCACCTGATCCGGCGGTTCGTTTCGTCCCATGGCACGTGTAAGATGAAGGCAATCGCCGACGGTGCCGTCATCGGACTGCTCGTGTGCGTCCAGCCGATACCCAGCGCGTGAAGCTTGCCGTCGGGTGACGCTTGCGCGGAATCGGCGAGAAAGAGTGTGGCTTCCATATTAACCCTTCGTCCTTCGACTTCGCTTCACTTCGACTCGCTCCGCTCGCTCAGTGTCGCTGCGCTCAGGATGACACATAACGCAGATTGCGAAGAACGTACTGTAAGATGCCGCCGTGGCGATAATATTCCGCTTCATTGGGCGTATCGATCCGTAAACGAACGTCAAAGTCGATAGAGCGTCCGCTTTTGGGGTCGGTGGCCTTTACGCGCAGGCGCATGCGGGGCTCGACTCCGTCGGCAAGTCCGGTAATGTCGTAGATCTCTTCACCGTCGAGCCCGTACGTCGAGCGATCGGCGCCCGCGGCGAACTCGAGCGGCAAAACGCCCATGCCGATCAAGTTGCTGCGGTGAATTCTTTCGAACGATTCGGCGATCACCGCCTTGACGCCGAGCAGATACGGGCCTTTCGCGGCCCAATCGCGTGACGAACCGGAACCATACTCTTTGCCGGCGAGGATGATGAGCGGGGTGCCATCGCGCGCGTATTTCTGCGAAGCCTCGAAGATGGAGAGCTGCTCGCCCGTCGGCAAATATCGCGTGACGCCGCCTTCGACACCCGGCACGAGCGCGTTGCGAAGGCGAACGTTGGCGAAAGTCCCGCGCACCATCACCTCGTGATTGCCGCGGCGTGCGCCGTAAGAGTTGAAATCGCGCGGCTCGATGCCATGCTCCATCAGATATTTTCCGGCCGGGCTGTTGCGAGCGATGCTGCCCGCCGGCGAGATATGATCGGTCGTCACGGAATCGCCGAGAACGGCGAGCGCGCGTGCACCGACAACGTCTTCGAGTTGCGCCGGCTGTGCGGGCATGCCGTCGAAGTACGGCGGTCGCTTTACGTACTCCGAAGCCGGGTCCCACGCGTATCGCTCGCTGGCCGAGACGTTCAGGGCCCGCCAATTGTCGTCGCCGTTGAAAACGTCGGCGTATTCGCGTTGGAACATCTCCTCGCTGATGCACGAGGCGACCGTCGCGGTGATGGCATCGTTGCTCGGCCAAATGTCGTGGAGGTAGACGGGACGCCCAGCTTTGTCCGTACCGAGTGGCTCCGTCGTCAAATCGATATCCATCCGTCCGGCCAGCGCGTACGCCACGACCAGCGGCGGTGACGCAAGATAGTTCGCGCGCACTTGCGGATGAATGCGTCCTTCGAAGTTGCGATTTCCCGAAAGCACCGCCGCAACGACAAGATCGCTCTCGGCAACGGCTTCCGCTACGTCGGGCGGTAACGGTCCGGAGTTTCCGATGCAGGTCGTGCATCCGTAGCCGATCAGGTTGAAGCCCAGGCGATCGAGATACTCTTGCAGCCCCGCCTTGGCCAAATAATCGGTCACGACTTTGGATCCCGGCGCGAGGGACGTCTTGACCCAAGCTTTCGTCATGAGTCCGCGCTCGACGGCGTTACGAGCGAGCAGTCCGGCTCCGACGAGCACGGATGGGTTCGACGTGTTCGTGCAGCTGGTGATCGCCGCGATCACAACGGATCCGTCGGAGACTTCGTCGAGCGCCGGCGCTACCAGCTGCGGAACCGTCGCGGTACCGCCGCCGCCCTCGCCCTCAAAGCGCGATACGGCTCCGTTGCTGCGTTCGCGCGCGGCGACCCACTCATCGAGCGCGCCTTCGAACGAGCGTTTGACCTGCGCGAGCGGCACTCGATCCTGCGGCCGGCGCGGCCCAGCAACACTCGGCTCGACCGTCGCGAGATCGAGCGAAAGCGCGTCCGCGAACTCCGGCTCCGGCGCGGCATCGGTGCGAAAGAGGCCTTGTGACTTCGCGTACGCCTCAACGAGCGCGACGTGTTGCGGCGTCCGTCCGGTGAGGCGAAGATATTCCAGCGTGCGTTCGTCGATCGGGAAAATCGCAACCGTCGAACCGAACTCCGGCGACATATTACTGATCGTCGTACGGTCGACCACCGGCAGCGCGGCGAGTCCGGGCCCAAAGAACTCCACAAACTTTCCGACGACGCCTTTGCGGCGCAGCATTTCTGCGACGGTCAGCACGAGATCGGTCGCGGTGACGCCTTCGCGCAGCGCTCCTTCCAAGCGAAAACCGACGACTTCGGGAATAAGCATCGTAACCGGCTGACCGAGCATCGCGGCCTCCGCTTCGATTCCGCCGACGCCCCACGCGAGCACGCCCAAACCGTTGACCATCGTCGTGTGCGAATCGGTGCCGACCGCAGTGTCCGGATAGGCAAGCGGTGGTTCCGCGGTGACACCGGGGAAAACGACGCGCGCTAAATATTCGATATTGACTTGATGCACGATGCCCGTGCCGGGCGGCACGACGCGCAAACCCGAGAGCGCCGATTGTCCCCACTTCAAAAACGCGTAACGCTCCCGATTGCGCTCGAATTCCATCTGTGTGTTCTTTGCCAGCGCGTCTCCGGAGCCGAAGTAATCGGCCTGCACCGAATGGTCGATCACCAGCTCCACGGGCTGCAGCGGATTGATCGTTTTCGGATCGCCGCCCATTGCCGCCATCGCGTCGCGCATCGCCGCCAAATCGACGACGCACGGAACGCCCGTAAAATCCTGCAGCAGAACGCGAGCCGGCGTAAATGCGATCTCGCGTTCGCTTCGCGCACGGGCTCCGTGTGCGAGCGCTTCGATATCTTCCGACGTAACCACGCTGCCGTCTTCGAATCGGAGCAAATTCTCTAAAAGAATCTTGGTTGAAAACGGAAGCCGTGCGAGCGTTGCGACGCCGGCCTTTTCCAAGGCGGCGAGTCGAAAGTAGCGGTACGTGCGATCGCCGGCGGTCAGCGTATCGAGCGCGTTAAAACTATTGGGGTGTCGATTCATCGGACAGCCGTACTTTTGGATCGCCCACCGCGTAGCCTTCGATTTTTAGCGCGGCATGGCCGGAGAGCAGCTGCCAGAGCGGTTCTGCGACGAGTGTAAGGCGCCACGGCTGCAGCGCGAGCGTGCGCTCGAAGCCCGCACGATCTCTCGGAGCTTCTCGCGCTAAACGTTCGAGCGACGCACGCGGCACCAACAAGCTCGCAGGCAAACCCGCATCGCGCGCGATTTCGGCGATTGCGGCGGTCATGAAAGCGACCAGCGCGTCGCGCGCCGGAGCCGTCGGTCGGTTTGGACGCTCCGGCAGCTCGGTTTCGTCGAGCGCCTGCCCGCGTGCAACCGCCGCAAGGATCGGGCCGCCGAGAAGCCGCTTCATGCCGGAATCGAGCCGGCGCAGCTGCGAGAGATCGTCGAGCTCCGCAGGCTTCAGCAGCGCAAGCCCCGCGACGACGTCGTCCGGTAAAACGTACCGCACCGGAAGATCGCGGTCGTGGGCGACGCGGTCGCGCAACTTCACGAGCTCGTTCAAAATACCGAGCTCGCGGCGATTCATCCGCATCGCGCCGGGGATGCGCAAGTAGGCGCGACGCTCGTCGATGCGGTATCGCTCGATGTCCCCGAGCTCGGCGCACTCTTCGTAAACCCATTCGTAACGGCCGAGTTGTTCCAAACGCGGACGAAGTGCGTCGTACACGGGAAGCAGATAGGCGACGTCATCTACGAGATACTCGATCTGCCGTTGCGAAAACGGACGCGCCGACCAATCGCTGACCGTCTGCGACTTCGCGAGGCGTACGCCGCAGACGCCGCGCACCAAATCTGCGAGCGAGATCTGCATACCATAACCGAGGAACGCTGCCGCGACTTGCGTATCGAAAACGCGCGGCGGCACGACGTCGAAGCGATCGGCGAAGATTTTCAAGTCCGCCGAGAGCGCGTGGCCTACGACCGTTGTGTGCGTGAGCGCAAGCGCGAGCTTGCGCAGATCCGCGACAGCCAGCGCATCGACGATCGCCGCGCCGTCATCGAACGCAATCTGCACCACCATCAAGCGCGGCGAATAGGTGCGCTCGGCGTGAAATTCAGTGTCGAGTCCAACACGATCCGCCTCGGATACGCGCGCGCAGAGGCCTTCGAGCGCGGAACGATCGGCGACGATCTGCGGCGCCGTCATGGCGACGGCGAAGCTCCCTCGACACGGTGGAAGTGAAAGTGCGGGCAACGGTGCGTCTCGCAGTAGTGCCGAGCGTAGTGGCGAGCACGCGATTCGTAGCCATGCAGCGCCACCGTGACGCGGTCGCCGAATATCGTCAACAACGCACAGATCGGAAGCGCGATCGCACACATCGTCCAGACGTGAACCCAAACCGGCACGCGAAACGCGGCGGCGCTTGCCGTGGCGACGGTTCCGCCGAAGCCGGGAATGACGCGCACGGCGAGTAAGAACGCCGGCGAGCCGACGGGAAAGCGCTTGACCCACGCGGGCAACCGGTGCAAATACTCTTCGAGCCGCCAAAGACGCGTCGCGTGCCGATTGATCCAGTATCCGAGCAAAGCCGCGCCCACCAGTCCGAACGCATCGACGAGGGTGCCCTTGACCGGTCCGAAGATCGCGCCATTCATGATCGCGAGCGCGTCGGTCACCGAAAATGGCGCCGATGCGACGATTGCAAAGACCACGACCGCAAGCGGGTATGCTAAGGGTCCAATCGTTCGGATTTCGTACTCGACGCGAGGTTGATGACGGATCACCAAATACGCGAGTGCGAAAGACGCGACGAAGAGCCCGAGCGCAGCAGCCCTTCTAAGGAGACGGTTCAAGCGATGGTCGTGCGGGGAGTCATCACGTTGCTTTGCGGAGTTGCGCTCTACGCGTCGCTTTTCATGCTGAACAAGAGCCGCCGCGCCGCACGCGGTGAAGTCAAGGGCCCGAGCGTCGTCAAAACGCCGAGGGCACACCTTTTTGGCGTCCCTAACTCCCTGCTGGGGTCGCTTTACTACCCCGGAATGGCGATTGCAGTGTGGGTGGCACGCGGCAGGATTTCGGAGCTCGTCATCTTGATCGCGGCCCTCGGCGCCGCGGCGACCTCGGCTTACCTTGCTTATTCGCTGATCTACGTCACTCGGCGTGAATGCCCGTACTGCTGGACCGCACACATCGTCAACTGGTCCCTTTTGGCCCTTTGCGCTTATTTATTTCTGCCGAACATATTGAATCGAGGTGTCTGATTTTGTTAGAATCGGCCTCTCGGGTCAGGCCGGCACACCTTGTCGCCGTAACCGCCGTGAGAGAGGGCCGGACGCGTAGCGTTAGTTCTACGCACCGGTGAACGGCAGACTTATAGGGGCCCACGCGAGTGCGTGGGTCCTCTGCTATGTCCGGCTCATTTCTTCGATCATCGCGCGATACGTAGGGTCACTTGTTGGGGCAGCGGCGAACCATGCTTCGAGCATCTCTTCGGCAAGCGGAACGGACGTTGCACGAAGGCTCATGCAGAGCACGTTCGCATCATTCCACTCGCGGGCACCGGCCGCGGTTGCGGCGTCGGCACAGAGCGCCGCGCGAACACCCGCAACCTTATTGGCGGCGATGCTGACGCCGGTGCCGGTCCAGCAGCAAAGGACGCCGTAGCGCGTCTGCCCGCGCGCAACGCAGTTGCCGACTTCGCGGCCGACCGACGGCCATGCGGCATCGTCGCCGGGCGCCAGCGCCCCGAGGCGCACGACCTCGTGCCCGTGCGCGCACAGCCAACGATCGATTGCCTCTGGAAGTTCCCCCGCCATATCGCTACCGAGCGCTACACGCATGGAGAGGTTTTCGGCACGCATCGGCGGCAGACTAGCCGTCCGTGAGCACGGTGCGTTTGGCGGCGACGGTGATCCTGGCGCGACCGCCGTTCGAAGTCTATCTGGCGCGGCGCAGTGCAAGCGCCGCTTTCGCCCCCGATGCCTTCGTCTTTCCCGGCGGCACGATCGAAGCGCAGGACGCATCCGAGGCCGTGCGCGCGCGTACCGTCGGGCTCGAGTTGGAGCGTTTGAATCGCGAATTCCGCGCCGAAGTTCCGCAGGAGCTTACATCAGACGAGCCGACCGTCGGCAACGACGCCGCCGCGACGCTGATGATTGCCGCCTTGCGCGAGCTCTTCGAGGAAGCGGGCGTTCTGCTGGCCCGCACGGCCGCCGTCCAGCCGGTGGGGCCGCGAACCGGCGACTGGAAGCGCGTTACCGAGCAGCGCGATGCGGTGCGCAGCGGAGCGCTACCCTTTGCAGATTTTCTCGCGGCGCACGATTGGTACGCCGACGCGCGCGCCCTCACGCTCTTCTCGCACTGGATCACGCCGCCGAGCGAGCCGCGCCGCTATAACACGCACTTCTTCTTCGCCGTCGCGCCGCCGGATCAGGCGGCCCTTGCCGATGCGTCGGAAACGCATGACGGCATTTGGATCGCTCCCGCCGCGGCACTCGAGCGGCGTAGTTCCGGAACGCTTCATCTCGTCTATCCGACGATCAAACATTTGGAGCGGCTCGCGCGCTTCGATTCCGTCGAAGCCGCATTGGAATACGCGCAGCGCAAACGCGTACTGACGATCGTACCGAAGGATACCGCCGATGATTTCGAGATTCCGGCGGTGCTCGAAAACGCATGGTAACGCTCGTTCGTGCCCCAAACCCATCCGCGATGACGCTGCAGGGGACGAATTCGTACGTCATCGATTGCGGCGATGCAACGGCGCTCGTGATCGATCCCGGCCCCGGGATCGACGAGCATTTGCATGCGCTCGTCGACGCCGCGCAATCGCGCGGCCTCACCATTGCGGCGATCGCGCTGACGCACGGACATCCCGATCACGCCTCCGGCGCGTCACGGCTCGCAGGCATGACGCACGCGCCGCTCTACGCACATCCGAAGAGTAAGATTGCGCACGACGTCGATCTCCCGCTCGAGGGCGAGTTGCGGGCCGGCGCGACCGCGCTGCGCACGATCGATGCGCCGGGCCACAGTTTCGATCACGCCGTCTTTTATTTGGCGCCGGAGGCGGCGCTCTTTACCGGCGACACGATCTTAGGTGAAGGCACGACCGTCGTCGCCCCGCCCGGCGGCGCGATGCGCCCGTATCAACGAACGCTGCGGCGGCTTGCCGGCGAGTTCGGCGACGCGCGCGTGCTGTACGGTGGACACGGGCCGGTGGTCAACGATCCGAAAACCAAAATCGCCGAATACATCGCGCACCGGCAGATGCGCGAGCAGCAGATTCTCGACGCCTTGAGCGAGGGACCGCAGACGATCCCGGATCTCGTCCGCCGGATTTATTCGCCGCAGCGCCAGCCGCTTTGGCCGGCAATGGCACGACAGATCCTCGCGCATCTCGTCGCACTCGAAGACGAGGGACGCGTGCGTTCGGAAGTGTTGGACCGCGCCATGACACCCGAAGAATGGGCGATCCTCAATCCGCGCATCGAAGAGTTCGTCGGCCCGCAGGAAGCTGCGGTGATCACCGCCGAGTTAGGAGCGGAAATGCGATTGGAAACGCTCCGGCAATATCAACGATGATGCGCCGCTTCGCAGCTCTCGCAACCTTCGCCGCGCTCGTTTCTTGCATGCCGTCGGCCGGACCCACGATCCCCGGCGACCAGACGGTCCCGCCGCCGCAGTCCTGCTACGTCGCCAAACGCGACCCCACGACGGTCAAGGCGACGATCACGTTTTACGGATGGCCGGACAACTCGCCGCCGGGCAATGCGATCGCGCATCCCGTGATACACAAGCACGCCGGCGGCGACGGCACGTACTGCAACCCGACGACTTTCGCGACCGAAAAGGCGAACAACGAGCGGATTCCCTACGGAACCAAGATCTACGTGCCGTTCATCAAGCAGTATTTCATCCGTGAAGACCTCTGCGCGGCGTCGGGGCCAAAGAGCGGGAGCGGGAGCAACGGATGTAAGGGAATCTGGTTCGATCTCTGGATCGGGGGAACGGCGAAATCGAACTTCCATGCCGTCATCAAATGCGAACGCAAACTGACACCCGGCAAAAAAGTCTCCGTCATCCTTTGGCCGCGCGACGGGCTGCCCGTCGCTCATCCGGGTCCGATCTACCGTAATCATCCGCCGCCAGACGGCTCGTGTGATGGGAAGCCCTTACTCGATAGTTAGAACCACTTTGCCGAATTGATGGGCGGCCGCAAGCCGCTCGAATGCGTCGACACCGTCGTCAAGCGCGAAGACGCGATCGATCGCGGGCCTCAAACCGTCATCGAAGAGCCGCAACATTGCTGCAAAATCCTGCGGGCTTCCCATGGACGTGCCGAGGATGCTGACGTGCTTCCAAAAGAGCGGAAACATCTTGATGGACGCCTCGCCGACCGTGCCGCCATAAATGACGATGCGTCCGCCCGGGCGTACGACGTCGAGCGCCTTGCGAAGCGTATCGCCGCCGGACGAGTCGACGATGAGATCGACCGGGCCGGTCGAGCGTAAGAGTTTCGGCCAATCGGCATTGGCGGCGTAGTTGATTGCCAGGTCGGCGCCGAGCGCGCGCGCTCGCTCGAGCTTTTCGTCGCTGCTCGACGTCACGATCGCGTGCGCGCCGGCCCACTTCGCAAAGAGCAGCACGAACGTCTGTACGCCGCCGCCGACGCCGGTAATCAAGACCGTTTCGCCCGGCTGCAGCGCGCCGCGCGTAAAGAGCGCGCGATATGCGGTGAGTCCGGCGAGTGGAATCGCCGCCGCCTCTTCCATCGATAGCGCCGGCGGTTTTCGATGAACGTTGTCGACCGGCACCACCGCGTATTGCGCAAACGTTCCGTCGCGCGGCATGCCGAGAATGGTCGCGGTTGCCGCATTCCAGACGCGCGGGTCGTCGCCCCACGCAAGCATCGGATCGATGACGACTTCGTCGCCTTCGGCAAGTCCGGAAACCACCGAACCGAGCGCTGCGACTTCACCGGCTCCGTCCGATCCGAGGGTTACCGGCATCCGAATCCTCGGATAGAGTCCTTGCGTGATGAAGACGTCGCGATGATTGAGGGCCGCGGCGCGCACGCGCACGAGCACCTCTCCGTCTCCGGCCGGCGGAACGGCGACATCGTCGACCCGTAGATTTTGAGGACCGCCGATCTCGTGCAGCCGTAGTGCGCGCATCGTCACTCGTGAACGGTCACGATGAATTTGAGTGCAGCCGGCTGCACGAACAACGCATCGGTCGGCGTATTCGCCAAGAACGTCGTATTGTTCGGCCCCGGATAGAGACCGCGATACGGAACCCCGGCGGCGTAGAGCGTAAAGGGACCGGAGACCGCGTTAAAGATGTTCGTCGCTGCGAGCGTAAAGTCGATATGGCGGTAGCTCCAGCCGGCGGCGCCGTCGACCATCGTATACGGCGGTTGGTTCAACGTGTTGTTCCTACCGGCAATCGTGAGCGCGGTCGCCGCATGCCAACCGTTCTTTGCCCACGAAAGCGTCACCGATCCTTGCTGCTGCGGCACGCCGACAAACTGCTGGTAGTCCACGAGCGTCCCGCCGGACGTCGGATTTGAGACGAACGGTCCAAGCGCGTACGGATACGCGACGTTGAGGCCGTACGCCAGCGTCGCGGTTATGTTGAGACGCGGAAACGTCTCCTTATAATGGGCTTCCGCACCTTCGTAAACGGCGTTGCCGATGTTGACTGGAATTTCGTAGGCGAAACCGGGAGGCGTGCTGCAAAAACTCTTCGCGCCGCCGCCGGGATAGTAGTTTTCGATCGTATCTCGCAAGTTCGACCGATACAGCGATACGTCGAGCGTGGAGCGGCTGGAGAATAGATGAGAAAAGCCCAACTCGTATTCGGTCGCATGCTCCGGCCGTTCAAGCGGATTACCGTTCGCCGTGATACAGTTTGCGTCCAGCGGCGGGAGGCCGGGATTGGGTTGGAGTTTGCCGTTGACGACGACGGGCGGAAAGAAGTACAGCTCTGCAAGCAGCGGCGGCCGAAAGCCGGTTCCAACGGAGAAGTGCACGTCGCTGGAGCTGCCGAGATCATCGCTGAGCCCAAGCCTCCAGTTCAACGTATTCCCGAACGTCGAATAATTCGCGTCGTAGAGCCCGGCGGAAAGGCGGAACGTTCCAACCTCTTGCGAACCGCGAAGGAAATACGATTGGATGCTCTGATTCAGCGGTCCGGTAATTCCCGCACCGCTCAGAGCCTCTTGGCGCAGATAACCGCCGAAAACAAACTCACCTTCCTCGAAGGTACGTCCCCACGAAAGCGCTTCGTTATAGCGCGTATCCCGGTGCGCGACGTCGTACGGCGAGACTGCGCCCCCGCTAAAATCAACGTTGTTGTCGGCAGCGTAGAAGTTCGCCGAGAGCGTTCCCGAGCCGAGCGGCGTGCGCGAGTACGCTTGGTACGCACGGACGCTCTGCGCGAAGTTTGCACTTCCCGGCCCGACGTGATCGCCGAATACCGGATTGGGAATCTCGTTTGATGACCCCGAGCTCGGGGAGAAGCCGCACGCCGCCCCGGGGCCGCTCAACACGCACGTCGGATTCCCGGCGATGCCGTTGAGAGCGCCCGATTCGTCGCGAACGTTGCCGAGCGTGAAAACGCGAAAGCCGGCGTCGGAACCTTGAGAGAAATTGTAGTCGAGATTGATGAGTCCGAGGCGCGCCGCGATCGAGGAGCCGAGATGGGCGTGGAACGGGCAGTTCGGCGTCTTCTTTGGTGTTTGCGGACCGCAGTAGACCGGCAAATTATTAGCCGGTACGACCCAATCGTATTGATTGACTTGTCCGGCCTGCTGAAAATTGTCGGCGGCGAGTGCATACCCGAGCTTGCCGAGCGTTCCGGTTGCATTGAGCCAGGTCTGGGTCGTGCCGTACGAACCGGCGGAAGTCGAAAAGTTGAGATGGTTCGTTTGCGTGGGCCGCAGCGAAACGAAGTTGACCGCTCCGCCAAACGTATTACTGCCCTCGGAATCCATCGGTCCCAAGCCTTCGGTAACGTTCACGCTGTTGAAGGCGGGCACGGCGAACTGTGAGAGGTCCATGTCACCGGTGTTGCCGTCGTTGAGCAACTGCCCGTCGAGCGTTACCAACGCTTCCGAAGGGTCCGGACCACGTAAGGAGACGACCTCAGGTGAGGTCGGCGCTCCCGCGTCCGGACGTTGGATCACGACCGATGGAACTTGCTGCAATGCTTGTGAAACCTGCGTATATCCGAGGGCGTCCATCTGGGCCCGCGAGACGCTGACCTCCGGGACAACGTCGCGCGTCAGCGTATAGCCGCCACTGACGGTCACCACACCGATGGTGCGCAGTTGCGGAGTATCGCTCGGTTCGAGCACGACATCGATGTGCGACCCTTCGCTCACATCGCCCGTATTCACCGTGACCGTAGCGTAGCCACGTGAAGCGACGGTCAAATCGTATCGCCCCCGCGGAATCGTCACCGTAAAGTTCCCTCTGTCATCAGTCGTCGCCCCGAACGTCTGCGCGCCCCGCAAGGTGATCTCCGCACGAGCGATCGGCGCGCCGCTTGGCGTGCGAACGCTTCCACCGACCAGGCAGCATACCGCAAGCAGAATCGGTAGCATAGGAGCAAGCAGCTTCGCGCGCTACTCCTTGCCAGGCCTTCCCGTTTACGGCGACGTAGAGACCCCGGCGATGAATAACCGAGCCAAGAGCCTGCGCGCCTTCTTTCGCGGCCTCGCGCGCGTGCAGCAAACCTTTACCATTGAGATTGGTCCGCTGCGTGCAAGCGGAGTGCCCGCGATTTTGGTTGGCGTAACCGGCATTCTCGTCGCCAGCGGAGTAACGATCGCGCTCTCCAAGGGTGCGACGCGTCTACCCGAAACGCTCGGCGAGGCGCGCGGTCTGGCCGAAGCGCTCAACTCCGGACATTCGCCCCGCCTGAAGTCGTGATCGATAACGGTTCGCTCACGCAATTGATACGAGCCCGAATCCCCGATGCCGAGGTCGGCGTCGTGGACCGCACGGGCACGATGGACCATTTCAACGTCACGGTGCGCTCGAAAGCCTTTGCCGGCAAGACGCTCATCGAGCAGCATCAGCTGGTGTACGGCGCGCTGCGCGAGGCGCTCGCGGACGGTCGCGTGCACGCCGTCGAGCTTAAAACCATTACCGCGCAGGAGTAAGAGAAACATGGATTACAAGGACGAGATCGCAAACGAGCTTGCGGCAAATACAATCGTCGTGTACGGCAAAGGAACGAAAACGGCGCCGCGCTGCGGATTTACGCTGGAGACGATCGAATTCTTCAACCACTTCGGTTACCCATTTGAAGTGATCGACGTGCTCGAAAACATGCCCAAACGTGAAGCGCTTTCCGCGATGACCGATTGGCCCACGCTGCCGAAGGTCTTCATCAAGGGCAAGTTTTACGGCGATACGGATATTCTCGGCCCGATGGCGGAGAGCGGCGAGCTGCAAACGACGCTCGAGGAAGCTTTCGGCGCGCCGGCGGCACGAAAAGAAACGATCGATCTGCGTCAGTGACCTACACGACGGTCATTTCTGCCGAGCAGCTGCACGAACGGCTCGGGAGTTCCGAACTCGTGATCTTCGATTGCCGGCATTCGCTCGAGGATTTTGAACTCGGCCGGCGGCTGTACGACGAGTCGCACATTCCCGGCGCATTCTTCGCCGACGCCGAAACCGATTTGAGCGGACCCAAGACCGGCACGAACGGCCGCCATCCGCTGCCCGACCCCGAGGGTCTCGCGCGCTTCCTCCGCGTTCGCGGCGTTAACGCCGATACGCAAATCGTCGCGTACGACGACGGCGGCGATATTTGGGCGCCGCGTTTTTGGTTTCTCGCGCGCTGGATCGGACACGATGCCGTTGCGATACTCGACGGCGGCCTCACGGCCTGGAAAGCGCGCGGATATCCCGTCACCGCCGCACCGATGCAGCCGGTGCGCGAAGGCTCGTTGACGCTTCGGCTGCGTCCCGAGTATGTCGTCGATGCGACGTACGTTGCGCAGCATCTTCGCAGCGATGCCATGCAGCTGATCGATGCGCGCGCGCACGATCGTTATAGCGGCGTGGCCGGCGGGATGGATCCGGTCGCCGGTCATATTCCCGGCGCCAAGAACCGGTGCTACGAAGAAAACTTTCGGCCCGACGGCACGTTGAAATCTTCCCAAGAGCTGCGCGCCGACTTCGAGCGCGCGGGCTTCGATCCGAAACGCACGGTGCACCAATGCGGCTCCGGCGTCTCCGCCACGGTCAACCAACTAGCGATGCAGCACGCGGGCCTGGAAGGCTCGCGCGTCTACAACGGCTCGTGGAGCGAATGGATCAGCGACCCCTCACGTCCCATCGCAACCGGCTCCGAACCTTAGCGTTTAGCCGGGGGCGGTACGGCGAACGGTTTCGCGACGGCGCCGGCGGGCGAGGATTCGAGCCGAGCGAGATCTTCTGACGTGGGCGCTTGCGAAAAATCGCGACACGTATCGACGACGCAGTAGAATCCGAACGGCGTCGGACCGCGATTGACGAACTGGTGCAGCTCCAACGGCCCGACGTAGATCACGTCGTTCGGACCAATTTCCGTTGCGGTATCACCGATCACCGCGTATCCCAGGCCTTCACGCACGATGACGTAGTGTTCGTGCTCGTGCTTTTCGAGGCGCGATGCGGCGCCCGGCTGCACTTCGAAGTAACGGAGCTCCATCCGCGGCCCCGGCTCGCTCGCCTCGCTCTTGCGGCTTCCTACGAGCGTGTGGCGAGCGACGCCCGTGCCGGGCGCATCCGGCGTGTAGCCCGCCGGTTCGACGCCCTCCCAGCCGCCTTGCGAGGATCGAATAATTCGTCGCTGCATCGGTGCCCACCATAGCACACGACCCGGCGGCGGCGAAAGAGCCGCGAATGCCCAGGCACTGGCTGCTCAAGACCGAGCCGAGCGCATATTCGTTCGATCGGCTTCGGACCGACGGAACCACGCCATGGACGGGCGTGCGCAACTTTCAGGCACGCAACAACATGATGGAGATGCGCATCGGCGATCTCGCATTCTTCTATCACTCGAGCATCGCGGAGCCGGCGGCCGTCGGCATCTGCAAGGTGGTGAAAGAGGCCTATCCCGACTTCACGCAGTTCGACCGCACGAGCGAGTACTTTGACGGCCGCTCCAAGCAAGGCAAGCCGATCTGGTTCATGGTCGACGTCGCGTACGTCGAGCCGCTGGCGCGACCCGTGACGATCGCACAGATGCGCGCCGAGCCGCGGCTCGTCGGCATGTCGTTACTCCGGCGCGGACAACGTCTTTCGGTGCAGCCGGTGATGCCGCACGAATGGAAGATCGTGCTGGAGCTAGCGCGCCTTACGCCTGAGCTTGAGTGAGAAAGACGCGCTGCGCGTCGATCGGCATCTCACCGTTGCGCGGTGTGAGCCGCCGGTAGCTGCCGTCCACCAGCAGTTCGCGGCTCTTTACGTTATCGGACAGCAACACCGTGAGCACGTGCGTAGCGAGCGTCTCGGCCATAACGGGATCGAGTACGGGCACGGCAAGCTCGACGCGACGATCGAGATTGCGCCCCATCCAGTCGGCACTCGACATGAACGTTTCGCGCTCGCCGCCGTTCTCGAAGACGAAAATGCGCGAATGTTCGAGGAAGCGGCCGACGATGCTGCGCACGCGGATGTTCTCGCTCACGCCCGGCACGTGGGGACGCAGCACGCACATGCCGCGTACCAGTAAATCGATCTTGACGCCGGCTTGCGAGGCACGGTAGAGCGCGCGCACGACTTCCACTTCCGTCAGCGCGTTGATCTTCGCGCGGATTCCCGACGGGCGTCCTGCGCGAGCGTGCTCGGTTTCCCGGTCGATGCGAGCGATCAGCTCGCGATGGAGCGTCACCGGCGCGACCCAGAGATCCTCATAATCGGTCACTTTTGAAAAACCGGTTAGCGCGTTGAAGACCTGCGTATCGTCGGCGCCGAGCTCCGGCCGGCACGTGAAGAGGCTGAGATCGGTGTAGAGCAGCGCGGTCTTCTCGTTGTAGTTGCCGGTCCCAAAGTGCATGTAGCGGCGCAGCCCGTCCTCGTCTTCGCGAACGACCAGGAGCGTCTTGGCGTGGACCTTTTGATTGGCGAATCCGTAGACGACGTGCGCGCCCGCTCGCTCCAAACGCTTTGCCCATTCGATATTGTTCTCTTCGTCGAAGCGCGCCTTGAGCTCGATGATGACCGCGACCTGTTTTTCGTTCTCCGCCGCGGTGAGCAAGGCCCGAACGATCGGCGAGTTCTTTCCGGACGTCCGGTAGAGCGTCGCCTTGATCGCTAGCACTTTAGGATCCTCGGCGGCTTGCTGCAAGAACTGAATGACCGGATCGAACGATTCGTAGGGGTGATGCAGCATGATGTCACCTTCGCGAATCTGTGCGAAGATGTCGGTAACGCCGATGAGCCGCTTGGGAATCGCGGGCAGGAACGGCTTGTCGCGCAGGTGCTCGTATCCGGGAAGGTTGACGATCTGCCAGAGGTCGCTCAGCGCCATCAGACCGTCGATTTCATAGACGTCGACCGCTTCGAGCTCGAGCGAGTTACAGAGAAAATCGCGCATGTATTCGGGCATGCCGCGCTCGATCTCGAGGCGCACCGGCTCACCGAACCGGCGCCTGCGCAGCTCCGACTCGATCGCACGCAAAAGATCGTCGGCCTCGTCCTCTTGCAGATCTAAGTCGGCGTCGCGCGTGACGCGAAAGAGATACGAATCCCGCACGTGCATGCCTGGAAAGAGTACGTCGAGATGGTGCGCGATGAGATCTTCGAGCAGCACGAAGCGACGTTCTCCCGAGTCGCCGTCTTGCACCGGAACGAAACGCGGCAGCGTCGGCGGAATCTTGACGCGGGCAAAGTGCAGCTCGACACCTTCGCGCGTGGACTCCTCGAGCTCGACCGCTAGCGAAAGCGAGAGGTTTGAAATATACGGAAACGGATGACCGCTGTCGACTGCGAGCGGCGTCAGGACCGGGAAAACGCTGTCGTCAAACGTGCGCTCCAACACGTTTTGCGTTTCATCGTCGAGTTCCGAAACGCGCAACAGACGAATTCCTTCACGCTGGAGCGCCGGCAGCAGGTCGTCGTTCAGCACGCGCATCTGCTGCGGCAACGAAGACCGTAGCCGCTCCGAGATCGCAGCGAGGTGCTCGGTCGGCGTTCGGCCGTCCTCCGAGCGCCGCACGACCTGCGCCTCGATCTGCTGTTTGATCGCGGCAACGCGAATCATGAAAAACTCATCGAGGTTCGTGCCGTAAATGGCGACGAACTTCAACCGTTCCATCAGCGGAGTGTGCGCATCGAGCGCTTCTTCGAGAACGCGATCGTTGAATTCGACCCACGACAGCTCGCGGCTGATGTAGAGCGACGGGTCGTCGAGGGTTGCAACGGGAATCGGCGTCGGCGTCGAATGCGCCTGGAGAACCATATGCCGGACTTCACCGCGCACGTCGTCGAGCACCTCGTTCTTGCCCTCTCGGCGCTGGCGCTCGCGCTTGCAGCGGGCCTGCCATTGGGCATTCTGTGCGCGCATTCGGCCGCGCTGCGCGGCGCCATCCTGGCGTTCGCGGGTATTGGGCGGACGCTTCCAAGCCTGGCGGTGCTCATGCTCCTCCTGCCCTGGTTGGGAGTCGGCGCTTCACCGGCGATCGTCGCTCTGGCACTACTCGCCATTCCGCCGATCGTTATCAATGTGGACGTAGCGATTCGGGGTGTGCCCGCGCCGGCGCTCGACGCGGCGACGGGAATGGGCATGACGCGAACGCAACGCTTTCTGCGAGTCGTGATTCCGTTTGCGCTGCCGGTATCGTTCGCCGGATTGCGAACCGCGACGACCGAAACGATTGCGAGCGCCACGCTGGCGACCTTCATCGGCGCCGGTGGACTCGGCGACGAGATCGTGCGCGGTCTGCAGACCGACGATCCTGCACTTTTGCTCGCGGGCGCCGCCGCCGTTGCGGTATTGGCGCTCGCCGCGGATTTGTCGCTTGGCGCCGCGGCGGCACTGACCGCAGCACGCGCGTGATCTCGCGAGGGCGTGCGCTGGCACTGGCGGCGGCCGCGCCGCTGCTGACGCGGTGCGTATTCGACCGCTCGGCGGTACGCGTAGGATCGAAGAACTTTACCGAATCGTTCATCATTGCCGAGATCTACGCGCAATCGCTCGAGGCGGCAGGGATGCACGTGGAGCGGCTCTTCAATCTCGGCTCGACGCAAATCGCAATCGCCGCGATGCGACGCGGCAACATCGATCTCTATCCGGAGTACACGGGCACGGCTTTGATCGACGTGCTGCACCTTCCGCCGATTTCGAATTCGCGCGCTGCATACCAGGTCGTCGCACAGGCCTTTCGGCAGCGCTACGACATCGTGTGGCTCGCTCCGGCTCCTATGAACGACTCACAAGCGCTGGCCACGACGCGAGCGTCCGCGACGCGTTATGGTTTGGCGACGCTCTCGGATTGCGCGCGGACCGCTCCGCGCTTGCGCTTCGCGACGATTCAGGAGTTCCTCGCGCGACCGGACGGACTGCCGGGCCTAAAACGCTTCTACGGTGGATTTCAATTTGCCGAGATTCGCACGTACGACATCGCCCTGAAGTACCGCGCGCTCCTCCAAGGCGCCGCCGAGGTCGCCAGTGCGTTCAGCACGGACGGCGCAATAGCGACCAACGACCTCGTCGTCTTGCACGACGACCGTCATTTTTGGTCCGCGTACAACGTCGCGCCGGTCGTGCGGGCACAAGCGCTAGCCGCGCGGCCGAAGATCGCCGACGTGCTCAACGCCGTTTCGCCGCGCATTACCAACGGCGCCGCGCAGATGATGAACGCGCAAGTCGAACACGACCAGGCCGATCCTGCCGACGTTGCCGCCCAGTTTTTGAAACGATGAATCCCGCATCCATACGCTTCCAAGACGTCACGGTCCGGTATGCCGGCGTGCAGCGAAATGCCGTGACCGATATCTCGCTCGAAGTTGGCGGCGGCGAACTGGTCGTTTTGCTGGGACCCTCGGGATGCGGTAAGTCCACGCTGCTGCGAACGGTCAACCGCCTCGTTCCACTGCAAAGCGGACGCGTTGAAGTCGACGGAAACGACGTTGCACGGCTCGACGCGGTCGAACTGCGGCGCAGCGTCGGTTACGTGATTCAAGCCGTCGGACTCTTCGCCAACATGACCGTCGCGCAGAACATCGCGGTCGTTCCCTCGCTGCTGGGATGGAATCGCCGCGACATCGACGCGCGGGTCGACGAACTGCTGCAACTCATCGGGCTCGATCCGGCAGCCTATCGCAATCGACGCCCGAGCGCGCTTTCGGGCGGCGAAGCGCAGCGTATCGGCGTCGCGCGCGCCATCGCGGCACGCCCGCGCGCGCTGCTCATGGACGAACCGTTCGGCGCGGTGGACGTCGTCGTCCGCACGGCGCTGCAACGCGAGCTGATTCGCATCGTCGGCGAGCTGCGCACAACGACCATCTTCGTCACGCATGATGTTGACGAAGCCTTCCGGCTGGCCGATCGCATCGTCGTAATGCGGGAAGGGCGGATCGAACAAGCCGGAGCACCGTTCGACGTTTTTCAAGATCCCGCGACGCCGTACGTGCGCCAGCTCGTGCACGCTGGGGATGACGTGTATCGCCGTTACTATATGCGCACGCGCGAGCTGCTGCGGGCAACGTGAGCTACCTGTCGAGTCATCCTTGGCGGGTGGCGGCGCTAGCGGCAGCGCACGTCGAACTCGTCGCGGTCGCACTCGTCGTCGCGCTCGCCGTTGCTCTGCCGCTCGGCGTTCTGGCGGCGCGCCGTCCGCGCGTCGCGCCATGGTTGCTGGGCGCCCTCGGCGCGATTTACACGATCCCCAGCCTCGCGCTGCTCGCGGTTTTCGTCGAGGCATTCGGCTTGGGATTCGCGCCGATTTTCGTGGCGCTCGTGATTTACGCGCAGTTCATGCTCGCGCGCAGCATCGCCGCCGGGATCGACGGCATCGACCGCGCGCAGGTCGACGCGGCCCGCGGGTTGGGCATGTCGGCGGCGCAAGTATTGTGGCGCGTGGAGTTCCCGCAAGCGCTGCCGGTTTTTGTGGGCGGCATTCGAGTTGCGGCAATCGCCATGATCGCAATCGCGACGCTCGGCGGTTACGTCGGCGGCGTCGGGCTTGGCGTTCTGATCTTCAACGGTCTAACGCTGCATCAGAACGCGATGATTGTTGCCGGCAGCGTCGCGGCTTCGGTCCTTGCGATTGCGGTCGATGCGGCGCTGCGGTTGACGCAGCGGCTACTGGCGTACTAACAAATGAACGGCGAACCGCTTCCCGCGATCGTGCCATGCTGCCGCGGGCGCGAAACCGCCCGTCGCGGCCAGCGCAACGATCTCGTCATCGGTAAACTTGTATGACGATTCGGTGTGAATGCGCTCGCCGGGCCGAATTTGGATTCGGAGGTTGAGCGAGCGTATCGTCACCACCGCGCCGTGACGCGCCTCCAGGAATGAATCGACCGATCCCCGTGCTGCGTCGTAACGCGCCACGTGCGCAAAATTCCGTACGTCAAAATCGGCGTTGAGCTCGCGATTGATCCGCGCGAGCACGTTACGGTCGAAGGCGGCGGTCACGCCGGCCGGATCGTCGTACGCCAGCTCAAGGGTCGCGCGGTCTTTCTTTAAATCGGCGCCGAGCAGAAGTCCGTCCCCCGGCCGCAGCGCCGCACCGAGCAGCGCAAGCAGCTCGCGCGCATCCTCGGGTTCGTAGTTGCCGATGTTCGAGCCCATCAACATTGCGAGCGTCTTTCGTCCGAGACGGACTGCATGCGACCCGAGCACGTCAAAGTAATCGCCCGCATACGCTCGCACGTGCAGTCCGGGATACGCTTCGACCAGCGCGAGCGACGATTGACGCAAGGCTTCGGTCGAGATGTCAATCGGGCTGTAGCAGAGCTGCGTCTGCACGCGTAGCGCTTCGTCGATCAGTAAGCGGGTTTTGACGGCACTTCCGCTCCCCAACTCGAGAAAGTCGACCGGCGCATCGAGCAGCCGCACCATCTGCCAGCCCCAATCCGCTAGGACCTGCGCCTCCGCCGCGGTTAGATAGTATTCCGGCAATCGCGTGATGGTATCGAAGAGCGCCGAGCCGACGTCATCGTAAAGATATTTGCAGGAGATTTCCTTTGGATCGCCTTGCAGCCCGCGTGCGACGTCGTCGGCAAAGGACGGCACGCCCCTGGACCGCGGCACGGTGATGAGTTCAAAGCGGTCTGAGACCGCAGTCCGTATCGTCACGCCCGCCTACCATCCCCTGGGCCCGGACGAAAAACCTCTTATGGGACGATGCGCAATCGTGAATGCCGGAAACCGTAGATGCCATAGGCGATCATTCCGATAAGGAACCACGCGATGTAGCGCCCCCACGTGGCAACCTGGAGTCCGGTGATGAGATACGCGCACGAGACGGCGCCTGCGATTGCAAAGAGAGGTAAGAGGGGCGCGCGGAACGGCCGCGGCGCTGCGGGATTGGCGATGCGCAATACCAGCACGCCGGCGCACACGATTCCGAATGCGACGAGCGTTCCGATGTTGACCAGTTGAAGCAGAGCGGTCAAGGGCAAGATTGCCGCAAAAATCGCGACGACCACGCCCGTGATGAGCGTCATGCGCGCGGGCGTACGAAACACGTGATGAATCCGCGCGACGCCCGGCGGCAACATGCGGTCGCGCGCCATGACGTAGAAGATGCGCACTTGACCCAGCAGCGAGGTCAGCATGACCGTGGTGTTTCCCGCTAAGCCGCCGATCGCGACGACCCAATACAGCGCATGGCTTTTGCTAACGGCGCCGAGCGCATCGAGCATCGCGGCGCCTTCGGAGAGACGGTCGAATCGTAAGACGCCGACGGTGCAGAGCGTCAGGGCGACGTAGAGAATGCCGCCGATGGTGAGCGCAAGAATGATGCCGATCGGCACGTCGCGCTCGGGCCGTTTCGCCTCTTCGGAGGCAACCGTGACCGTATCGAAACCGATGTATGCAAAGAAGACGAGCGCCGTGCTCGCGAGGATGCCGTGATACCCGAACGGCGCCGGCGGGTGCAGATTGGCAGGCCGGATCGCATGCGCGACCGCCGCAATGAAGACCAGCATCGAGACGATCTGCAGCATGACGAGCGCGCCGTTAACGCCGGCCGATTCACGAATGCCGATCGCGACGAGCACCGCGATCGCCAGCGTCACGATGCCTGCGAAAAGATCGACTTGCGGATGCGCTCCGTGCAGATTTGCGGTCTGCGCCCATGCCGGAAAGACGATGCCGACGTTGCCGAGCATGTGCTGGAAATAATCCGAGAGCGACGACGCCGTCGGCGCCAGCGAAAGACCGTACTCTAAAATCAGGTCCCAGCCGATGATCCACGCAACGAGCTCTCCAAGCGTTGCGTACGCGTAGGTGTACGCGCTGCCGGCAACCGGCACCATCGATGCAAACTCGGCGTAGCAAAGCGCGACGCACAGGCTTACGAGTCCGGAGAGTACGTACGCGAGGATCACCGCCGGCCCCGCCGCGTGCGCCCCTACGCCGATCGTGGGAAAGATGCCGCCGAGCATCGTTCCCAATCCGATGCCGGTCAAGGCGGGCCAGCCTAAGACGCGCCGCAGCTTCGGTTCGCCGGCTTCCGATTGGGTCCACCCGAGCGGCTGCACGGCCACGAGCTGGCGCAGCGTGTCTCTCAAACGCAAGGCCTCAACGTTTTACTTAGGCCGGTTCTTGTCATCCCGAGTGGAGTCAAGGGACTCGTACGATACGATGCGCGCCCAGCGATCGAAGATCAGCGCGATATATTGCTGCGTCTCGGGATAAGGCGGTACGCCGCGGTAATGCGCGACCGCGAGCGGTCCCGCGTTGTATGCCGCCAGCGCAGCGGTATACGGATCGGCATAACGTCCGGCATAGGCGCCGGCGTAATCGCCCAAGAGCGCCGCGGCGCCTTCGATCGACGCAAACGGATCGTACGGATCGACGCCGGCGCCGGCCGCGGTTTCGGGCATGAACTGCGCGATGCCGATGGCGCCGGCCGAGGAGAGCGCGTTGGGATCGTAGGCCGACTCTTGCAACAGCGTCGCGGCGAGGAAATCGGACGGCAAACCGTGCGCGTTCGCCGCGTCCGAAGTCGCACCGGCGAAGAGTAAGGCCGCGCCCTGCGTGAGTCGCGGATTCGTCCGGAGAATCGCTCGGGCAATCGCCAGCTCGGATTTGTCGAGCTTTGGGCCGTCGCGGATCAGCACGGCGCCGCGCAACGCATTCACGTTGGCGGGCGACGGCCAGCTTAACGCGATGTTAAGCGCACGCGCCAAATGCACCGATGCGCTGACATGCGCGTTCGTGTGGTATATGGTATGAACCGTGCAGCTACATAACGAGATCACCGCCGCTACGTATTTTGTTATCGCTCTCATCGTCACGTTGGTTGCCGGAGATTTTGCGTCCACGTTTTTCTATCACGTGCCGCAGCATCTCTGGTTCACGCTCCACTTGCGTACGCATCACGATCGCCGCCGATCGTACTTCGACCACGCGGTGCTCTCGACGAGTCCGGCCATCCTGCTCGACGGCCTTTTGGGCGCGGTGCCGTACCTCGCCGTCGCCGCGCTCCTTTGGCGCTTCTCGTGGCCCGGAGCGCTAGCCGGACTCGCACTCGGTCAGCTGCACGTGTGGTGGCGTCACACCAGCCAACTCGGCTGGCGGACCCCGGATCGGCTTCGACGGCTCCTGCGCCCGCTGTCGATCGTGCTTCCCGAGGACCACGATGGGCATCACCGAAACCCCGATATCGAGTTTGGCGATATCTTCCGCTTCTACGACGCGCCGGCTCGAGCGCTGATGGCGAGGCTTGCTCCGACCAGCCGCCGAGCGCGTAACGCTTGCAGGCGAGCGACCAGGAGGGTGCCTGCTAGAGCCTAATCGGGAGTACGAATGACCAAACGGGCGCTTCTCTTGATTTCAGACACGGGCGGCGGCCACCGCAGCGCTGCGAACGCCATCGCGGCCGCTCTGGATGAAACGAAGTCGCCTTTCACCTACGAGCATCGCATTGAAGACGTTGCCGCCCACTGCTCGTTTCCGCTGACGCAGTTGGGACTGGGCTACAGCATGGCGCTGCGCTACGCACCGCCCGTATACGGAGCGCTCTACCACGCGACGAACGGCCGGCGACGATATAAAGCGCTGGTGCGCTTCTGCGAGCCGCTCTACCGGGAACGATTGCGCGATCTCTTCATCGACTATCGGCCCGACGTCATCGTCTCGATTCACCCGCTGCTCAATCACGCTGCGCTACGCGCGCGCGACGACGCGCATATGCACCACGTTCCGGTGGTCACGGTCATCACGGATCTCGGCAAAGTGCACGAATCCTGGCTCGTCCCGGACGCCGATGCGGTCGTCGTTCCCGCTCGAGAGGTCTATCAACGCGCGCTCTCGCGCGGCGTTTCGCCGTCGCGGTTGCGGCTGCTCGGTCATCCGATTCATCCGAAATTTGACGATGTTACCGGCAGCAAGGCGGAGCTGCGCAAGTTACTGCATCTTCCCTACGAGACGCCGGTCGTGATGCTGATGGCCGGCGGTGAAGGCGGAGGCAAACTCTTATCGACCGCGTTAGCGCTCGCAAAAGCTCGATTGCCGATCGAGCTGGTCGTCGTCTGCGGCCGCAACGAACCGCTCGCGCAAAAACTCGGGGAAGTCGCGGCATCGCTGCCGACGCCGATGCACGTGCTCGGCTTCACCGACAAGATTCCGGAGTATTTTCGCGCCGTCGATCTGCTTGTCACCAAAGCCGGCCCGGGAACCCTCGCGGAGGCGAATGCGGCGCAGCTGCCCGTCGTCGTGTACGATTTCGTTCCGGGACAAGAACGCGGCAACGTCGACTTCGTCCGGCATAACGGCTTGGGCTTGATCGCGCTCCAGGGTGCTTCCAGCGTCGTCACGGCCGTTCGTTCGTTGATCGGCGCACCCGAACGATTAGCCGAAATCCGCCACAATCAAGAGATGGTCGCTCCGCGACGCAGCTCGCGGCGTATCGCCGCATTGATAACGTCGATCACGGAAAACGGCACGATTCCGGCACAAGACGATTTCGTGGGCTTGCAATTCCAGGCGGCGACCGCGGTCTAGAAAACCTCCGGCGAAGGAGGCGGTCACCTTTGTCTTTGCGTCGTAAACAACGTCATATAGTGGGTAACGAGCTTTCGTAACTCGCGTCGAGCGCGGTGAAGACGAGACCGTACCGTGCCCACCGAGCACCCCACGATCTGACCGATTTCACGATAACTGCACCCGTCAACGTCCGCCAGCAGGACGATCTTGCGTTGAAGCGGCGTGAGGTCCGAAAGTGCTTTGGAGAGCGGTTCGCTTAGGTGCGCTTCTACATAGTCGTCGATCGGCTCGAACGGCCGCTCGTGAATCTCTTCAGCATAGCAGCGCACCTTACGCCGCCGAAGTTCGTCTCGGTAGAGGTTCGTTTCGATCCGAAAGACCCAAGAAAGAAACGACGTCCCCGGTTTAAAGCTGTGCCACGCCCGAAAAACGCGGATGAAGGCCTCCTGCGTGAGATCGCTCGCGTCAGCATCGTTTCCCGTCAAACGATAGGCGAAGTTATACGTCGCTTTGCCGTACTGCTCGATGGCGCGCTCGAGGAATAGCTGCTGCTCCACGAGCTCATCATCCGTCGCCGAGGCTCTGCCGTTAACCGACAGCCGGACACGTGGCCCGGACAGTTGCGAAACGTCTCGAGCTGAGGAGTGAACGGGCTCACGCAGAAAACGGAGGCCATGGAGGATGAGGGAGCGCCTTTGGGCATCCCGTTTGGAGCGCTCCTAAAAGAACACCGGTTGGCCGCGGGTCTTTCGCAAGAAATACTCGCCGAGCGAGCTCGCATGAG
>JAMXLK010000061.1 GCA_024281075.1 Vulcanimicrobiia bacterium
TCCTCGACGTCTTGCTCCGTCGTCGCCCAGTGCGTCATCCAGCGTACTTCGGGCAGTCCTTCGTCGAACACGTAGAAGAAAAATTCGCGCTGGATTGCTTCGATTGCGTCGCGGTCGAGCGTTGCAAAGACGGCGTTGCAGCGGACCGGCCGAGTCACGCGCATGCCGGCTATGTCCTGCACGCGCTGATAGAGCAGCTGCGCCATCGCGTTAGCGTGCGATGCGTAGCGCGCCCAACGGTCGTCGGTCAGCAACGCATCCAACTGCGCGGCGAGATAGCGCATCTTGGAGGCGAGTTGCATCGACTGCTTCCGTACGTACGGCGGCGCTTCGCCGGACAGCTCCGGATTGAAGAAGCAGATCGCCTCGCCGAGCAGCAGGCCGTTCTTCGTTCCGCCGAAACTCAACACGTCCACGCCTAAATCAACGGTCGCCTCACGCAAGGTCGTACCGAGCGCAACCGCGGCGTTGGCTAGGCGCGCGCCGTCCATATGCACGAGTAAACTGCGTTCGTGTGCGAAGGTGCAAAGGTCGCGCACTTCCTCCAGCTCGTAGATCCCGCCGAACTCGGGCGCTTGGGAGATCGAGATCGCGCGCGGCTGCGGGAAGTGCACGCCGTGCCCCGCGAGCAAATACGGCTCGACGTCCGACGCTCGGATCTTGCCGTCGGGGGTCGCGATCGGGATCACCTTCGATCCGGCGAAGCGCTCGAGTGCTCCGCACTCGTCGGTTTGCAAGTGCGCGCTCGCCGGAGCGAGTACCGCCTCCCATGGACGCAGCAGTGAGCTCAACGCGGCGACGTTTGCGCCGGTGCCGTTGAAGGTGAGATAGACGTCAGTCCGATCGCCGAAATGCTCTTTGAATCGCGCGATCGCGCGCCCCGTCCACGGATCGTCGCCGTAGCCGACCGCATCGCCTTCGTTTGCATCGATGATGGCTTGCAATATTTCGGGCGCGACCGGCGCGTTGTTATCGCTGCCGAAGCTGCGACGCGGTGAAGCATCCATGGGTTGAACGAGTTATGATTTCGAGCGGCGGCACCTACCGCGAACTCGCCGAGCGCTGGCAATCGCTGCACGGTGCGCGCGTCCGCCTGCAACGCATCGGCTGCGGGCCGTCCGGCAGAACGCTGCTTCGCGCCGATATCGGCGACGCGCGCCGTCCGAGGGTTGCCCTTGCCGCCGGTATCCATGGCGACGAGCCGGCCGGACCGTGGGCGCTCCTACAACTTGTGGAGCGCGCCGAGCTTCGGCCGGAGTTTTGCTATCGTCTGTGGCCCTGCACGAATCCGAGCGGTTTCATCGCGCAGAGCCGCGCGAACGCGGAGGGCATCGACGTCAACCGAACGTTTGCCGGCGACGGCAGCTCGCCCGAAGCCTCGGCGATCATCGCGGCAAACCGCGGGATGAGTTTTACGCTCTCCATCGACTTGCACGAGGATTGCGACGCGACGGGTTTTTATTGTTACGAGTACGGCGGCGCGCATCTCGGAAGAAGTGTCGTGGAGGCGCTTGCGCAGCAAGGCTTCCCGATCGATCCGCTCGAGGCGACTTTTGACGTGGCGGGGCCGCTCGATGACGCGCACTGCACTCGCGAACGCGGACGCGTCGCCGCCGATGCGGCACATGAGGGGCTCGTGCTTGGAGGGCTTTCGTACTCCCTGGCGCTCGCTCGTAAGGGGGCTGCGCACGTGCTGACGTTCGAAACGCCGTCGGCGGCGGCGTGGGAAACGCGCGTCGCCATGCATGCCGCGGCGGTCTCGTGTGCCCTCGATGCGCTCCTTGAGGAGTCCGGCTCCCATCGAGCGTAACTAGGCCGTATGCCCGAACGCGATAAGCTTGAAGTCGACGTGCTCTTCGTCGGGGCCGGCCCGGCCAGTCTCGCCGGCGCGATTCGGCTCGGACAATTGGCGCAGGCGGCCGGGCGCGCGCTCGAAATTCTAGTCATTGAGAAGGGTGGCGAGATCGGCCATCACGGCTTGTCCGGCGCGGTCATGGATCCGCGCGCGCTCGACGAACTGCTGCCGGCGTGGCGCGAAAAGGCGCCGGTGGAATCGGCCGTAACGAGCGACGAGCTCTGGTTCCTTACCGCTCGCGGCAAGATCAAGGCTCCTTTCACGCCGCCGCCGCTGCGCAATCATGGCAAGTACGTTGCATCGCTGCAAAAAATTTGCAAATGGCTCGGTGAGGTCGCGGAGGAGGGCGGCGCGCAAGTCTTTCCGGCATTCCCCGGGCAGGAGCTGCTCTGGCACGAGAATCGCGTCATCGGGGTGCGAACGGGCGACAAGGGCCTCGATCACAACGGTCAGCCGAGATCGAACTACGAACCCGGCGCCGACATCATCGCTAAGGTGGTCGTGCTCGGTGAGGGCCCGCGAGGAACGCTGACAAAACAGGCGGCAGCACGCCTCGATCTGTACGCCGGCAAAGAGCCGCAAGTCTATGCCGCCGGAGTCAAAGAGCTTTGGCAGCTTCCCGACGATCGTTTCAAAGCCGGCGCAGTGATTCACACGCTCGGGTATCCGCTGCCGTACGAAACGTTCGGGGGCGGATTCATCTACGGCATGGCCGGCAACGTCTTGGACATCGGCTTCGTCACCGGACTGGATTATAAGAACCCGACGACCGATCCGCACAACGAACTACAGCGCTACAAAGAGCATCCCGCAATCGCGAAGATGCTCGAGGGCGGAAAAATGATCCGCTACGGCGCCAAAGCAATTCCCGAAGGTGGTCTCTTCGCGATGCCGCGGGCGTATGCCGACGGTCTCTTGATCGTCGGCGATTCGGCGGGCTTCCTCAACGGAATGCGCCTGAAGGGCATCCATCTCGGCATGAAATCCGGCATGCTCGCTGCCGAGACGATTTGGGATGCGCTGCAAGAGGAAAAGTACGATCGCGAAACGTTGAGTTCGTTCGAAAGCCGCTTCAACGAATCGTGGGCATTCGCCGAGCTGCGGACGGCGCGCAACTTCCATCAGGGATTTCGCGGCGGAATGTTCGCCGGTCTCATCAACGCCGGACTTTCGACCTTTACCGGCGGTGCGGGCTTCGGCTTCATCGACAAACTGCGCGGCGAGCCGGGATACGCGCGAATGAAGAAAATGGGCTTCGAACCGGCTTCTACGCCGCGCGCCAAGGTCGATAATATCTTGACGTTCGACAAGCTCAGCGACGTCTATAACAGCGGGACGATGCACGAAGAGAATCAGCCGTGCCATTTGATCGTGTCGGATACGAACATCTGCCGGGACCGCTGCACGCGCGAGTACGGCAACCCATGCGAGTATTTCTGTCCGGCGGCGGTCTACGAGCCCATGTTTGAGAAGACCGACGGCGGCTTTCAAGGGCGGCTCCAGATCAACTTCACCAACTGCGTGCACTGCAAGACTTGCGACATCGCGGACCCGTATCAAATCATCACCTGGGTACCGCCGCAGGGTGGCGAAGGCCCGGTCTACCTCGGAATGTAGAATGGGCGACGTCATCGTCGTCGGCGCCGGCTTAATCGGGCTATCGATTGCATTCGAACTTGCGCAGCGCGGCGCGGCCGTGCGTGTCTACGACCGTGCCGAGCCCGCGCGAGCGGCATCCTGGGCGGGCGCCGGAATGCTCGCGCCGTATACCGAGCGGATCACCGACGAACCGCTGCTGGCGTTGTGCGCCGCTTCACTGCGCGAATATCCCGATTTCGTCGCGCGAATTCGGGACGCGAGCGGCATCGATGCGCACTTGCGGCTCGACGGCGTTTTGTACGCGGCATTCGATGCCGCCGAAATGAACGCGCTTCGGCGGCAAGCTGAAGCGTTGCAAGCTCGTGGAGTCGGCTGTGAGCCGCTCGATCGCAGTGCGGTTCTGACCGCCGAGCCGTGGCTCGGCGCTTCGCTCACCGGCGGCCTACTCAAACGCGACGAAGGCCAGGTCGACAACCGCAGGCTCGGGCGCGCGCTCGCGGCTGCTTGCGATGCGAGCGGCGTTCGGATCGAGCAGAATTTTTCGTTGGAAGTCGAGTGCGACGCGCGACGCGTCCTCGGGGTGCGCAGCGACCGCGGCTTCAACGGCGCGCGAGCCGTCGTTAATGCGTGCGGCGCGTGGGCGGCCCAACTGCACGGCGTACCGCGATCGTGCGTTCCGCCGATCGAACCGATCAAAGGACAGATGATTGCGCTGAGCGTTCCCAGCGGTTTTGTGCGTCGCGCGACGTGGGTTCCCGGAGCGTACCTCGTTCCGCGCGACGACGGCCGTCTGCTAATCGGCGCGACGGTCGAATCGAGCGGTTTCGACGAGCGCGTCACCGCCGAAGGGGTGCACGCGCTGTTGCACTCGGCACTCGATGCAGCCCCGGCGCTCGGTTCGTTTACGATGACGGAGAGTTGGTCGGGCTTGCGGCCCGGTACACCCGACGGCCGTCCTATTTTGGGGCCGAGCGAACTCGACGGATTCTTCCTCGCAACGGGGCATTATCGCAACGGAATTCTGCTGGCTCCGGCGACGGCGCGTTTAATTGCCGATGCGATCGAGCGCGACGAAAGCTCGGCGCTGGAGTCCTTCTCGATTGCTCGCTTCCACACGGAAGATCGCGCCGCGCAACGAATCACGCACGCGTGAGAGCAACCGTAAACGGCCGCTTGCGCGAGCTGCCCGACGAGCTCACGGTCGGAATGCTGTTGGAATTGCTCGGTACGGCGCGCACCGGCGTCGCCGTCGCCTGCAACGACCGTGTCGTGCGGCGCACCGAGTACGAAACGCAGCGACTGCAAGACGGCGATCGCGTCGAGATCATCGAAGCGGTCGCGGGAGGCTAGCGCAATGAACGATGGCGCATTGAGAATCGGCAGCTACGAGTTCGAATCGAGACTGATCGTCGGAACCGGCAAGTATCCTTCGATGGACGTGATGAAAGCCGCACACGCCGCGAGCGGGGCCGCGATGGTAACCGTCGCGATTCGGCGGATCAATCTCGATAATGCCGAGGGAAAGACGTTGATCGATTACGTCGACCGGTCGCGCTACACGATACTTCCGAACACCGCCGGGTGCTATTCCGCGCGGGAAGCAATTCTGACGGCGCAGCTCGCGCGGGAGCTGCTCGAAACCGATCTCGTGAAACTCGAAGTGATCGGCGATGCCCAGACGCTCCATCCCGACACCCGCGAGACGCTGCTCGCGGCAGAACGTCTGGTCAAAGACGGGTTCACGGTGCTGCCGTACATCGGTGACGATCCGATTGCGTGCAAACAGCTCGAGGAGCTTGGCTGTGCGGCGGTGATGCCGCTCGCCGCGCCGATCGGCAGCGGACTCGGCGTCTGCAATCCTTACTCGATTCGCATCATCAAAGAGCGCGCCGCGGTTCCGGTGATCGTCGATGCGGGCGTCGGCACGGCTTCGGATGCGGCAATCGCGATGGAGCTGGGCGTGGACGCACTGCTGATGAATACCGGCATTGCGAGCGCACGGGATCCCGTTATGATGGCCGAAGCGATGAAGCACGCCGTCATCGCCGGACGGCAAGCATTTCTCGCCGGCCGCATGGAGAAGCGCCTCTATGCCAACGCCTCAAGCCCAATGAAAGACTTGATTTCATGGTGAGACGGTCCAACTCCAGGCATTCCAGAAAGTCGAGCCCATCGGGGCGGGCGCGATGCCGTGCACGTAACTGCGATATGCGTCCGGAATGCGGACCTGCCACAGCGTAAAGACCGGTAGATCGGTGACGATCGCGCGCTGCACGACGGCATAGTCGGCCGTGCGCCGTGCCCGATCCCAGGTGGCCAGCGCATCGCGTGAAGCCGCATCGGCTGCGCGATTGCACCAGAACGAATAGTTGAGTCCGGCCGGCGGTGTTTGATCGCAGCCGAAGTTCCACGAATCGTCCGGGTCGTTCCCGAGCACCCACCACGCGTCGTACGCGAGCTGATAGCGGCCCGCGGCGAGGATGCCGCCTTGCGCAACCGGTCCATAATACATCGCGCTGGAATACTGTTTGACGGTCGCGCGCACGCCGATGCGGCGAAGATCCTCTTGCAGCACCGACGCGACCAGACGCGATCCATTGATAATCTGCGGGGCGATCGCCAGGGTCAGTTCGAGGTTTCTACCGTGCAGAAGTCGCCGCGCAGCCGCCGGGTCGTACCGGATCGCGGGCGTCGTCGCGTCGTACGCCCAGCCGCTGAAGGGCTGGTCCGCGTCGATGATCTTTCCGCTTCCGTGCGTGGCCGCGGAGATGAGGGCTCGGCGATCGATGCCCATCGCGATTGCACGCCGGACGATCGGATCGCGCAGCGCCGGGTCGCGTAAGTTAAAGCGGAGCACGTGCAGATCGTTCACCGGCGTTAGCGTGACCTGCACGTTTGGAATCCGGCGCACTTGCGGCAACAGCTGCGGGTCGATATCGAAGTATGCGTCCACTTCGCCGGTGCGCAGCTGCTCGAGGCGCGTGTCGGGATCGGGAATGACGCGGTAGACGATCCGCGCGATTCTCGGCTTGCCGCGCCAGTACCATGGATTCGCGGCGAGTTCGATGCTGTCGCCGTGTCGCCAGCGCACCACGCGGAAAGGCCCCGATCCGACCGGAAGCGCGTCGTACGGGATGCGATTGAGATCGGCGTACGACTTAAGCAGATGGCGCGGCATGATCGCGCCGGTTCCCTGCGGCCCGAAAAAATATTGAACGAATGGCGAGAACGCGCGCCGCAAGCCGACGACGACGGTGTACGGATCCGGCGCCTTGATGCTTCGAACTTCCTCGTAGCCGACGCGGGTCGGCACGTTGTTGCGCGGGTTTACGACCGCACGATACGAGAAGACGATGTCGGCCGCGGTGAGCGGCGCGCCGTCCTGCCAGCGCACGTTACGCCGAATGTGATAGGTGATCGTACGCAGGTCCGGCGAGATGCCGCCGTTGGCGCGCGTCGGCACTTCGCGCGCGATCTCGGGCACGGCTGCGCCGGTGGCGTCGTTTTCGATGAGATACGACATGTACAGGTGGCTGAAATTAAGCTCGTCGGCTTCGTTCGAAAGCATCGGATTGAGCGAGTCGGGTTCGCCTGCCAGGCCGCTGAATGCAAGCGTGTCGCCGGACGTGCGACGCGTGCCCGCCGGCGCGCATGCGGATAGGACCGCCATCACCAGCAGGGCGGTCGCCCGGATAACGATCGTCACCGGCGGCGAAGGATTGCGAACCAGTGCGCCGCGCTCTGCAGCGGCTTTGCGAGATGTGCCCAGCGGCCGGCCACGTCGTCGACGCCGACTTCTTCGAGCGATTCGATGTCGAAGTATGGCGCGACCAGCGCCGCGATGCGATCCCGGTCGAAGTACGTATGCGGAACGTCACGCTCGTCGCCATCGACCGGGGCAAAAGTCCAATCGGCGAGCCGCCGCCCTTGGCCGAACCGCGCGTCACGCACCGAACCGAAGGTGGCATAGAGCAATCCGCCGGTACGTAGCCGCTCGGCGATTGCCGCTATGCGCAACGCAATCGCATCGTACGTACCGTGCAGCAGGCCATGCGTTGAAATCGTCGCGTCGAACGGGCCGGAAATGTCGCGCAGCGCTTCTGCGGTTGCTGCGGCTTCATCGTCGACCGCGAGGACGGCGATACCGGCGGCCTGCAGCGCTGCAGTGTTGCGGCCGTTGCCGGCCGCGAAATCGAGAACCCGCATGCCGTTGCCGCCCTGCAGGCGTTCGATAAGGGCCGCAGCCAATGGATGAGGCGAAACAACCACCGTAAACCGTTTTCTAGAAAGGCCGAAAAATGCTTGGCGAAGGCGACCGGCTTCCCGACGTGACGCTTCTCGACGACCAGGGAGCCGAAATTTCGACGACGGATCTGCTCGGAACGCCGCTGGTGCTCTATTTCTATCCGAAAGACGATACGCCCGGTTGTACGAGCCAAGCGTCGCAGTTTCGCGATATGTATGGCCAGTTTGAGAAGAAGAAGGCTAAAATCGTCGGCGTCAGCCGCGATTCGGTCGAATCGCACCAACGCTTCAAAAACAAGTATTCGATTCCGTTTACGCTACTCGCGGATACAGAGTCCAAGCTCTACAAAGCGCTCGGAGTGAACGCGCGCACGACGTTCCTCATCGATGCGGACGGTCGAATTCGCAAAGTGTGGCCGAAGGTCAACGTTGACCAGCACGCCGAGGAGGTGCTTACGTCGCTAGGCTAACGCTGCAGATCGTCGGGTCGAGCCCGGCGATGCCGCGGCCCGGCGGTGCGTCGAGCGCCTACCTCGTCCGCTCCGGTGCAGCAGCGATTCTGCTCGACGCCGGCACCGGTTCGTTTGCGAAGCTGGCGCTGGCAATCGACTACCGGCAGCTCGGCGCAATCGTCATTTCGCACATGCACTCCGATCATTTTTTCGATCTGGTGCCGTTTCGGTATACGCTCAAGTACGGACATCTGCCGCTGCAACGGCGGCTGTCGCTCTGGCTTCCACCCGGCGGCCGCAATAGGCTCGACGCGCTTCGCCACGCGGTGTCAGTCGACGCTGCCGCGGATTTTTTCGAAAGCGTCTTCGACGTTCGAGAGTACGAGGCGAGCGATCCGCTCATTGTGGGTGACGTGACGCTGCGCTTTCGAAGGACGCATCACTTCGTCGAAACCTATGCCGCTCGAGCGGACTGCAACGGGGCGAGCATTACGTACTCGGCCGACACGGGGCCCTGCGATGCGGTCGTCGACCTCGCGCGCGGCGCGTCGGTCTTCTTGTGCGAGGCCGGATTCGGGCTCCAGCGCGACGAGGCCGCGCAGAGCGGTCATTGCACCGCAGAGGAAGCGGGCGAGATGGCGCAACAGGCGGGTGTTACTCGCCTGGTCCTGACCCATTATCCGGCGGCATTCCAACCGCAGGCGCTGGTCGATGCGGCGAAGCGTCGCTTCGCAGGCTCGGTCGTCGCCGCACAGGACGGCCTGACGCAGGAACTCTAGCTAGCTAGTTGTCGGTCTTCGGATCGTCGGACGGCAGCGAAAACTGAATGAGCGCATGCACCGGCGCGAGACCGCGACTGATGACCGCGTAGGGCGTTACCTTCATGCCGAGTTCGCGCAAACGCGACGCGGCCAAAAGCAGATCGCGTCCGTTGGTAACGACGTCCTCGAGCAGCAAGACGTGTTGCCCGGGCAGATAAGGGCCTTCCACAAACTCGTTTGCAAAGGCACCGTACGCCTTCGGCTTCTTACGCACGGCAATCATCGGTATGCTCGACATTTGAGAGACCGCCGTCGCGACGACGACACCGCCGAGTTCGGTTCCGGCGACGAGATCGGGATTGATGTCGGCGATCACCGGAGCAAAGAGCCGAGCAATACGGCGCAGCACCGTCGGATCGGCAAAGAGGCGAAATTTGTCGATGTAGTAGTCGCTGCGCGCCCCACCGGCGAGCACGTAATCGCCGCGCGTCAAGGCGCGCTCCGCGATGACCTTACGCAGCCACGTCAGCTCGCTGAGGCCTAAATGGTCCATTGCCACGCATTCCAAGACTCGACTACCGGGTTGGGATCGAAACCGTGGAAATCGACGCTGATCGGCTCCATCTGGCGAAGCCAGTAGATGAAGACGTACGGATTGTCGCGCATGAGAAGCTGCTGGATCCTGTAGTATGCCGGAAGGCGCGCCGAGCGATCGTACTGGGTCAGGGCGATGTGCTGCGCAACCTGCATCTGGGGGTTGCAATAGCGCGAATAGTTGTAGCCGCTGGGAGGAAAGTTTTCGCACATGAGCTGCGTGCTATCGTCCGGATCGATCCCGGCGTACCAACCGGCCATGCTGAGGTCGAACTTGCCGAGCTGAAGGATACCGCCCGCGCCGGCGGGCGCGAAGAGCACGTCGCCGGGATAGTACTTTATCTCGGTATCGATGCCCGATTGGCGCAGCATCGCTTGCACTTCCATGCCCGCACGGCGGCGGGTCGCGTTGGAGTTGTTCGTGACCATCACCAGCTGCAACGGCTCGCCGCCCTTACGCATGATGCCGTCCGGCCCTACCGCCCAGCCCGCCTCGCGCAGCAACTCGCGCGCTTTCACCGGATCGTGCGGGTAGCTGCGAATGCTCGGATTGTACGCCCACATCCAGTGCGGGATATCGGCCGTCGCGACGGTCTGCGTGCCCCACGCCAGCGTGTGCACGATTTCTTCCTTGTCGATGCTGTAGGCGATTGCGAGCCGGACACGGGGATCGGTGAGAAATGGTCGCGCAACGTTGAGCTGAACGGCCTCATAACCGTTGACGTTAACCCAGACGATTGTGGCGTCGGGAAGGGTGCGCAACGTCTCGTAATTTTGAATAGACGCTTGAAACATGTAATCGATGGAATGCGTTCGCAGCAGATTGACGGACGTTTCTTCGTTTGGAACGACGCGCACTTCGATACGGTTTAGGCGCGGGCGCCCCAAGAAGAACCCGTCGTTTTTCGTCAGTGATATATGATCGCCGTGCGCCCACTCGACGAACTTGAACGGCCCGTCACTCACGGTGGGCGCGTTGTTGAACGGAACTTGGTTGATATTGGAATAGCGCGCCAGGACGTGCGCCGGGCCGATCATATACGGCTGGTCGCTTTCGGCGAAGAACGAGTCCACGAACGGCGCAAAACGTTGCTTCAAGTGAACGACGAGCGTGGCGGCGTTCGGCGTATCGATGCTGGAAACGTAGTCGTAGGCGTGGCGTGATACGACGTTATTATTCGGATTCATGATCGCTTGCCACGACCACTTAACATCGTTCGACGTTACCGGCACGCCGTCGGTCCATTTGACGCCTCGCCGGAGATGATAGGTTATCGTGAGACCGTCGGCGCTGATTCCGCGGTTTTGCTGCGTTGGAACTTGCACCGCAAGCATCGGCAGCGGATTGCCCTTCGCATCGGCGCTGAGCAGCGGTTCGAACATCAAACGATCGACGAAGACGTCGGTCGTATTGGAGTTCAGTAGCGGATTGAGATTCTTGAGGTCGCTTTGAATTGCGACGCGCAACACGCCGGGTTGGGACCACGAATGACGCGCGCCGGACGCACCGGTCTCCGCCTTCGTGCACGACGCAAGAACGAGCGTCGCGCTAAGAACGGCGAAGCCGAAAAACCGGCTCGGGATCAGCTTAGACCGCAGCTTTCGGAGCGACGCGATTGCCGGGAACGGGGTCGTAGCGTTCGTGCCGCCATCCGTAGGTTCCAAGGCCTTGGGTGCCGGTGCGGAGCTCGGTGATGTACCGCGACAGCTCGACCGACGGCACATAGGCCTCGACGAGATCGAAGCCGCTCTTCTCGGCCGGATTCATGCCAAGGATTTGACCGCGCTTCCCGGTGAGCTGCTGGATGACCGTCGAGGTATAGGCAGTCGGTACCGTAACGGTGACGTACGAGATCGGTTCCAACACGACTGGATTACATTTCGGCAGCGCTTCGCGCACGCCCATGCTGGCGGCCGTCTTGAACGACTGCTCGCTGGAATCGACGTCGTGATACTGGCCGTCGAAGAGCACGACGTGCAGATCGGTCACGGGGTAACCGGTCGTACCGTGCAGCAGCGCTTCGCGCACGCCCTTTTCAACGGCTGGGATGAACTGTCGCGGCACGACGCCGCCCACAATTTTCTCCTCGAACGTTACGCCGGCGCCCCGCTCGCGCGGCGCGAATCGCAGCCAGACGTCGCCGAACTGACCATGTCCGCCGGTCTGATGTTTGTAACGGGAATGGATCTCCGTCCCGGCGGTGATTGTTTCGAGATATGGAATCGTCGGCGCCGCGGTTTCGACTTCGACTTTATATTTTCGAGCGAGACGTTCGACCGCGATCGAAACGTGCTGCTCTCCGCTGCCCAGCAGAAGCAGCTCGTGCGTCACGTCGGCTCGCTCGAGCCTCAGCGCGGGGTCTTCGTCGACGATGCGCGCCAGCATCTGTGAAATTTTCGCTTCGTCGATTCGCTCTTTCGGCTTGATTGCGACCGCGAAGACCGGGTCCGCAACCGGAACGCGCGGCAAGAGCACTTTATGTCCGCTCGAGGTCAGCGTATCGCCGGTCGAAACCGAATCGAGCCGTGCGAGTGCGACGATCGTTCCCGGGCCCGCCTCGGGAAGAGCCTCTTGCTTCTTGCCCTGCAACCGGTAGAGGCCGCCAAGCCGAACCTTTTCATCACGCTTCGAGATGTTCGCAAGCGTCGCATCGGCTTTGACGGTACCGGTGAGCACCCGCGCGATGGAGATTTTGCCGCTCTGCGGGTGGATCGACGTTTTGATGATGCGCGCGACGACCGGGGCCGCGGGATCGGGCGCGATGGGCCGGCCCTCCGCATCGACGTGCGGCGCATCTGCCGGAGATGGGAACCACTTTTCGATTGCACGTACGAGCGCTGCGACTCCGGCCCCCGAGGCGCCCGAGCCAACCAAGACGGGAACGACTTGATCGTGCGAGCACTCGTTGCAAAGATCGCGCTCGACCTCTTCGATCGGTGGCTCGACGCCTTCGAGCAGCTCTTCCATGAGATGGTCGTCGAAATCGGCCATCGCTTCGAGCAGCTCGACGTGCAACCGCGCCGCTTCGCTCGCGAGCTCCGCCGGAATCGCTTCTTCCTTTTCAGTGAAGCTCGCGCCGCCGGATTCTGCGGAGAACCGATAAGCCGTCATGTGTGCGAGGTCGACGTACCCCTCGAAGCGCTCCGCGCTGCCAATCGGAAGCTGCTCCGCAACGACGTGACGCCCGTACGCGCTTTGCAGCGCGGATAGCGTCGCGGCAAAATCGGCACCCGGCCGATCCATCTTGTTGATCACGAAGATGTGCGGCATCTTCGTCGATTCCAGATGGTCCACGAGCGCTTGCGTCTGCACGACGCGCCCGGGATCGGCTTCGACCACGATGACCGCGGCGTCCACACCGGCCAAAGCTTGTTTCGTCTCTTCGAAGAAGTCGATGAAGCCCGGCGCGTCGACGATCGTAATGTCGATGCCGTCGGCAACGGTGTGCGCGAATCCGACGGTGGTGGACTGCAGATGCGCGGCGTCTTCCGGCTCGTGATCGGTCACGGTAGTCCCGTCCCCAATCGAGCCGCGCCGGCCGATTGCGCCGGTGTGCGCGAGAATCGCCTCAACCAGCGTCGTCTTTCCGGCATGGTGCGGTCCGACGAAAGCGATATTCCTTAGGCGCTCAATCTCCGCCAATTCGTTGTCCCCTATCTCTCAGCGTGGTGCTTAGCGGCGCTTCGCCGCCGATTTCTTCTTTTTGACGCTCTTCTTGACGCTCTTCTTGGCCGTACCGCGTTTGGGTTCGCGGAGGCGTCTCGCAGGCGCTTTCTTAGCAAGCGCCTTTTTTACGGTTTTTTTCCGGGCTGGCGCCTTCTTCACCGGCGGCTTTTTCTTGCGCGCGGCAACGCGGGGCGACGAAGTTTTTCGCGCGCTTGCAACCGGGCGCTTTGCGGGCGGCTTTGTCGCCTTCTTTTTCTTCTTCGGCGGAGCTGCGGGCTTGGCAGTTCGCGATGCCTTTGCCTTGCTAGCCGACGTCGACGATTCGGCACTGCGCCGGGATGTGCTCGCGCCGGCCGGCGGCGCCGCCGGGCGCTTGGAGGTCCGTGTGGCATCGGATGGGCGCTTCTTCGGTCCGGTCTCGCGAGCCGTTCGGCCGCCGGCGCGAGCGCCGGCCGCTTCGATCTCTTCGGGAAGCCCCAACTCCGCCCGGCTAAAGCCCGTTATGCTGCTGCCCGGTATGCTGGGCTGGCGGTGCGCTTGTGCTTGCGCTTCGAGATGCTCGCGCGTGGCACGCAACGCGACCCGCGCGAGCCGGCCGGCGACGGGAAAAACCAGCTCGTTGATACGGGCATCGTCGAGGAGCTTGATGACGACGTCGAATGCGTTGCCCTGATCCTTCGGGCTGTGCGCGTCGGAGCCGATTGCGATTCCGACGCCGCGCGCCTTCGCTTTGCGGATGAGGCGCGCGTTGGCCTCGAGATATTTTTTTCTGCGGTCTTCGGGATGATCGCGATAGAGAAACCGCGTGTTGATCTCGACGGCCAGTCCGCGCCGGTGCGCCACGTCCAACATGCGATCTTCATACTCTTCGAGCTTTTTTTGTGCCGGCCAGCGTCCGAACGTGGCCGGAACGTAGAAGTGACCGACGACGTGCGCCGGCAGTTTCTCGAGGTCGTCGAGCAGTTTGGCGATATAGAGCTCCCACAGCTTGTCGGCAGCGACGATCTCATGCAGACTGCTGAACTCCTCGTTGTCGAACGGCCAGAGCCAGTCGGCGCCTTTCTCCGGATGCGTGATCGGGATGAAGTGCACCGAGCGAATGATTCCGTCCGGCCGCATTGCGTCGACGATATTCTGCGCGTCGGGCCGAGCCCGCGGATCGTTATCGACCTCGGCGCCGATCGAGAAACGCATGCCCCGCCGAAGGCCATCGGATACGGCCGCCGCATGCATGATATCGACGCCCGCGGTCTCGGCGGCTCCGAGAAGATCGCCTGCCTCCGCCAGCTTTAGCGCTCGCCGAACGGTGTTGACGGCGCCCGGATCTTCGAAGGTCAAGTAGTTTGCATGGTCCGCGACCATCAAAAACCGTGGGGACTGACGCCGGCAAGCATGGTAAAACCAGAGGAAGAGCATGCGTGCCGAATATGCAATCGGCCGCTCCTCGGTGTAAGGACGATGTTCACCCTTGGCGTGTCCGTGAACGTCGGGCATCGCCGCGATTCGAGGGTCCGGGGTCGCCACCTTCGCTAAAGTTGGCGTCTAGCCTCGGTAGCCCTCCATTTCGAGCAGACGCGCTTTCATTTCAACGCCGTAATAATAATCGTGCAAATCGCCCGACGAGTCGACGACGCGATGGCATGGAAACAGAAACGGAAGCGGATTGCGCGCCATCACGCGACCGACCGCACGTGCAGCTTTCGGCCGGCCGATTTGCGTCGCAACCCATGAGTACGAACGAACTTCGCCCGGCGGAATACGCGCCGCAGCGCGAAGCGCGGCCTGCTCGAACGGCGTTAAGTCGCTAATGTCCACGATCGCGTCATCCACCGTCCACGTGCTGAAAAACCGTTCGAGCGCTCCGACCAGCCAGGACGGTGCTTCCCCCGGAACGATGCGGCGGTGCAGGCGGCGTTCGGCGCGCTGCACGACTTCCTCGAGCGGCTCTCCGGTATCGAGACTGACGTACGCGATGCGGTCGGCCTTGAATCCGACGTAGAGTCGCCCTACCGGCGTCGTCACGGCCGCAAGCACGATCGGTAGATACTGCTTGCCCTTGAGCGCGGCGATGTGCTGCACGATCTTCTTCGCTAGGTCGCAAGACGGTTGAGGCTGCGGAAGACACGAAAGGCAGTATGCGACGCCTTCGTATTCCTCGTACATCTCTTGGCAGGATGGACACGCTCGCAAGTGGGTGTGAACGGTCTCCTTCAGCGAGGCTTGGCACTCGCCGCGGAGCTCGTCCCACAACGCCTCAACGTCACGACAACGCATGCAGGGGGACTCCTTCGGGGGCAAATCGTCCGATTTGAGGGCCCAGAATGCGGCGCAGAATGCGCACGGCCCGGTGGACGTGGGATTTAACGGTGCCGATCGGCTGATTCAAAATCTCGGCAATTTCGGGATGGCTGCGACCTTCGATGAAACGCAGCGTTGCTGCGGCGCGCAAATGCATCGGCAGTTGCAGCAGTGCACGCTCCACAAGGGCGATCTCAGTGTTCTGTTCGACGATGGCTTCCGGTTGGGGTGGCCCTTCGTGCGACTCGCGCAGGATCGCATCGGGATCCGCCAGCGCGTCGAGCGCCACGTTCGACGGCCGTTTGCTGCGCAGACGATTGCGCGTCACGTTCAGAGTGATGGTGTAAAGCCATGGTTGTAGCCGAAGATCGGCGCGCTGCTCGGCGGACATTTTGCCGAGCGCGCGGTACGCGCGAACAAAGGCGTCCTGAACGATCTCTTCGGCGTCCTCACGGTTCCCCGTCATGCGTAGCGCGAAGCCGTAAAGACGGCGCTGATAGTCGTCCACGATTCGCTCGAAGGTTGCTACGCTGGGCGCGGATTCGGGCTTGTGATGCGCCGAAATTCGCCCGGAGGTCGTCGCTGATGGCACGTGTACTCCCGTGAGGAGTGGTGCGAGCGCGCTCATATAGTGCCCCGGACCACTGCTGCCAGGGCCGTGGTTTCACGCAGGCCTCAAAAAACCCTGAAGCTCGCCCTACTCTAAAGGACGAACGCAGGGGATTCCAGCGGGGTTTCTAAAGCTGTGGGCATGCCGCTTTCGGTCGGGCGATGCCCGAAAGCTCAAGTGAAACCGCTTGCTCCCTAGGGGACAAGCGGTTTTTGTTTTGCGCACGATGTGACGAACGAGAGGTGGTCAATGCAGCAAGCCATCGAACCCACGGAGATTTCACTTGACGCGTATACGATCTGCAGTTTTCTGCCCGACATAAAGTCGGCGAGGGCACTGCCGCTCGCATTGATCGGCTATCGCCACAGTGAGGATCCGTGGTTCGTTTGGCTCGTTCCCAAAGAAGGCGTCGAACCCGCCGGCTTAACCGAGGATCCGTATTACGCCAAAGTACTGCGCGACCCGTACGCGTACTTCAAGAAGAAGCTTGGCAAGTACGTCGAGGAAACCGGCAGCGTCAAACGAGGCATCGAGATGCTCATCGACTGCCATCAGAATCACTTGTCGTTCACGCCGCTCACCGAGCTCCGGGAACAGCCGTTGCGGCACCCCCTACAGGTTGAATTCGTTGGGGCGTTTTAGCGACCGCTCGGATCGCGCGCCGATAAACGATTCGCACCGGCACTGATACCGCCGGGCGTCCCTGCGCCAACCGGGCGTCGAGCGTGAGGCTGACGTCGAGCGCGAGCAGCATGGCGGTGTCGGCAGCATAGTAGGCCGTCCCCTGCATGCGCATCGTTCCGGCAACCAAGGTCTCGGAATAACCGGGCAGCGGTCCCGTCATTCCGCCCTGGGCCTCGAACCGCACTGCGACCGTTTGCCTGCCGGAGATCGGGCCGCCCGGCGCCGGCCGCAAGAAGCCGTGCAGCACCGCCTGCGCCCCCAGCGGCGAGGTCGCCGCGAATGGGACGCGGCCATGTAGCCCACGCAAATCGCGAAGCGTCACATCGTCGAGCCGTACCGCAAACGGCTGATTCAAGATCGTCAAGAAATCGGGATCGTCGTCGACGCGGTCTTCGAAGGTTCCATTAGGCTGCAGCATCTGAACGAAGACCGCCTCGCCGTGGCTTCGGCCGTCGGGCCCGTTGCGCGTGTAGGCGGCGCGCGCCTCGAACCGCCAAGCCTGCCCCTGGCGCGCGACCGAGAGTCGTTCCGTGCCTGCGTACGAGACGCGCGAAAACGTCTGCGCCGATTCAATGCGATACGTGTCCTCGCCGGATGCCTCGTACTGCAGGTCGGCATGGGCAGCGTCCGTTACCGACAATAGCGCGGCAACGATCGCGATACCGAAAATGATTGAAAACTCCGTTTCTTTCCGAGAGGTTCTTACTGTACAGTATGACTCGCCGAAAGGGCGAGTTTCAAGGGCTTGAACCCTTAAACGCTCCTAAGTTTGAAGCGCGGCGCGGCGACGGGTCAGAAAGAACCGGACGTCGGCGATTCTTTCGCAGACGACGACCGCCTCGGCATCGGCAAATCGCCGGCCGTTAATCTCGACGATGAAATCGCCGGCTGCAAGGCCGGCAAGCGTGCGATGAACGCTTCGCGAAAACTTGTCGTGCGGAGCGCGCAATCCGACGGCTTCTCGGACTGCGAACTCCAGCACGTCGCGAATCCGCAACGGCGTCGCCAGCGCAAAGGCGCCCGAGCCGCCGGTGGCGACGGCGTGGACATCGAGCGGAACCTTCACGCGGATCATCAAGCGGTCATTTTCTGCCGCATCGAGGACCTGCCTGCCGCCGAGGATAAATGAGAGTGTGAATGTCCTTCGGGAACGTGCCTCCCGACATGCTGGTCGGCGCCGTTGAGAAACTGCTCGCAAAGATGGACGAGACGGACCTAGCCGCCGTCTACGAGCGCGAGTTATCGACGATGCCGCACGTTGCAGGGGCCGCGTTTGTCGAAGCGCTGTTCGACGCGTTTCGCGACCGCGGCGAATCGTCCGAGGATGCAGCCGAAGGCGCAGGTATCGCGCTCGACCGCATCGTGCGACGCGAACCTCCGGCAATCAGCGCGCTTCTCGCGTATGCGCGTACGAGTCCGGATCTGCTCAAGGAAGCGACAACGATCTTCGTCGAGCGGCGGCCCGATCTCGTCGAAAGCCTTCCCGCAGTGTTGCGAAACGCAGTAGCGGAGCGACTCGGCGCTTGAGCGAGCGGCCTCGCAGGCGTCGTTCCGACGACGACTACGGGCGCGGCGGCCTGCCGCTCTTTCCACTGATCATCGTCGTGATCTTAGCGGGGCTGCTTTTAGGTGGTGCGCTCGCTCATTTCTTCGGCGGCAACACAACAAACACGGAAACGAAAACGATTGCCGGGTTGCCGTCGCCCGCAATTACCGTAACGCCCATAGCGTCGCCCGCAATCACGCCGTCGCCGCTCGCGTCACCCACACACTCCGCTCTGGCGCTTGCAACGAAGTCGCCGCGTCCAACAATGGCGCCGAGTCCGACGACGGCGCCGAGCCCCACGGCGACGCCGAGCCCGACGTCAACGCCGCGGCCAACGCCTGCCGCGCGGCCTTCGGCGAAACCGCAAAAGGCCGCGCCGCAAAAAGTGGCGCACGTCGTAGCGGAGGCGACCGTTACGCCGAACCCGGTTGAGTCGCCGCCGCCGACCCACAAACCGACGGCGCCCCCGACCCACAAACCGTCGCCGCCGCCGGCGTCAACGCCGGCCGTTGCAACCGCGGACGACAACGCATCATCAGTCGTGCGCTCGTATCTCGGCGCGCTCGCGCGCGGCGATCGTTCCGCGGCCGCGGGCTATCTCGCGCACGGCGCTCCGAGCGAAACCTTCATGAACGGCAACGCTCACATCGAATCGATTCGCTCGACCAGCTTGGGGCCGCAGCGCTACCACGTGACGGCCGACATCGAAACCTCCGGCGGTGAGTACTACGTCACGTTTACGGTCGAACAGGGCGCGTCGGGGTTACAAATAGTCGACCACTACGCAATTAAACCTCAGTAGCTTTTACACTTCGGCGCCGAGGCCGGTGGTGGCGCGCACTTGCAATTGATCGAACATGGCTTCGGATTCGCGGTCCCGCGCGAGCAGCGTTCCGACGACCGCACCGATCAAGCCCGCCGGAATCGAGATAATCCCGGGATTCTCGAGCGGAAAGAGCGCGCGATCGCCCATCACGACCGGGCTCAGCGCGATGAGCGCGAGTGAGGAGACCAAACCCGCGAGCATTCCCGCAATTGCGCCCAGTCTCGAAAATCTTCGCCAAGAGAGCGCGAGCAGAATCACCGGAACGTTGGCGCTGGCCGCGACTGCAAAGGCGAGCCCAACGAGAAATGCTACGTTGAACCCGCGCAACGCAATCGACAACGCGATCGCGAGTCCGCCGACGGTTAAGGCCGCCGCGCGCGCAACGAAGAGATGTTCGGTCTCGTCGCCGCGTCCGCCGCGAATGAGACTGAACCAAATGTCGTGAGCGAACGCTGAAGAGGCGGTCAGCGTCAGACCTGCGACGACCGCCAAGATGGTTGCAAAGGCCACCGCGGCGACGAACGCCGTCAGGAACGAGCCGCCGAGCTGCGAGGCAAGCAGCGGAGCAGCGAGGTTGCTGTCGGGCGTCGGGACGATATAGCCTTTCTTCCGGAGTTGCTCGTCGAGTGCAGTTTGCTGCGCCGGATGACGCGCGATGTACGCAATCGCTTGTCCGGCGTACATACGCCGTCCGATGTGATCCTTTCCGACGAGCGTCGCCGCGCCCAGACCCATGAAGGACGTCGCGAGATAAAAGACTCCGACCAGGACCATCGCCCACGCAACCGACGTCCGCGCGGCCTTTGCCGAGGGCACGGTAAAGAAGCGCATCAGGATATGAGGCAGCCCCGCAGTTCCGAGCACCAGCGCTAGGCCGAGTGAGATGAGATTCCACGCGCCGATCGGCCCGTGAAAGAGTAGGCCTGGCTCCAGCAAGTTCGACGTTCCCGCGCTGCTGGAAACCGAGGATGCTGCTGAAAAGAAGGTTCCGAGTGAAAAATTGAAATGACGTACCGCGAGAACTGCGAGGGCAAGCGACGTTACGAGCAGCAGTCCTGCCTTGATGATTTGCACCCACGTCGTCGCGAGCATTCCGCCGAAGATTACGTAGACCAGCATCAGCACGCCGACACCGGTGATCGCGACGACGTCGGGAAACCGCGGCAGCAGTAGATTCACGAGTGCGCCGACGCCGACCATTTGCGCGATGAGATAGAATAACGTGATCGTAAGGGTCGAGAGCGCGGCGATGGCGCGCACGCCACGGCCGCGTAACCGGAACGACATAAGGTCCGCGAGCGTATATTTCCCGGTGTTCCGTAACGGCTCGGCGACGAGAAAGAGAACCGCCAGGTACGCGACGAGCCACCCGACCGAGTACATGAAACCGTCGAAGCCGTAGAACGCAACGAGGCCCGTGATGCCGAGAAAGGTCGCCGCGGAAACGTAGTCGCCGGCAATGGCCCAGCCGTTCTGCAAGCCGCCGATGCGCCGATCGGCCGTATAGAAGCCGCGGCTCGTCCGGCTCTGTCCGGATGCCCAGCCCGTAACCACGAGCGTAATTCCAACGAAGATGCTGAACATCACGAGCGACGGCTGTGCAGTCATTTGCTTTCCAGCACCTCACGCGTCTCGCGACGGCGAAGCCGCGCGGCGGCCAGATCGAACTGACGCGCCCGCAACAGATAGAGCGCGAGCAGAATCCACGCCATCACGAACTGCGACAGCGCGAAACAGTATGCGATCGTCAGAGGTCCCAGAACCGGCCGGCTCATCGCCTTCGGCCAGAAACCCGCGGAAATCGGCAGCGCCAAGTAGTAGGCGATGAAGAAGATCGTCGCAGGGACTACGAAGCGGCGGCGCGACCGCAAAAGGGCGCGGAATTCGGGCTCGGCAGAGAGCGACTCCCACCGAGGATGAACCCCGCGGTCCACTATTCCTCGTCCGGCCAGCCGGCTAACTCGCCGATTGCGGCGCTCTTGAGCACTCGCAACCCGAGCATCGCGCATTTCATGCGGGTCGGACTAATCCCGATGCCCACGTCTTCGAGAACGGCGTCCTTTGAGAGCTTCGCAACGTCGTCAAGTTTCATGCCCTTGACGCGTTCGGTAAGCATCGATGCCGAAGCCTGGCTAATCGCACAACCCTTTCCGGAAAAACGGACGTCCTTGACGACGCCGTCGTCCAGCTCCAGCTCCATCCGGATCTGATCGCCGCAGAGCGGGTTGAGGTCCTCGGCCTGCGCGTCAATCCGCTCGAGGTGGCCGAAGTTGCGCGGGTGACGATAGTGGTCGAGGATGTAGTCGCGGTAGAAGTCGTCCACGACTATGCGTCAAATTCCGAAGAGGCGCGCGGCTTTTTCGATGCCGGCGCAGAGCGCGTCGACGTCGGCTTCAGTATTGTAAATATAGAACGATGCGCGCGCAGTCGCGGACCAGCCCATCTTTTCCATCAACGGCATCGTGCAATGATGCCCGGCGCGCACGCAGATGCCCTCCGTGTCCAGGATCGAAGCCAGGTCGTGGGCGTGTACGTCGGCGAGATTAAACGAAATGACGCCGGAGATCGCTGCCGGATCGCGCGGGCCGTAAATTGCCAGGCCGCGCGGTTCGAACTCGGCGAGGCGCTGCAGCGCGTACGCGGTGAGCGCGCGCTCGTGTTCGCGCACCCATTCCATGCCGACGCCTTGCAGATACTCGACCGCCACGCCGTACGCAATCGCATCGGCGATGTTGCTCGTTCCGGCTTCGAACCGGCGTGGCGGATCGGCGAAGGTGGTCTGCGCATAGCCGACTTTGCGAATCATGTCGCCGCCGGAGAAGAAGGGCGGCATCCCTGCAAGCAGTTCGTGCTTTCCGTAGAGAACGCCGATCCCGGTCGGCCCCAGCATCTTGTGACCGCTGAACGTGTAGAAGTCCGCGTCGAGCGCTTTGACGTTTACGGCGAGATGCGGCGCGCCTTGCGCCCCATCGACTAAGACGACCGCGCCGGCGGCGTGCGCCCGCGGAATCACGACGTCGAGCGGAAGGATCGTTCCCAGCGTATTGCTCACGTGCGCGCAGGCTACGAGCTTGCAGCCGTCGAGCAACGCGTCGAGATCGTCGAGAACGTAGCGCCCACGCTCGTCCACTGGAATGAAGCGCAGTTCCGCACCGGTCCGCTGCGCGAGCAGCTGCCACGGCACGAGATCCGAATGGTGCTCGAGCTCCGTCAGCAGAATCGCATCGCCGGCACGCACGTTGGCGTTTCCCCATGAGTACGCAACGAGGTTGACGGCTTCGGTGGTGTTGCGAACCCAGACGATTTCGTTCGTTTCGGCGCCGATGAAACGCGCGAGCTTCACGCGTGCCTGCTCGAACTCCGCGGTCGCGCGGGCCGCGAGCTCGTAGACGCCGCGATGAATGTTGGCGTTGTACTGCTCGTAATAATCGACGAGCGCTTGGATCACCGCGCGCGGCTTCTGCGACGTTGCTGCCGAATCGAGATATACCAGGCGCTTTCCGCGCGAGGTCGGCCGCGCCAGAATCGGAAAATCGGCAATGATCTGCTCGATCTTGCCGTCTACCGCAATCATGAGAGTTTCGCGGCCAGCGCGGCGCGCAGATCGTCGCGCAAGGCGGAGGTGGGAAAGCGCTCGATGGCCGGCTCGAAGAAGCCCAGCGCGATCATCCGTTCCGCGGCGTCGCGTTCGATGCCGCGGCTCTCCATATAGAAGATTTGGTCTGCATCGAGCGCGCCCACCGTCGCGCCGTGATAGGCTTTGACGTCGTTCGCGCCGATTTCGAGCGCCGGCACCGAATCGACGTGTGCGGTCGGAGAGAGCAGCAGCGCATCGTCGCGGAGTCGCGCGTCGCTGCCCTGCGCGTGCGGTGCGATCCGAATGTTGCCGAGAAAGCGCGCTTGCCCGCGCTCGCGTGCGGCGGATTTGACGATCGTTTCGGATGTGGCTTCGCCGGCGCGATGTTCGACCGTGCTGACGAAATCGACGTGCTGCGAGGCGCGCGGGAAGAAGACGGTTGCAAGATGGGCGTCCGCACCCGGCTCTTCGATCGAGATGCGAACGTCTTGTGCGGCGAGCTGCGCGCCGATATCGGCGAGCGCCCAGGCAATACGGGCATCCCGTCCCGGACGTGCGGCGCGGCTGAAGATCACCCGTGCGGCATCGTCGGCGTGCTGCAGCGCGGCATACGTGACGTCGGCGTTTTCCGCAGTGACGATTTCCACGGCGCCGCAGACGAATGCGTCTGTCTCCGCGGTAAAGCGCTCGACGATGGTGGCGCGTGCCCCGCGCTCCGCCAGGACGACGATCCAGGGAAAGACCGCTGCTCCCGCAGCGGCGTGAGAATGAATGGCGATCGGCTCGTCGCAGGCGTGATCGGGCGGCACATAGGCGAAAACTCCATTGGTGAGCAGCGCGTGTGCCAGCGCGCCGAACTTCGTCGTGCCCGCAGCAGTGGTGCCGAAGACGCGCGCCAAGAGTTGCGGATGCTCGCGCGCCGCCGTCGCAAGATCGCAAATGATGACGGCGCGATCGTTGGTCTCGACGCTGATTTGTGCGCCGGCGGACGCAACGGCCTGCGCGTCCGGAACGATGCTTTCGAAATCAACCCGCCAGAATCGGCCGGGCTTCTCGCGGCCGCTCGGCAACGCGAAGAAACGATCGAGCGCCTTTGCCCGAGTGTCGCGGTCGACGAGCGTCGCGTCAAGCGCGCCGAGCCGTTCGTATAACGCGTTTCTCGGCGGCGCTGCGGTCTCCATCACCTCAGGCAACGGCAGCGCTCTCTTCGCGGATCTTGTCATAGCCTTCGCGCTCGATGCGGTGCGCCAGATCGTGACCGCCCGTCTTGACGATGCGGCCGTCGATCATGACGTGAACGACGTCGGGAACGATGTACTGCAAGATGCGCGGGTAGTGCGTGATGATCAAGAAACCGGTATTGCGTCCTTCGTCGGTCTCTCGCAGCGCCGCGATCGAGCTGCCGACGTCTTTGAGCGCATCGATGTCGAGCCCGGAGTCGGTCTCATCCATGATTGCATACTTGGGTGCGAGTACGGCGAGCTGCAGCATTTCGAGCCGTTTCTTCTCACCGCCTGAGAAGCCGTCGTTGAGATAGCGTCCCATGAAGGATGGATCGATGCCGAGTTGGTCCATCTTTTCGAGCAGCAGCGCGCGGAATTTGCCCGGAGAAAGCGGATCGCCCGGCCGTTCGGCCTGACGCGCGGCGTGCAGAAAGTTCGCGACCTTGACGCCCGGAATAGCAGCGGGATACTGAAAGGAAAGAAAGAGACCGGCGCGAGCCCGTTTGTCGGGGGCTAGGCTCAGCAAGTCCTCTCCGTCCAGCAGGACGCTTCCCGAGACTTCATAGAGCGGATGGCCGGTGAGCGAAAAAGCGAGCGTCGATTTGCCGCTTCCGTTCGGGCCCATGAGGGCATGGACTCGGCCCGGTTCGACCGAGAGGTCGATACCTTTGAGGATTTCGTTGCAGGCTACGCGGCATCGGAGGTTGGCGATACGGAGACCTTGTTCGGGCATGCGATTTATGGTAGCTGAGGCTCTCTTAGAAAGTCAAGGAAAAACTTTACTATCTCGCGTTCTTCGTGCTAGGATAGCGCGGTAGATGCACGCCGACCGCTTTTTTC
>JAMXLK010000062.1 GCA_024281075.1 Vulcanimicrobiia bacterium
AAGCCGTTGTTATCGCGAACGATTCGCGCGGTTGTGAAGCTGCCGGTCACGCTCAGCAAGTTTTGCTCGTTCAGCTGATCTTGGAATTGAAAGCTGATGCCGCGCGAGTGGGTGTTCAGTTCGTAATCGGGTGCCAGCGGGCAGAAGAAATAGCAGAAGCCGGTGTTGTACGGCCCATTGAGGAACCAATCGCTATAGAACGTGAAGCCGTAAATACGGAAGAACGCCGAAGATCCGAAGTTCTTGGTATATTGGATCTTCGTGATGGCCGTATCGTTGTAGGATTGGTCGCGAGCATCGGCCGGAATGACGTTGGGACTGGCCGGTGATCCGACATTTATTCCGTTCGGGAAGCCGTACGGCCGCACGCAGCCGGTGAGCGCGTTCAGGCCGCCGGAGTTGAAAGTCTTGCCGACCGTCGGCGGGCAACCCCACGTGAACGTGTTGGTGAACGTCACCGGGATCGACGTACCGTACGGAATACTCCCCCCGGTGAGCGTCGAAAGCGTTTCGCCGTTGACGCGATACATGCAGTTCGCGCCCCCGATCACCTGGACGCCTTGGCTGCCGCAGAACGGCGAAGAGAAATCGTTGGCGGAATAATAGAACTGGTTCTTCAGCGCCTCGTCGGTCCAGAGCAGCTGAATGTCGTCGCGGCCCGCGTCGTTGTGGTGCGGGATTCCGATGTGGAAGTTGACGACGGTGTTACGCCCAAAGATCGTGGCCAAACCGAGCGACGAATCGTTATTCGGCCAGTTTATCGGACCGAGCGGGAAGTACGTGTTGCCCGTAGGGCCGTAGAACAACGACCAACCGGGAGCGAACGGATTTCCGTACGGGCCGCCGACGATGCCCATGACCGGACCGAGCCAGTTCTGGTACTCGGAGCCGTTGTTGTTGTTGATGTAGTTGAACGATTGATTCAATCCCGCGATGCCGACGTAGTACGAGAAGAGCCGGTCCGGAGTCGAACCGCCGACTTCGATCGCAGCGCGATGATAGAACGCCGGCGTACCGATCCCGAGCGAACCCTCCGCATAGCCCGGGAAGGTGCCCGTCTTGATGACCTGGTTGATGAAGCCTGCGAGTCCTTGGCCTTCCGAGTTTGCCGGATTGGCGCCGGTATAGACTTGGACTTCGGCGTTACCGAGCGATGAAGCCGAACTCGAGGCGTAGTTATCGAACGACCGGTTAACCGGGACGCCGTCGAACTCATAGCCGACTTGGTCGTAATCGCCGCCGCGGATATTGACCGTCGCGTAATACCCCGTTTGGTTGGGGATGACGTACGCGCCTGGAACGGTCGAAATGGCGGAGTAGGCTTGATTGATCAGTCCACCGCCGGCGAGTGCGGCAGTCTTTTGCGCGGTTGCGGCGTTGATCGAGTAGACGTCGGCGGTGGTACCCGATTTGACCAGCGCGCCACCGGCCGTGGAGGCGACGTGCGCGATCGTGCGCAGCGCCTTGGGCATACGGAGCGCGACGGTCTGCACCGTATCGGCGAAGACGGTCTGCCCCGGGATGCTCGTATCTTGATAACCACTCTTCCTGACGCTGACCGTATACGTGTCCGGCGCGAGCGTCAAAAAGTTAAAATGGCCGCCGGCATCGGTCGTGGTCGTCGCGGATTGCGACGGACTTGCGGCGGTGACTTGGGCACCTGCGATGGGAGCGGACGTTTCGGCATCGACGACGGAACCGCTGAGGCCACCCGTTACGCTTGCCAGTGTCCATGTTGCCTGACACGCAAAGAAGGCGACCAATACGAACGCGGTACCGAGATGCCGCAGCGATCTGCGAACCATACCCGTACCTCCTTAAGTTTTCAAAAAAACGAACGAGTCGCACGCGGCGACGACTTACTTGGTTTTCCTGCTTAGTACAAAGCTTCCTTGAAACGGCGGTTAGGGAATCGCTTCCAGACGCCGCTGCACATCCGGTGGAATTGCGGACCGGGCGGCGACCGGCGCCGGCGCAGCGGCAGCACCGTGCACGGCTGCAATCTGTGCGATCGAACGCGTTAACGCGTCGATGCCGTAGCCGCCCTCCAACACGTAAGCAACCGACCCTTGGCAATACTCGTCGGCAACTCGTCGAATCGCAGCCGCGACCGGCGTCGCGGCCTCAATGCCGACACCCAGATCCCCGACGATATCGCCTGCGACGTAATCAAACCCGGCGCTGACCAGCAAAACGTTCGGCCGAACGACGCGCGCGACGGCCGGCAGCAACGCTTCCCAGACTGCAACGAAGGCCTCCGTGGAAAGACCGCTCGCCGGCAGCGGCACGTTCACGACCACGTCGTCTCCGCGTCGAAAGCTCTGTAGCCCGGTGCCGGGATACGCGGGATTCGCATGCGTCGAGCAGTAGGATAGGCCGTCCCCGGCGACGGCTTCGGTGCCGTTGCCATGATGGTAATCGAAGTCCGCGATCAACACGCGCGTTGCCCCAGAGGCGCGTGCGGCGATTGCGATGTTGTTGAAGAGGCAGAAACCCATGCCGCGGTCGGGTTCGGCGTGGTGACCCGGCGGCCGCACCAGCGCAAAAACGGCTTCGCGGCCATCAAGGCTCGCGCCGGCCGCTACGATTGCGCCGCCGGCCGCCCGGCGCGCGACGCCTGCCGATGTTGCATCGACGACCGCGTCGCCGGTAGAAAGGTATCGCGCCGCAGCGAGATCCTTCGTTTCGCGTTCGACCAGCTCGATGTAGGCACGCGCGTGGACGCGTTCGAGCTCCTCATCGGTCGCGTCGCGAGACGCGATCGTTTCTCGCAGAATGCCGTCTTTGGCGAGCGCTGCCGCGACGGCGGTGACTCGCTCCGGACGCTCGGGGTGCGCGACGCCGCGCAGGTGCTCGCCGTAGAGCGGGTCGGTGACGAACTTCAGCCGGAGTGCTTTGCCGGCGGGTGACACGGATCCGACGCCGCCTTCCGGACGTCGGCGTAACCCTTCGAGCTCTTGTTCCAGCCTTTGAGCGCCAAGAGACGCTTGTACGCGGCTGCGGCCTTCGTGCATTGGTTCGAACCGGCGTACGATTTCGCGGCAATGAAGAGCAGCTCGGGGCTGTTGTCAAGGAATCCCTTCGCGGCCTTGTCGAGTGCGTCGAAGATTTGCGCCGCTTCCTTATAGTTGCGCAGCTCGAAGTCGGCGCCCGCGACGCAGCTGAGCGTGATCGGAGAGCGCTGAATCTCGAAGCTCTTACCGCACGCCTCGCGTGCGCCCGAATAGTCGTGGACGCGCGAATACGCCTGACCCAGCAATGCAAACCCTTGCGCGTCCGGCTGCACCTGCGTGTAGCGCTTGAGATACGTAATGCCGTCGTTGACGTGGCCGTTCTGCAGCGCGACTTCACCAAGGCCCAAGAGCGCTTGGGCATTGCTGGGATCGAGCGCAAGCGCGGCTTGCCATTGGGCGTTTGCCTTATCGAACTGCTTTGCGCTCGCGTAATAGTTACCGAACGCGACGAATCCCGCGGCGATCTTCGGGTATTGCGTCACGGCCTGCTGCAGAACCGCATTCGCTTGCGCGTCTTTTTTCTCGGTGAGAAAATAGCTCGCTTTGCGCACCATGATGGCTACTTTTTGGTCGTCGGTCGGCGCTGCGACGACGGCATCGTCGTAGGCCTGGACGGCGCGGGCATCGTCGTGCTGCCGAGCATAGAGGTCTGCTTTAAAGACGAGCGCTTGAACATCGCGCGGGTTCACGGCGAGCGCGCGGCTAATAGTTTGCACCGCCATTGGAATGTTGTCTTGCTGTGCGTACGTCGTGGCGATTTGAAAGAGCGGCGACGTATCCTTCGGGTTCATCGCGTACGCCGCTTCGAACTGGGCGCGGGCGTCGTCGAAGTGTTGTTCGGCAGCATAGACGCTTCCGAGGGTATCGAGCGCCGCCGACTCGTTCTTGTTGAACGTTACGGCGCGTTTCGCGATCCGCTCGGCATCGCCGAAACGGTTCTGCTTGAGGTAAACGTCCGTCAGCTGAGCGAGCACGCCGAAATTCGTCGGATCGAGATTCGACGCTTGCTCCAAATCGTAGGTCGCGGCGGTCAGGTTGCCGATCTGCTCGTACGCAAAGCCGTCATAGTAGTAGACCTGCGCCGTCTTATCACCCATTTGCAGCAGATGCTGGGTGTATTGCAAGGTGATATCGGGCCGGTTCACTTGCAAATACTCGGCGGCGAGCTGTGCCATCGCCACCTGGTCGGTGGGATTCGCCTTGAGCTTCGCTTGCAGTCGCGGGATCGCGATGCTCGGGGGCTCCGGACTGGCCGTCGGAAGCGCCGAAGGCGAGGGCGACGGGCTGGGCGTTGCGGCTTTTTTACCGCCAAAGAGTGCGGCTTGCGCGTTCGGCGTGCTGGCCGCAATGCCAAGGACGAAGCTGAACGCGAGCAGTACGAGGAGTGCGAGTCGTTTCAAGAGTGGTTTCCTTTAGCTTTCTCGATCAGTTTGGTCAGCTCCGGAACGATGCGGAACGCATCGCCCACGACGAGCAGGTCGGAGAATTCGGCAATCGGCGCAGCTGCGTCTTTATTGATCGCCACGATCGTCCCGGACGCGCGCATGCCGACCTTGTGCTGAATCGCACCGGAGATGCCGACCGCAATGTAGAGTTTCGGAGTGACCGTCTTTCCGGTCTGTCCGATTTGCAAGTTGTACGGCACCCATCCCGCGTCGGCAGCCGCACGCGACGCTCCGACGGCGCCTCCGAGCGCCGCCGCCAATGGTTTCAACAAGGCGTCGAACGGCTCCGGTCCGCCGAGCCCACGCCCGCCTGCGATGACGACCGGCGCTTCCTCTAACGCCATCTCGGTGGCGCCCTCCTCGACGTCGTGCTCGATGGCCGCCGGATAAGTCTTCTGTTGCGGCTCAAGCGCGACCAGGGTCGCGCCGGCCCCGCCGCGGGCGGCGGCAAAGGCGCTGGGCCGAACGGTCGCAATGCCGTACTCGGCAGGCCGCAACGCGCAGTGCGTGACCAGGACTCCGCCAAGCTTGGGCGAGACGCAGAGAACCGCGCCGTCTTCGACGCTCACCTCCACCACGTCCGCGACGATTCCGGCACCGAGACGAACGATCAGACGACCGGCGACGTCGCGGCCCGATAGCGTATTCGGAATCAAGACGAGCGACGGACCGGCGGCCTTCGCTGCTGCTTCCAGATAGTCGACGACCGGATCGAGCAAGTATCGATCGACCGCGGCGTCGTCGTTGACGTAAATCGTGTCGAGCGGGTAGGACCGCAGCTCTTCCGCGAGCTGCGCTGCGCCGCTGCCTAAAACAACGGCACATGCCTTGCCGCCGAGCGCGTCGGCGATCCGCCGGGCTTCGCTGGCGAGCTCGAACGTAACCTTACGGGTTTTGCCTTGACGGTGCTCGGCAAATACGAGGACGTTCTTCATCGCGTGCGCACCTAAACGAGCTTCTTCTCTTCGAGAAACTCGAAGATCGCCTGCGCGCCGGTGGTTCCATCGGCGGCTTCAACGGTGCGGCCTTTGCCCCGCGGCGGCGGAGGCGCGAAGCTGCGCAGCTCGGTCTTCGATCCGGCCGTGCCGACGGGAAGTTCCAACGCGAGTTCACCCAGCGCCGTCGTCGCAATGGTCTTTTTCTTGGCGCCCATGATGCCTTTGAGCGAAGCGTATCGCGGCTCGCCGAAGGTCAACGCGGTGGTCAACAGTGCCGGAAGCGGCGCATGCACGGTTTGGTAGCCGAGATCGGTCTCGCGCTCGACTTGCAACCCGCTATCGGTGACGTCAATCTTGCGAGCGTTTGTCACGCAGGGGAGGCCCAGATGCTCGGCCAGCGCGCCGGGCACGGCGCCGGTGCTGCTGTCGTCCGTCAAACCGCCGACGAGCAGTATATCGAATTCAAGCTTACGAAGCGCCGCAGCGATTGCATACGCGGTCGCCCAAACGTCGCTTCCCTCGAGCCCCGAATCGGAGAGGAGCACGGCATCGTCCGCGCCCATGGCGAGCGCCTTACGCAGCGTTTCGCGCAGCGGCTCGGGCGACATCGAAAAGACCGTCACGCGCGAATCGCCTCCGGCACGCTCCTTGAGTTGGAGAGCAGCCTCGAGCGCGTATTCGTCGTAAGGGTTCAGAACGGTCTCCACTCCGCTGCGCACGAGCCGTTTGGTCTGCGCGTTGATTTTCTTTTCGGCGTTGGGGTCCGGAACGAGCTTAACCGTCACCACGATCTTCACGTGGTTATAGCGACCTCCGTCGGTAGGCGGGGATGGTGAAGAACGGTGGCCTCTTGGTGATTCCCAGGCCGCAGACCTGCACCGTGCGAACCCGGACCGGCATGCTTGCACCACTTTTGGCCGCGGCGGGGTTCGTGGCGGCGACACCCTACGCAACGCTCCAGCGCCCGGCTACCCTCGTTGTGGACGCCTCGCGAGCGGACGATGGCTTCATGGAAGTGCGCGAGCACATTCCCGCCGCAGCGGGCAGCTTCACGATCGTGTATCCGAAATGGATCCCTGGAGAGCACGGGCCGACGGGCCCGCTCAACGATCTCGCCGCTTTGCGCATTTCGGCCAATGGAACCGCGCTGGACTGGCGGCGCGATCCCACGGATTTGTACGCATTTCACGTGAACGTTCCGGCCGGCGCCGGCGCAATCGACGTCGCGTTCGACGTGCTGATGAATGCGCCCGGCGACACTATGGCGACGCACTCGGTTTCGATCCTGAACTGGAATCGCGCGCTGTTCTATCAAGACGGCGTCGATTCGCACGACTATTACGTGCGGCCGTCGATCGTGCTGCCCGAAGGCTGGCAATACGCCACCGCGTTGCGCGGAGAACGTTCGAGCGGCAACCGCGTCGACTTTGCCGTTACGGCATTAAACCAGCTCGTCGATTCTCCGCTCGACATGGGACGTTACGTGCGCAAGTGGGACCTCTGGCGTCAGGGTTCGGCGTTTGTGGAGCTCGATGCGTTTGCCGATTATCCCCAGGATCTCGAGATCCCAACGACGCTGCTGCAAGCCTATCAGAAAGTGCCGGCCGAGGCGTTTGCGATGTACGGCTCGCGCCATTTCGACGATTATCACGCGTTGCTGACGCTCAGCGATGCGATTGGATTTGAAGGCATCGAGCATCATCAATCGAGTGACGATCGCGCATCCGACGATTTTCTCACTAACCCCGGTAAATCGCTGACCGAGGGCGATCTCATAACCCACGAGTTCTCGCACTCGTGGAACGGCAAGTACCGCCGGCCGGCGGATTTGACCACGCCAAACTTTCAAGTACCGATGCTGACCGATTTACTCTGGGTTTACGAAGGCATGAACCAATATCTCGGCGACGTCCTCTCGTTCCGCGCCGGAATCCGGTCGCCCAAACTCTTTCCGGAATACGTCGCCTCGGTTTACGCCGCTATGGATACGGAACCCGGCCGTGCGACGACGCCCCTCATCGACGTCACCACCGGCGCGCCATATTATTACGGAGCGCGGGGCGACTACGGATCGATACGTCGGAGCTCCGGCGACTTTTACGTCGAAGGCGAGCTCATTTGGCTCGACGTCGACACGATCATTCGCGAGCAATCGCACGGCGCACGATCGCTCGACACCTTTCTGCATCGTTTCACCGAGCCTGCGGTCACCGGCCCGGTCGTCGAGACGTACACCCGTGAAGACGTCGAACGAATGCTCAACGACGTTCAGCCGTACGATTGGCATGCATTCTTCGAGCGAAACGTCTATCAAGTCGCTCCGCATCCTGCAGCCGATATGCTGGCGCGATCCGGTTGGCGAATGGTCTACACCGCAAAGCCGAACGATTTTGTCGCAGGGCGTCGCGGCAATCGCGATGCCATCGGATGGTTTGCGTACGGCGCCAATATTTCATCGGAAGGCACGGTCAGAGACGTTCGCGAGGGTTCTGCCGCATGGCGCGCCGGCCTCGCGCCGGAGATGCACGTCGTCGCGGTGGATGGTCAAGCATTTTCGCCTGACGTGATGCTCTATGCCGTCAATCGCGCGGAGCATTCGAACGCGCCCATTTCGCTGATAACCTCGCAGACGGGCTGGTACCGCACGCTCGCGCTTGATTACCACGGCGGAATCCGCTTTCCGCATCTGGAGCGTATCGCGGGAGCCGCCGATATCCTCGACGACGTTGCCAAACCGCGCACGTGATCTCGCGCTGACCGACGCGACCGTTTACGCCGCTCCCGGCGAGGAGCCGTTACGCGACACGGCCGTTCTCATACGCGACGGCCGAATCGAAGACGTTCGGGCCGGCGCCGGCGAGCAACCATTCACCGATGCGCTCGTGCTCGATTGCAGCGGCTGCCACATTACCGCTGGGTTCTGGAACGCGCACGTTCATTTTCACGAGCGAAAATGGGCCGACGCAGCTGCGATTCCGGCGTCCGAATTGCAGCGTCAGTTGGAAGAACTGACGCGCTTTGGTTTTACGAGCGTCTTCGATCTCTCCTCAGCGCTTTCGAACACGCAAGCGCTTCGCGAGCGCATCGAAAGCGGCGAGGTTCGTGGTCCGCGCATCCTGACGACCGGCGAAGGCTTGATTTCGGCGGGCGGCACGCCGCCGCCCGAAGTCTTCCGAGCGCTCGGATTGATGGAGACGGCGTTGTCTGAAGTATCGAACGTCCCATCTGCGCGCGCACGCACGCGGGAGCTGCTCGATGCCGGTGCGGACGCCGTTAAACTCTTTGCCTCATCGCCGGCCGGCGGCCGGCTCGAACCGGACGTTATGCGTACCGCGGTCGAAGCGGCGCACGCCGCCGGCAAACTCGTTTTCGTTCATCCCAACGACGCCGCCGACGTCCGCGCAGCGCTTGACTCCGGCGTTGACGTGATCGCGCACACGACCCCGCGATCCGGTGCATGGGATGATGCGCTGCTGGCTCAGATGGAATCGCGCACAGCCGCGTTGATACCGACGTTGATGGTTTGGAAAGGCCTCCTGCGCCACGATCGCATCTCGGTCCGCGAAGGACTTGTCGCGGACGCAGTAGATCAGCTCGCACGGTGGCTTGCGTGCGACGGATGCGTGCTGTTTGGCACCGATCTCGGCGCCGTCGACTACGATCCAGGTGAAGAGTACGCGCTGATGGCCGCGGCCGGCGCAACGTTTCCCGCAATTCTTGCATCGCTGACGACGGCGCCGGCGCAGCGCATCGACGGCGACGTACGGCGCGGAGAGATCCGCGCCGGAAATCCCGCGAACCTAACCGTACTGGCTAGCGATCCGGCGGCGGACGTGGCCGCGCTGACGTCCGTGCGTTACACGATCCGCGCCGGCGAAATTATTTACGCGGAACCGACCGGCCGCCCGACGAACCAGCCGGAGTAGGAGGTGCTTCATATGCTACGCTCGCGAGTATTTCTGACGGCTGTGACGTTCGCAGCGCTGACCGCGATCGGGGGAGCGGCGACGATGCCGACCATCGTGACGCCGGATAACGCCACGTGGCAGCCCGTGCCCCAGTTCAAGGGCTGGCAGATGGCCGTGATCACCGGCAATCCCGAGAAGGCCGGCGGCTACTATGCTTACTTTTTGAAAGCGCCTGCCGGTGGTAAAGCCGCGGCGCATTTTCATGGCAATACGGAGACCGTTGTCGTCATCAGCGGCACCGCCATGTTCGGCGTCGGCGACACGCTCGATGAATCAAAAGCAAAAGAGTTTGGCCCCGGCACCGTCGTGTCGATTCCGGCGGGCATTCACCACTTCGCAATCGCAAAGACGCCAATGGTTCTCGAAATCAGCGGCATCGGTCCCGATACGACGACGTACGTGCACAAGTAGCCAAATCGCGGCGTCGCACTTATAAGAGTGCGGCGCCGCGCACGCCGCTCGAGTCGCCGTGCAGCGCAGGAACGACGCGCAGCTCGACGGGCTCGGAAAACACGTACGGCTGCATCAACTTCGGGACGTTTGCGTAGAGCCGCGCGATATTGGATAAGCCGCCGCCGAGCACGATGACGTCGGGATCGATCACGTTAACGACGTGCGCCAATGCTCGCCCAAGGCGCTCCTCGTAACGGTACAGCGCGGCTTCTGCGCTTCCATCGCCGGTTTCGGCGGCTTTCGCGATATCCTCGGCGAGCATCGTTCGGCCCGTCTCGGCATTGAACTCTGCCGCGAGCGCCGGGCCCGAAAGAAACGTTTCGATGCAGCCGTGTTTGCCGCAATAACAGATTCGACCGGGCTGCTCGTCGGCGGTCATCCACGGCAGAGGATTGTGCCCCCACTCGCCCGCGATCTTATTGCGCCCGCAAATGACGCGCCGGTTGACCGCGATGCCGCCGCCTACGCCGGTGCCAAGGATCGCCGCGAAAACCACGTCGGCCTCTTTGCCGGCGCCGTCGATCGCTTCCGAGAGCGCGAGGCAGTTCGCATCGTTCGAAAGCCGGAGCTCGCGATCGAGCCGCGCCTCGAGGTCGCGATGCAGCGGCTTACCGTTGAGCACCGTGCTGTTGGAGTTTTTGAGCAATCCGGTCGCCGAATCGATGGCTCCCGGCGTGCCGATGCCAACCGTTGCGGACCTGCCAAGCTCCGATTCGACGTCGCGCACCAGCGCGGCGATCGCGTCGAGCGTCGCTTCATAATCGGCTTGCGGCGTCGCGATCCGGCGTCGCGTCAGCGTCCCACCTCCGGCGTCTAGCGCAACGATCTCGATTTTCGTTCCGCCGAGATCCACGCCGATTCGCATGCGATATCATTGCACGTAGGTATGCCGCCGACCGCTTCGGAAGCAGCGGCTTTATGGATGTCCGGCGCGCGATTGCAGCAACGTCGCTTGGCTTGCTTGTAGCGGGTTGCGCCTCGAATGCAGCGCCGGCACGGTCGGTTCTTCCTCCGGTTCCTCAGGCGAGCGACCGTATCAAACACGTCATCGTCGTCATCCAGGAGAATCGCAGCCTCGAAAATTTCTTTGCCGGGTTTCCCGGCGCTAACGCGCCGATGTCGGGTTGCGCAATTGCCGAAACCGGCAGCACGCCGAGCCGAAGCTCGGATTGTTCTCGCGGCGACGTTTCCGTGCCGCTCCAAAGGGTCACGTTTCAAAGCAATCCCGGTTTGCTGCCGCACGATTGGAGCTCTGCGCTCATCGACTGGAACCGCGGCAAGATGGACGGATTCTACAAGGCCGCGCCGCATTCGGGGCAATACGCCGCATATGCGTACATCGATCGTTTGCAGGTCCGCCCCTATTGGACGATGGCGAAACAATACGTGCTTGCCGATGAAATGTTTCCGACGGAATTCGGCGGCAGTTTCACCGGGCATCTGACACTGGTCGCCGGAACCGACGACATCACGCCTCCGTCGCAAGCGGAGGTCGACTTTCCCACCGCGGGACCGTACGACTGCGATTCACCGCACGGTACGACTAGTTCGTACGTGCTCGACAAACCATACCGCAAACTTCGTTACAACGGCCCGTTTCCGTGCTTCGATCAGTTCAATACGATGGCGCAAGTGCTCGATAACGCGCGCGTCTCGTGGAAGTTTTATGCGTTTCAAGTTCTGGACGCCGGCATGTGGGAACCGTTTGAAGCGATCAAAAACGTGCGCTATGGACCCGACTGGAGCGACGATATCGTCGCTCCGCAGACAAAGATCCTGACCGACGCCAAGCACGGACGTCTGCCGGCCGTAAGTTGGGTGACGCCCACCGAGGAAGATTCCGATCACCCCGTCGCGCACAGCGACCGCGGGCCGTCGTGGGTCGCCGCGGTCGTTAACGCGATCGGCACGAGCAGGTACTGGGAAACCAGCGCGCTCGTCGTCGTTTGGGACGATTGGGGCGGATTTTACGACAACGCGGCGCCGCCGCAGCTCGATTATCGCGGACTCGGCATCCGCGTGCCGTGCCTCATCATTTCGCCGTACGCAAAGCGCGGTTACGTCTCCCACGTCCAGTACGAGTACGGCAGCATCTTGCGTTTCATCGAAGAAGTGCAAGGACTCCCGCCCGGCAGCATCGGGCCGGCATCGCTCGGATATACCGACGCGAGAGCCGCCAGTCTCGACGATGCTTTCGATTTCAACCAGAAGCCGCGGCGGTTCTCACGGATTCCTGCGAAGTATTCCGCGTTGGACTTTATGCGCGAGCCGCCGTCACACGCGCCGCTCGACACGCAATAGCGCCTCTACTCCGTATCCACGGGCAACCCTGACGGCGTTTGGCGCAGGAAAAAGCTCCGGTCATACTGCGCCGGAATTTTCGTAAACTTTCGCGGTTTCTGGTTGAAGTCGAACATATCGGAGATGCTCTTACACGTCGTATCGGTCGTGCCGAGCCGTCCTAAACCCCACACGTCTTCGATGAAGCGCACGATGCTTCCAAACTGATAGACGGTCTTGGAGATATAGCCGCCGTTGCTGCCGTTACCGACTTTCACGTACGGCGAAACGACGAGCATCGGAACGCGAAATCCGATGCCGCCCTCGTCGTCGATCGACGGCGGAGGTACCGCATCGTAAAATCCGCCCCAGTCATCCCAGACGACGATGACCACCGTGGAATCCCAGTATTTGCTCTCTCCGACGGCATTGACGACGCTGGCAACCCATGACGGTCCGGTGTCTTTCTTAGAGTATCCTGGATGGTCGGAGTTCTGAGCATCCGGAATCACCCACGACATCGCCGGCAGTTTTCCATCCTTGATGTCGCTGAGAACGTTCTTTTCCGGCGATGAGATATTGTGTTTCCATTCCGGTCCGTAGCGGACCGGTGCTATCATATCGAACGCGTTCCAAAGTCCGTTTGGTTGACCCTTCGCAAATTGCGGCGCGTAGTATTTCCATGAGAGCCGCTTGGCGTCGAGCAAATCGCGCAACGTTTGGTAGCCGTTCGAGCCGTAGTCGGGGAATTTGTTCGAGCACGGGAACGGTCCTTGCTTACTCAAATACTTCAACGACGTCGTGATCAGTGAAGTCTTAGCGCCGGGTGTTGCGTCACAGCCCCAAGCAAAGGGCGAAGTCGGCGGATCGATAAGGCTGTCTTTCGAGTCGATAAACGTGTCGCCGCGGATCAAGTCTTGGTGCGACGTGAAACTATCGCTGCCCTGCGTCTGAAACATCTTCTCGGCAAGGCCCCACTGCGATGCGATGCTCCAATACGGGCCGATTTGCGACGGATCGACGTATCGATACGGCGCCTTCCCTTCGTACTGTCCCGTTCGGTTGAACTTGATGAGGCTGAAGCCGTCCATCGCGCCCTTGTCGTACGCGGTGCGATAGCCCACGTAGAGGTGGGCGAGATTGACCGTCTGCTCCAAGCTCGTCTTGGCGAGATCCACGCTCTCTTGGACGTACTTGCCATTTTGCAGCACGAGCATTTTGCCGGTCGTCGTGCCGTTCGCGCCGGGAAACGTCGCGAAGAGATCGTTAAACGTCCGGTTCTCCTGAATCATTACGATGACGTGCGCGATGGATCCGCTCGATTCGGCGTTCGCGAACGGCAGCGTGCCCTTTGCGGAGATTGAGGGCGCCGACGCTGCGCCGCAGCCGCTCAGCGCGAGGGCCGCGCTGGACGCGACGAACGTTCCGCGCAGTAAGACCTTCTTCACTTCAAAGCTTGGGCGAGAGGCCAGCCGATGGGAGAGCCGATGCCGGTCACTTGGTCGTAGCCCGGAAGTGCCCGGAATCCGCCGTTATTGCCGTTGACGATGTCGTGAAAAACGGTTGAATACGTCGGCCCTTGCTCTAGGGCGTAAAGCTCGGGGTTCACGAAGCCGATGCGGGAGCCGATATATTGATCCATTTGCGCCTCCAGCGCGGTCCACAAGGGACTCCCGAGTGACGTGCCGCCTGCACCGACCCAAATCTTGTGCCAACGTTCGGCGAAACCGACGTGCGGATTGGCATCGAACGCTACGTCGGGAAGATTGCGTCCCGCCCCGATGATATTTCCGACCTCCGTCTGGTATTTCGGCAAGTGGAAAACGAGTGATACGCCGCCGGCACTTCCGTGCCATGCCTTTTCGCTGGCCCAATAGCCGTTATCGTCGACGTGCAGCGTCGTACCGCCGACGGCTAATGCATGCGTGGTATCGTCCGCGGTCGTCTGGCCGATCGTGCGGTCGTGACGGCACGTTTGCCATCCGAAATCGCCGGTCGCGATCGGGAACGTTATTCCCTTGGCCGCACCTTGTTTGAAAATCATGTTTGCTGCGCGCGCATAAACGCTCCCGAGCCGGTCGTTTTTGAATCCTTCGCACCCGCCCCAGCTCGAGTTGAGCGCATCGACGAGATTGTCGTCCACCACGGTGTTATAGAGGTCGGTCGCGCCCGCTTCCGTGAAATCTTTAAAGCTGTAGAGATAGACTTGTGCGCCCGGCGCGATACCGATGATCGCTTCGATGTCGAGCGTCGTCTCCACGTCGCCCCGGCCGAGCCGGCCGCCGTCGACGGTAATGCGCTTGAGCCGGTGCGCCGGTTCGATTTGAAAGTAGCGCAGAAAAGCGCGCAGGTCGTTGTCGTCGATGTCGCCGGCGTAAGAGCTCGCGACGGCGCGGCCCCTGCCATTGTAGCCGTATTGATTCGGCTGGTCGTACGCGCGCGAAAAGCCCAGCGGCCCGAGTTCGCCGTTCGGTCCCCGCAGCGGAGGGGTCGCAGATTCAAGCGCCGGCGCCGCTGCGGCAACGGTACGGATGCGCGGCCCGAACATCTCCAAGTCGTCGAGGCCCATCACGCCGACCACGGCTCCTTGGAATTGCGCCGGCATCAAGGCGTCGCGCGCGTTCATATAGCGGTGCCCGAAACCCGTTTGAATGCCGGAGTCGATCTGCGTTTGAAAAAGCCGCTCGACCGCGGTGCGCGGACCCGTTGCCTCGACGAGCGTTCGGTTCCCAAACGTTTTCGCGATGGTCAGCCCACCCGCCAGGAGCGCCCCAGCAACACGGCGGTACGTTTCGACCGAAGGTGCGAAGTACGCGTTGAACTGCGCGTTCGTCAAATAGCGGCGAAAGTACGGCGAGCTGCGATCCGATTGTGCATTGACGAGATCGTCCAGCTCCGCCTCGTGCTGATAACGCAGCACGACGCTGAGCTTTATCTGGAGCGCGCGCGGCGCGCGGCCGAGATCCTTAAAGTCGCGCGCCTCTTTCACATCGGCGGCGAAGGCATCATTCGGCCCAGGTTCCTGTTGCGACGCAAACGGCGCCAGAGGCGGTCGCTGCGCGGGCGTCACGCTGTTGCCGCTGCAAGCGGTTAGAAACGACAGCGTAACGAAGATCGCGCATTTTGCTTGCGTCCTCATGAACCGTGGTTCGTGAATGGAAGGTTTGACGCCTAGACGACACGGATCGATCGAGCCTTACTCGTCGAAGCTTACTTGCCGTCCGCCCAAGCCCAAGCCGTGATACGCCAACCAACGGGCGTGTTCTTCACGATAAGCATCCACGTTGATCCGGTCTGTGTTACCGGCTTACCGTGGTGTTTGAAGGTGTACGTCGTCGGCACCACCACGTAGGCGAGGTTGCCTGTGACGTCCACGTGCGTCGGCGTGCCGAGGGTCACGCTCGCACCGGTGTCGCCGTCGCGCTTCGAAAAAGCGACGAATGAGTCGTGCCAGTCGCTGCACGACATCCAGGCGTGTGGCGGAAAATCGTCGATAATACCGGTCGCGCTCGCGCACGTCGCAAGCATCGTCTTGGCGTCGCCTTTGTTGAAGGCATCGACGAACTGACGGACCGGCGTCATGGGACCTGCCGGCGATGCGCCGATGGTGAACGCTGCGAGGGCAAGCGCGGAGGCGAATTTTGTGAGTCGAGGCACGGTCATACGGTGATCCTCCTTGTCAATTTTCGTTCGGCCTCATCGAGGTGCCCGCTGTGTTTAGCCTATGGCTGGCGCTCCCCTGGTCTAACAGCGGTTAAGCTTGAGCGTATTCTCATCATTCCTTAGCCTCGCGCTTGGCGAACTTTGGCCTTTCTCCCGAACGCATAAGGGACATGAATGCAGCGAACTTACGGTCGTCGCGGGCCATTGCTTTGCTAGCGGCTATTGGACTCGTTGCCTTCGCCTATGCTCGCGGTGCGGCATCGCCGGTAGCGATATCGCCGCAAGAGCGGAACTGGGAAGTTCAAGTCGGACAAGAGGCATACACCACATACCTGCAGCGAGGCGAAATCGTATCCCGGCAATCGCCGCTGTACGCCGTCCTCGATCCTATAGCGCACAACATCGCGTCGGTCGCCGACGCCCAATACTACGCGCCGTTTCGCTTTTTATTGTTGAACGAAGCGGAACCCAATGCGTTCTCGATGCCGGGCGGCAACGTCTATGTAACGACGGGGATGCTATCGTATCTGCGGAACCGCGACGAGCTGGCCGGCGTGCTTTGCCACGAAGTCAATCACGACATTCACCATGATATGTACGACGTCTACATGACTTCGCGACGGGGTTCTCAGCCGATCGCGTACGAGCGCGCGGCCGAAACGCAAGCCGATCGGGCGGGGGCGTATACCTGCGCACGCGCCGGATTCAATCCGTGGGGCATGGTCTGGAACATGCGGCTGCACCGTGGCATGGGCCAGAGTCAACAAATGGCTGCAATGTCGGACCATCCCGGCGACGATCAACGCCTCGCCGACCTCACCGCGCTACTGACGAAAGACCGCGAGACCTTCGGGAGATTTAGGGACGACGTCGCCGCCGCGACGCCGTTATCGAACGGACGCACCTTCGCGCAGACCGCTTATGGCGCC
>JAMXLK010000063.1 GCA_024281075.1 Vulcanimicrobiia bacterium
GTCGCCCAAATCGTCTTGTTTTTTACATTCCACATCGGAGGCTGACTGCTTCGCATTTGAAACCAGGAGGCATCGTGTCGAAGTACGGCGGCGTCATCGGCGTTTCGGATCATGGCGGTTGGGCCATCTTCGTCACCGTCACGCGCGACGGGGCGCTTCTCGACCGCCGCCGCGTAGAGCTCGTTGACGACGAACTGCCGGCGATTCCTCATCATCACGAAGCTCAGTTGCTTCCAATGGAGGAGGCCGTGGCTTTGGTGGAGCGCGTGCGTCTCTCGGCCGAAAGGCATGCCGGACTCGCACTCGATTCGGTCGCCACGGCGGTGCCGCATATACTCGGCGTCGCCCTGCGGGACCGTCCCCTACTTCCTCGAACGATTGCGGAGCGAATCAAGGACCACCGCGCGCGGAACGTCGCGGACTGGGTGATGTATCGCGAGGCGCTGGCATCGGCCGCTCAGGCGCGCGGTTGGCCGGTTTATTGGTACGATACCAAGAGAGTGTTGGCCGAGGCCGGCACGGCGTTGCAAGTGGATAACTTCGACGCACACTTTCTCAACATGCGTAAGGCGGTGGGGCCGCCGTGGAACAACGATCACAAGCTTGCAATGGCGGCCGCCGTAGTCGCCGGAACGGCAGCCCAACGCCCCGAGCGTGTGTTATAGACGGCATGGACCAACACAAGGGCGTCACGGCGACGGAGCCTACGTTCGAGGTGCAGCGCGCCGCTGAGCGCGCCACATTCGATCACAGCTGGCTGTCGACCAGCCACTCGTTCAGCTTCGCTGACTATTTTGATCCCCGCAACGTGAACTGGGGCGCCTTACGCGTTTTTAACGACGATCGGGTCATCGCCGGCGCGGGTTTTCCAACGCATTCACATCGTGACATGGAGATTATCACGTACGTACTATCCGGCGAACTCGAGCATCGCGACAGTATGGGCAACCACGGCGTCGTGGGGCCTGGCGGCGTACAATACATGAGCGCGGGAAGCGGTGTCCGCCACTCCGAGTATAATCACTCGTCGACGGAAAGCCTGCACTTTCTCCAAATGTGGGTGCTGCCGGCCGAGAGCGGGGGAACGCCGACGTACGGGCAAGTCGACTTCGACGTCGCGCAACGCCGCAATACTTGGCTCGTTGTCGCATCAGGTCGCGCCGAACAAGGCGCGCCGGTTGCCCTGACGCAAGATGCCATGCTTCTCGTCTCACGACTCGAAGGCGGCGAGCTGCGCCATACGTTCGAGCCGGGTCGCTTCGGGTTTCTCTTCGCTGCCGACGGCGGCATTGATGCGGCCGCATTCGACGAACACGACGCGCCGATCCGATCCGTGCAACTTTCAGCGGGCGATGCAGTTCGCATTGCGGGCGTCACGCGATTGAAGCTCGGCGGTGCCGGCGAAGTCGTTCTTTGGGACCTGCCGCGCGTGACTTGATGAAGGCGCTCTGGCTGGTCAAACACGGTTCCTGGCAAGTTCGGGATACGGCCGAACCGCAACCCACGCGTGGTGAAGTTCGCATCGCGGTTCGAGCGACCGGCCTGAACTTTGCGGAGCTCATGGCGAGCCAAGGCCTCTATCCGGACGCTCCAAAGCTGCCGGCGATTTTAGGTTACGAGGTCGCCGGAACCATCGATGCGGTCGGCGACAACGTCGAGGCGGCGCGCATCGGCGAGCGGGTCGTGGGAATGACGCATTTCGGCGGCCACGCTCAATATGCGTGCGTTCCGTCGCCGTACGCACTCGCAATCCCAGCCGCAATGCCTTACGAGGTGGCCGCAGCTCTGCCGGTAACGTACCTCACCGCATACCACATGTTATTTTTCGTCGCCAATCTGCGCCCAGGCGAATCGGTACTCGTGCAGATGGCGGCCGGCGGCGTCGGTACGGCCGTGCTGCAACTCTGCCGAACGGTCCCAAACGTCACAACGTTCGGAACCGCATCGGCCTCGAAGCATCAGGCGCTTCTCGATAACGGCTGCACGCATCCGATCGACTACCACGCCGTCGACTACGCAACCGAAGTGCGCCGGCTTACGGAAGGACGCGGTGTTGACGTCGCACTCGATCCACTCGGCGGCCGCGATACGCTCAAAGCTTACCGGCTCTTGCGTGCCGGAGGAAGAATCGTGGTGTATGGTTTTGCCAATCTGCAGCGACGACGGCGTAACCTGCTGCACGTCATTGGACAAATCGTTCGCGTCCCCCGATTTTCGCCGTTGCGACTGATGAATGCCAATCGCGGCGTCGTCGGCGTCAATCTCGGACATCTTTTTGGGCGCTCCGATTTACTGCTCGGCGAAATGCAAGAGCTCTTGGCATTATACGAGCAAGGAAAGATCGCGCCCGTGATCGACTGCACGCTTCCGCTCGAACGCGCGGCCGAGGGCTACGCTCGTATGGCTTCCGGCAGCAACGTCGGCAAGATCATCCTCACAATGTGACGGTCGAAGAATCCTCGGCGGCAGGTGCCGTCTTTTGCTATGAAACCGACTGCTGGCGCGACGCGTCCAGATTAACCACCAGCTGCGAATATCGCGCGCGCACGCGCTCGGCTTCAACGTGATCGTATGCCCGTGCGGCCTCGCGCGCCAGCTCCTCCAAGAGCACGACCTCGTCAGGATCGAGCTGCGCACCGTTGGCATGCGCGCCGTAGAGCGTAAAGCTAACGAGCTCGTGTCGCACCGTCACCGGAACCGCAAGCGTGTAGATGGCTGCGTTTTGGGGATCGAGATGCGATCGGAGGTCGTCCAGCCATATAGCGCGTTCCTCGGCAAGGAGCATTCGCACCAGCAGCGCGTTCGCATCGAATCCCGGTGGCGCGATCGTGGTTTGCCGCGCCGTCGCCACGCCGTCGAAACGCGCGGCGTTTTCGGAGCGGCGGTAGAGCGCTGCGGCGGCAAGCTCCATTGCGTCCGCTGGAATTTGAACGAGCCCATCGACAATCGCATCTTCGCCGGTCGCATAGGGAAGCGCCGCTGCGGCGCGCCGCACGTGCCGCTCGGCGAGCCGGCGCCCACGAAAGAAAAGCGCTTCGACCAGACCCTCGACGGCGCGATTGATTCGGTCGAGCAGAAAGCCGACCGCGATCGTTGCCAGCAGCTCGAGTCCGATTGCAAACCGGCCGATTGCGACGACGCGCGAAAAAAACCAGTCCAAAAGCGAAACGAACGCGATGACGCCGATCGAGAGTACGCCGAAAACGAGTGCGCGATTTATAACGAAGTTGACGTCGAGCACGCGGAGTCTGAAAACGGCATAAGCAACGCAAATGGGCATCAGCACCACGCCGAACCCAATCACTTGACCGAAAGCGAACGGCACGCCCGGAACGAAGTAGACGGCGTACGCCACAAAAGAAATGAGCGTCCCGAGTGACACGAAGGCAAATCGCTGCTGGTCGCTCGGCGTTGCGGTCGCGAAATTCTTGGCGAGGATCAAGCCCGCCAACGCAAAGGCGGCTAACGGAATGATCGTGCTCGGGATTATATCCCACGACGGAATTGACTGCGCCGCGGTATAGCTGCGCCACTCGACCACGTACAGCAGGTATGCGGCCGCGAGAAAGGCCCAGACGAACGCATCGACCTTTCGTCGCCACCCCAAGACGTCGCCGTTAGGGAACCGAAGCACGAACGGCAGTAACGGCAGCACGCTCCATGGCCCGAAAATCGTAGTGAGCACGAAGGAAAGGCCGAAGTATGCGGGTGGAGATAGCACGTGCGACCAGTACATGAATGCCGGGCTCGTACCGAAATAGCCCACCGCAAAGACGTAAAACGACCACGACATGATGGATGGCCGCAGAAATACGAGCACGAACGCAACGATGAGAAAGACCGTCGGCGGTACGTAGGCCAAGATGCCGCCGATCCGCTGCAGGAGGCCGAAATCGGGATTCGCTCGTGCGCTTAGGGTTACGGTATATCTTACGCGGTTGCGTTCGAACGTCAGGGTTTCGCGCTCGCCCGCATATGGTGCGCGTACGCGTGAGGCCGTTTCGTAATTTCCGCCATTCGCCAGTCGATCGCCGACGCGCACACCGGCGCGATCGGCCGGAGAACCCTGCACCACCGCAACGACGGTCGCTGCCCGAGCCGGCAGGGTAATGCCGAACGTTCCTTCGCCCCAGTTCTCGGCGAAGTCGACGTGCCCGATCGGCACGTAGTAGAGGATGATCACGAAGAACGTTACGACGGCGAGGAGTCCGCGCGACACGACTTGACGCATAACGGCTCACGTTCTGCAGCGCCCACGGCCCGACCGTTTTCACGCGCTGCAGGCGCGCGCTGCGGCCCCTTAAATCGCTCTAAGGCTTACGGCCCTGCTCGATCCAGCGGCGTAAGACCCCCAGTTGGTCGTTGCTCCAGAAAGGTCCGCCGGGCGGCATCTGCGGCTGACGCGTCCCGTCGAGAAACTCCAATACGGCCCGAGCGTTGTGCTCGTCCGACATATACTGATAGTCGTCGAGCATTACGTCCATTCCCGACATGTGGTCGATGTCGATTTGGCGGAAGAGCGGTTTGATGTCCCGTTCGAACGATACTGCATCGTTAGCCATTGTTATACTCCGATCTGTTTTACGTCGGTCGCCCCCCGCTTCGAAAACTGATTTATGCGAGTCGCATCCGCAGGGGACCGCTGTGCGTTTAAGGGGATATGAGTGACTACGGCACTGAAGCGGCGTTCTTCGTTTCGTTCGTGCTGCTTCTTGCGCTGCCGCTGGCGGCACTGATTGCCGTATCGCTTTTCGGCGATTTGATGCGGCGCGGCCGCCGGCGCCAATCGCCGCCTCGGACGCCCCTGTCGCTTCGCCGCCCCGCTCTCGGGGCCGAGGAGAGCTCCGCCGGCCAGCGATTCGGCGCCTCGTACGGTTTGGTACGCCGGCTTCGTTACGATGGGTCCCATGACGGGTTCGTTTTTCGTGTTGCAAACCAGCAGTCACTGTGCCGATACGCTGATGTTCGCTCTTGCGGTGACGTTTCTGGCGCTGCCGCTGGCGGCGCTGATCGGGGCATCGCTTCTTGACGGGCCGATGCGGGAGCGCGCCGGCGGACGCCACCTGGCCCCGGCGCCCCTATCGCTTCGCCGCTATCGTTTAGGGGAGAAGGCCGGATAGGGGCCCAGCGGTAGAATCTGCACCTCGAGCATTCCACGCCGTGCAAGCGGCAGCGACTCTACGGCCGAGTTTGCCTCGGCTTCGTCGGCGCACTCGAGCAGCATCACTGCGCCCGCGGCGTCCTTTCTGCTCCAAATCGAGCGAACGATGCCGTCTCTGTAGAGCTCACGTACGCGCTCGCGCTCGGCGTCGATGTGCTCGGCGAACTGTTCGTCGGAAAATCGCTCGGTGAGCCGCCGCGAAATCGAGATGAACTGCATCTAGGGTCGAGTAGCTATCCGAGCGGGAATTCCTGTCTACTACAAAAGAACGGCCTATGAGAGATATATACGGTTTGCTACGCGTTGGGCTCGGCCTAGCACTTTTGGCTGGGTGCAGTGGTAGCAACGGCACGAGTCTCTCTGCATCGGTTCCACCGATTGGTGCGTCGCGTGCGACGAGCGGCACGACCTACACATACTTCGATCTCGGCCCCGGACCAAACGGCAAAGATGCGTACGGCTACGGGGAGAGTTCGACGGCGCAGGCTGGTGCGTACTTCGATCACACCATCTCGTGCGGCAAGGATTGTTCGTCGAAAATTTACTACCCGCTCGCGTGGTCCGGACCAAGTTCGCAGCCGGTAGTTCTATTGCCGCAAAACTATGTCGAGGGATGGGCGTACGGCGCCGGCGGGACGCTCATCGTGGGCACGCTCATCACGAATGACGGCGGCTACTTCGGCTATCCCCACGCGGCGTTGTGGCAGGGTTCTTCGCATGGCTTCACCGACCTCAACCCAGCGGGCAGTTGCGGAAGCTGCAAGCCGGGGTCGAATGCGTATGGCAGCGACGGAACGTATATCGTCGGGTCCGGCGGATCGCCGACGCACGCCCTACTCTGGAACGTCAACGATTTGACGACGCCGGTCGACTTGAATCCCGCCGGCTTTTCGTACTCTGAAGCGTACGCGGTGAGGGGTAAACTCCAGGTGGGGTACGCATTCTCAAGCGTGACGAACTCAAACCACGC
>JAMXLK010000064.1 GCA_024281075.1 Vulcanimicrobiia bacterium
TTGTGCGGATCGGTGAGGTGATCGAGCGCGACGATGAGCCGTGGCGAATCGTGGGCTCGTTTGCGGCCCAGCAGATCGTGCAACGATGCGTATGGAAACGGCGGTCCGACCGCAATGATACCCTGATGCGCTTTGAACGGAATCCGTTCGAAAAATGCGCGCTTCTCGAACCGTATCGCAACGTTACGTTCCTTCGCTTGTGCGAGCAGCGCACGCAGACGCGCATCCTTCGAGCGATCCGCCGCCACGTGAATCACGCGCAGTTTTTCGCCGGCTTCGAGCGCTTCGCCAACGGCGTGAATGCCGTAGATCAAGTCATCGAAGTCGAGATCGCGTCGAGCTCGACCTGTGTCGCCCTTCGACATGCTCAGGGTGACACGGTTACGGACCACGTCGTGCCTTCTTTGGAATCTTTGAGCTCGACTCCGCAACGTTGGAGCGCGTCGCGCAGCTTGTCGGATGCAGACCAGTTCTTCTTTAGGCGCGCCTCGTTGCGTAATTCAATGAGTTTTTCAATCGTGGCTTCGGCCGTCGGCGGCATAGCGAAGATCACGAAGCCCAACTTATTCAATTCGTGGAGAATTTTGGGGATAAAATCCGGGGCGAGCTGCGCTGACGGTTCTTCGAGCCACGAGTCGTTCGGCGGAACTCCGAGGATGCCGAGCCAATACGCCAAATCTTCGCGGCTCGGCGTCGAGTTGTTAACCACGTCGTAGAGCACCGCGAGCGCGGCAGCCGTATTGACGTCGTCGTCGAGTGCGGCTTCCATGCGCCGGTCGAGTTCGGGCGACGGGATGGGCTCGCCGTCGGTTGCCGGTGTGAGATTGCGATACGCCGCCTTGATGCGCGCCAAGCCGATCGCCGCGGCGCCGATCGAGTCTTCCGTAAAGTTCATCACTTTACGATAACCGGTCTGCAGAAAGAGCCAGCGTATTGCTTGCGGATCGTGCCGTTCGAGCAGCTGGGAAAGCGGCTCGAAGTTGCCGATGGATTTGGCCATCTTGCGGTTCTCGAAGAGCAAGAGTCCGCCGTGCACCCAAAAGTTTGCCATCGGCGGACGTGCCATCAGCGGCTCGCTCTGCGCGATCTCGTTTTCATGGTGCGGAAAGATAAGGTCGGCACCCCCGCCGTGAATGTCGAAGCCGTGACCGTCCGGATCCAGGAGCGCGCGCGACATTGCCGAGCACTCAATGTGCCAACCCGGCCGGCCTTCGCCGTACGGTTCGAACGGCCATCGGGGCTCGCCCGGCTTTGCAAACTTCCAAAGCGCGAAGTCGAGCGGATCTTCCTTGTGCTCGTCGATCTCGATACGTGCGCCCGATTCGAGCTCGTCGATATTACGGTTTGCGAGCTTGCCGTAGTTCGCGAACGTCGCGACGCGATAGTAGATGCCGTCTTGCGTAACGTAGGCATGACCGCCCTCGATGAGTTCGCGGATCATTGCCTGAATCGGCTCGATAAAGTTCGTTGCGTACGGCTCGTGATCGTACTCGAGCACGCCGAGCTTACGCATCGACGCTTTGAATTCGGCGTAATAGCCATCCACGATGTCGTGATAGTATCCGCCGGTTGCCTTTGCGGCGTTAATACTGCGATCGTCGATGTCGGTCACGTTTTGCACGTAGTTGACCCGGTAGCCGCGATGTTTGAGGTAGCGGCGCAGCACGTCGAAGAACAGAAACGAGCGCGCGTGGCCGAGGTGCGCCTGCGCTGACGGAGTCATGCCACAGACGTAAATGCGTACCTCGCCGGAGCGCAAAGGCTCAAATGCCTCGACGCTTCGCGTGCGGCTATTGTAAAGCTTCACGAACGTTTCCCTAGATCACCCAGCTCCAGGCTTCTTCTTCCGTCGCCTCGCCTTGCTCGAGTTCCGTGAGGCGCGCCTCGAGTTGCGCGATCTTGTGCTGCAAACGCGAGATCGCGTCGGCCGTCGGATCGGGCATGTGAACCTGAGGACGTTCGGGCACGGCGCGAATCGGTTTGCCGTCTTGCATAACAACGCGCGCGGGTACACCAACCACGGTCGCGTTCGCGGGCACGTCTTTAACGACGACCGAGCCGCCGCCGACTTTTGCGTTGTCGCCGAGAAGGATCGCGCCGAGCACGCTCGAGTTAACTCCGATCGTCACGTTCTTCCCGAGGGTCGGATGGCGCTTGCCATGCGAGAGGCTGGTTCCGCCGAGCGTCACGCCCTGATAGATCGTGCAGCCGTCGCCGATCTCGGCCGTCTCCCCGACGACGACGCCGGAGCCATGGTCGATGAAGACGCCGCGGCCGATTTTCGCGGCGGGATGAATCTCCACTTGCGTGAGAAAGCGCGACACGTTCGAAAGAAGCCGCGGCAGAATCGGAATGCCGGCTTTATACAGCGGATGGATCAGCCGGTGCGCCACCAGCGCGTGAAAGCCCGGATAGGAGAGCACGACGTCCAGCCAACCGCGCGCCGCGGGGTCGCGCTGGAGGGGTGCCTGCAGGTCGGCCAGGACGACGTCGAAGAGCATTTGCAACAGTTTAACCCAGGCGGTCAATCAACGGGTGCGGCTCTACGTTATGGCGCAGGGCTCTCGATAAGGACGACCGCGTAGGCCGCGATGCCGCTGCCGTCGCCGGTGTAGCCCATTCCTTCGCTGCTCTTCGCCTTGATGCTCACGCAATCGATCGCAAGACCGAGATGGGCGGCAACGTTTGCGCGCATAAGTTCGATGAACGGTGCGAGCTTGGGCCGTTCGACGACGACGGTCGCATCGACGTTGGCGATCGCGAAGCCGGCTTCACGTACTAACCCGGCGCAGTGCGCGAGCAGATCAAGCGAATTAGCATCTTTCCATTTCGCGTCCGTATCGGGGAAATGCGCGCCGAGATCGCCAAGCGACGCCGCGCCGAGAATCGCATCGGCGATCGCGTGAGCGAGCACGTCGCCGTCGGAGTGCCCCAGCGGACCGCGCTCGAACGGCACGTGAACGCCGCCGAGCATCATGCGGCGGCCGTCCACGAGACGGTGCGCGTCGAAGCCGTGACCGATGCGCGTCATTTTATGCCCGAAAGGATGACAGAGGCGCGGGCGACGTCGGCGGGGAGCGTTACTTTGAAGTTTTCGCTCGTCGAGGGAACGACGAGGACCGCCACGCCGGCGCGTTCGAGCAGCATCGCATCGTCGGTCGCCTCGATGCCGTCGCGGCGCGCAGCTTCGTGCGCCGCGCGCAACTCGGCCGTGCGCGCGAACTGCGGCGTCTGCGCGGCCCAAAGCCGGCTGCGGTCGAGTGTTTCCATCACCTGCAGCGACTGAGCGTCAACCGATTTTACGGTATCTACAACTGGAGTTGCCAGCAACGCGGCGCGCCCAACGCGCACTTCACGCATTCCCGCGCGCACGTCGTCGACCGCGACGAGCGGCCGCGCACCGTCGTGTACGAGCACCGCGTCGCATTTATCGGAAACGACGCTCAACCCTCGATAGACGCTCTGCTGCCGCGAGGCCCCGCCTTGCACGACGCGCCAAGCGCGCTTTGCGGCAAGCCTTTTGCAGAGCGCGCGCATCGGGTCGATCAAGTCGAGCTCCGTTGCGATGACGATCTCTGCAATCTCCGGCATGGACGCAAATTTTTCGATGGACCATCCAACCATCGGCGTACCGGCGAGCTCCAAAAACTGTTTCGGTGCGCCGAGGCGCGTTCCGCGGCCGGCCGCGACGATGACGGCCGCCCACTTCAAGAAGCGACGCCCTCGCGCTTCGGACGGGCAAAGATCATTCGGCCGGCAACGGTCTGCAACACGCTCGTCACGATCACGTCGGTCTCTTCGCCGATCAACCGGCGCCCGTGCTCGACGACGATCATCGTTCCGTCTTCCAGATAACCGACGCCCTGGTGAAACTCTTTGCCTTCACGGATCACGGCAACGTGCAACTCCTCCCCCGGAAGCACGACAGGCTTTACCGCATTGGCAAGCTCGTTGACGTTGAGCACGGCGACGCCTTCAACGTGCGCGATGCGATTGAGATTGTAATCGTTGGTCACCAGTTTCGCGCCGAGCTCTTGCGCGAGCCGGACGAGCCGCGCGTCCACATTGCCGGGCGCCATGTCGGCGAAGTCGCGCTCGCTAATCTGAACGGCCGAGAGTTCTTGTAGACGGCTCAGGACATCGAAGCCGCGGCGTCCTCGCGTCCGTTTGAGCGGATCCACGGAATCGGAAATGGCCTGCAGTTCACGCAGCACGAACCGCGGCACGATCAGCTCGCCTTCCAAAAAACCGCTCTCGACGATCTCGACGATGCGTCCGTCGACAATGGTGGACGTATCGACGAGCTTCGCCACGCCGCCCGCGACGGCTCCCGCAACGTTCCGAGGCAAGGGTACGATACGAATCTTCGCACCGATGCGCGCGCCCAAGTACGCGGCAAAGATCGCGACGATCAAGTAAAGCACGATCGCGATGTAGGTTCCGGCGCGACCGAAATCGGAGATCAGTTCGAACGCGATGCCCTTGATCAAAAACGCGATGAGGAGTCCGACGATGAGACCGACCGCGCCGCCGGCAATCTCGGCCGGCGTAAGCCGCTCCATCGCGCCTTCCGTCTGCAGCAGCTGTTTTTCGAAAAGCGCTTGCGCGAGCGGCGCGAGCAGCGCGCCGACGATGGCCCCGACGACCGGCGATAGAATCAGAAATGCAAGCTGCAGCCCTTCGTTTGCAAAATGCGGCGAGAGCAAGCTGAAGTAGGCCTCGCGGCCCAAGAGAAAGCCCGCCACGCCGAAGACGATGACGAATGCGGCGCGTAGCAGGGTTTCCGAGAGCGCGTTGGTGGTTACTCGAATGTTATGAATGCTCCGCAGACATCGTTGGCTAGAAATCTTCCCCGCCGCGTCAATCGCACGCTATCCCCGATGCGCTCCAATAATCCCGTCTCCGCGAACCGCGCAACAATTGGCGCGTAATCGGTCATTACGTCGATGCCGTAACGTTCTTTAAAGACGGGTAAGCTAACCCCTTGCGCGGTCCTCAGCGCAAGCATTATCGCCTCACCAGCCCGTTTACGACCTTCCAGCCGCTCGGCTTCGCAAGGAATGGGTCCACCGGCGAGTGACGCGCTCACGTAACGTTCCAACGAACGCGTGTGCACGCTGCGCACGCCGTCCCGGAACGATGCGGCGCCGACACCGAGCCCGGCGTACTCTCCGTTCTCCCAGTAATTGACGTTATGCGCGCAGCGATGTCCCGGCCGAGCAAAATTGCTGATCTCGTACTGCTCGTAACCGGCCGATTGCAGCTGCTCGATTGCGAGGGCATAAAGCTCGGCCTCACGCTCGTCGTCAAAGAAGGCCTGCGGCTCTCGTGCGCGCCACGCCGCATACGGCGTGCCTTCTTCGACGGTCAAACCGTAGGCGGAAATATGGTCGGGCTCGAGCGCAACCGCCGCGGCCAGGGTGCGGCGCCAGCTCGCCGGCGTTTGTCCCGGCACGGCAAAGATGAGGTCGAGCGAGAGCGACTGCAACTTTGCGGCGCGCGCCTGCGCAACGACGTTTCCGATCTGCGGGACGGTATGCTTGCGACCGAGCGTGCGGATTTCGGACGGCTCGAACGATTGCACGCCAATTGAAACGCGCGTGACCCCCGCGGCCCGATAGCGTGTGAAATCGCTATCGCGCACGAGTTCGGGATTGACCTCGATCGAGATCTCCCCGGCGCCGGAAAAACGACGTTTGAGACGCGCGAGCAGTTTCGCGATCGTCTCGGCATCGTATGCATTGGGCGTTCCGCCCCCGAGATAGATCGTGCCGGCGCGCGCGCACCGCTCGCGCGCGATCTCGGCGTAGAGCGCCTCGAGATAGCGGCGGGCCGCGCTTTCCCGAAGCGGCCATTTGGCGAAGTCGCAATACGGACAGAGATACGGACAGAAAGGCAGGTGAACGTAGACGCCCAACATGGCGGCCGAAGAAGTTACGTCGCGGCGAGATGAGGTACGATCAGCTCGCTAATCTTACCGATGACGTCGTGGTTCACTTCCTGCACCGCCGCGCCGATCGCGTGTTTGAGCGCGTTTCGGCTCGCACGCCCGTGCGTCACGATGCAGTTTCCGCGCAGACCCAGAAGCGGCGCGCCGCCGTAGGTCTCATAATCAAAACGCTTGCGCAACTGTTTGAGCGCGGGCGCGAGCATCGCGGTACCGATCTTCGTAAGCAAACTTCCGCCGAGCAGCGTGTCGCGCATGATATTTGCGAGGTCCGCGATCATGCCTTCGCCGGTCTTGAGCACAACGTTGCCGACGAAACCGTCGGCGACGATGACGTCGGCAATGTTGTGGAAGAGATCGCGTCCCTCCACGTTGCCGACAAAGTTTACAGGCGCCGTTTCCAGTAGCCGCGCCGCTTCCAGCACGAGCTGATTGCCTTTCGAGCGCTCTTCGCCGACGGATAAAATCGCAACGCGCGGATTCGTGACGTTGAGCACCGCCTTCGAGTACGCGGAGCCCATGATTGCGAACTGCTCGAGCCACTCGGGCTTGCAATCCACGTTGGCGCCTGAATCGAGCAAGACGGTCGGCCCGTTGAGCGCGGGCCATACCGTTGCGATCGCAGGCCTCGAGACGCCCTCGATCCTTCCGAGCTTGATCAGCGCGATGGCAAGAAAGGCGCCGCTGTTCCCGGCAGAGACAACGGCATCGGCCTCTCCCTGCTTGACCAGGCCGACGGCGACGCCGAGCGAGGTTCCTTCGCAGCTTCGAACGGCCGTCGAAGGTGAAAGATCCATCGCGATTGACGCGGGCGCGTGGATTCCGCGAACGCGTGAAGCGGCGCGGCCGTTGAGAAGCGGGCGAACGCGCGCTTCGTCCCCGACCAAAAAGATTTCGGCATCGAACTCTTCGGCCGCCATCAAGGCGCCGGCAACAATCTCGCCGGGTGCGTGGTCGCCACCCATTGCGTCGACGGCGATCCGCGCTCGGCCCATGGGCGCGTCTTTTTGGAGCCGGCATAGGAAATCTTGCCTATGGTCACTCTACGACGCAGTCTGCCGTGCGCGGAGTCGATGGGTATGCCGACAGGGTGGACGGGCACACCGACGGCATGATAGTATCTGCCGGTTATGGCTAAGCGGTGCGAAATTTGCGGCAAGGGCCCGAAGGCGGGCAACAACGTCAGTCACGCGATGAATAAGACCAAGCGCCGCTGGCTTCCGAACCTGCAGAACGTACGTATCGACGACCGCGGCGTCCACCGGACGGCGAAGGTCTGCACCGGCTGCCTGCGCTCGAATCGGGTGACGCGGCGCGCCTAGCGCGTCGTGCTCGCCGCGAAGTGATCCCAGCCCGACCGCTCGATTCGCTCTCCGTTATAGACGACACCGGGCTCGGCGCGTAAGGCGCCGACTCTTTTCAACTCCCGTCCGAAGCGCTTGGCGTAGCTCGCCGCCAAATGGCCGAACGCTCGCGGCCGTATAGCAGCGAGCAGTTCAAAATCGTCGCCCCCCGCCAACGCAAAGCTTTCGGCGCTCTCGCCCCGCGCTTGGGCGCTCGCGCGGGCGGCGCGGTCGACCGGAATAGCATCGAGCTCGGCTCCGCAGCCGCTCGCCGCCGCGAAACGGGCAACGTCGGTTGAAAGACCGTCGGAAATATCCATCAATGCCGTGACGTTGCGGCTCGCTGCCAAAAAACGCCCTTCGGCAATCCGCGGCTCCGGGCGCCGCAGCGCCGGTAATCCCGTCGGCTCTCCCAGCAGGCCCGCGCGAGCGGCGCCAAGCGGCCCAGTTACGGCGAGCACGTTGCCGGGACGCGCGCCGGAGCGCAGTTTTGCGTCGGACGAACGGACTTCGCCGACGACTGCAATCGCAATCGTCCATGCGGGCGCCCGCGACAGATCGCCGCCTGCGATCGAACATCGATAGCGCGCGGCGCACTGCGCGATGCCGCGGTAGAGCTCGAGGACTTCGCTTTGCGCCGCGTCTGTCGGAAACCCAAGCGCAACGGTGGCAAGCACCGGCCGCGCTCCCATCGCCGCGAGATCGCTCAGATTAGCAGCCATCGCGCGCCAGCCGGCATCTTCGAGCGACATGAGCTCGCGCGTAAAATCCACGCCTTCGACCAGCATGTCGGTGGAGATCACGCTGCGATGCGAACGCGATGGCTGCCAAACCGCCGCATCGTCTCCGATGCCTGTCGTTAACGGCGCGATCGC
>JAMXLK010000065.1 GCA_024281075.1 Vulcanimicrobiia bacterium
TCGAGCGGCAGAACGCGTAAATGCGCATCAAGTCGCGGCGCGTTTGCGCATCCACGAAACGCGAAGCAACGCTGAAGTTTTCGTAATGCCGCCGCGTCAACATGCGGCAGTACGCGTCGGCCGCTTCGAGATTGAGGTTCATTGTCGCGCGTCGATGGTTGAGATGGGATAGCTGAGTACGCGGGGGCCTGCCGTCACCAGCGCCAGACCGTCGTTAATCGCTACCATTTAATGACGGCGCGGCCGTCGCCGTCCGCCTTCTTCCAGCCTTGCCACATTTGAGACTGGATCGCGTTGCGCTCGACGTACGATGAGCCGCCGCCGCCGCCGGCAACGAGAATTCGGTGGGCCAGCGTGTCGCGGCCCTCGCGAACGTCAGTTGCGCCTCCGCCGCCATACCCCGTGAACCCTCCGGGGCTGCCGTCCCCGCCGCCGTTGAAGCCACCCCTTAGCCCCGATGCCTGGCCGCCGACGTAAACGTACATCGTCTCGCCGGGGGTTACCGGCACGACTGCGTAGACGCGACCGCCATGGCCCGGGCCTCCGCTGCCAGGCCCACAAGTTGAGATGCAACCGTCGCCGGCGGCGCCGTTCGCGTCGATCGTAATTTGCGTGACGCCACGCGGAACGACGAATTCTTGCGCAGCGCCGGTGTAGTGAAATATCTTGCTGTGGAGCGGCTGGATCCCCGCTCGATCGCTGAGCGCGCTCGCCGGCATGATTGGTCCGCCGCATGCGCCCAGAAGCATTCCTGCAAGAACGATAAACGAAATACGAGCGCTGTACCAAAATGCGTTCATTCTCGTGCTCCCTTTGACACATGATACAGCGTGCCGCGAAGCGTAGCGGGCGTTTGGGCCGCAACGCAAAACATCGCGATACGCAGCGTTTCGACGAGTTCGCGCGCGAGCGAGTCGGCAGCGTCGAAGCCGCGGTGTGCCGCTCGCAAAAACGGCCCCGCGATGCCGACGACGTCCGCGCCGAGCGCGATCGCTTTGGCAACGTCTAGGCCGTTCCGAATACCGCCGCTTGCAATCAGCGTCTGCTCCGGCGCGGCGGCGCGTGCTTCCACTAAACATTGCGCGGTCGGAATTCCCCAGCCCGCAAATGCTCCGGCGACGCGCGCGCGCCACTGCTCGATGATGCGATGCCGCTCGACTTCGCTCCACGACGTGCCGCCTGCGCCCGCGACGTCAACGGCAGCGACGCCGGCGTCGAACAGCGCGCGCACGTCGCGCGCGGCGATGCCCCACCCGACCTCCTTGACGACGACCGGAACCTCGAGGTCGCTGCAGAGTGCCGCGATGCGTTCGAGAAGGCCGCGAAAGCACGTGTCGCCCTCAGGCTGCAACGCCTCTTGCAGCGGATTGAGATGCAAGACGAGTGCGTCGGCGTGCAGCAGTTCGACGAGCCGGCGACAATGCGCAGCGTCATATCCGCGATTCAACTGCACTGCGCCGAGGTTCGCGAGCAGCAGAATCTCCGGCGCCTCGGACCGCACGTTAAACGTTGCGAGTGACTCAGGCGATTCCATCAACGCGCGACCCGATCCCAAGCCCATGGCGAATCCGTGGCGTTGCGCAACGCGCGCGAGACAGCGGTTTATTTCAAGCGCTTCCGGGGTCCCGCCGGTCATGCACGAGATCAAGAGCGGCGCGGCGAGTCTCTTCCCGAAGAGATCCGCGGCCGTTGCGACGTCGGTAAGATCCATCTGCGGCAACGCACGGTGCGTGAAGCGATAGGCATCGAAACCTGCGTCGATGCCTTTGCCGGCTACGTCGCGCTCGACGTTGATTCGAAGATGCTCCGCCTTGCGTGACGGCGTCGCCGACTCAGGCAACGCGCTCCGCCAAATACGCAACGACGCCGTCGAGCTGGCTCAAAGCATTCTCGCCGGCGTAGCGGCGGATTGGGATTACGGCCGCGCGCGGATCCGCCGCCAACAGCCTCCCCGCCTCCAGGAAGGCGCGGGCGGCGCGCTCGGAGGCGCCCCCGATCACGGCACCGCTCTGCAGCGCGGCACCGGTGAGCACACCGGCACGCCCGGCATCGTCGTTGTCGCGGGCGATCGCCTCGAGCACCGCCTCGCCGACGAGGCGCGCGGCTTCGAGTCGTCGCCCCGGATTGACGACGTCGGCGGCGAGGCTGCGAAACGCGAGCGCGTAGAGCGCATCTCCGGCATTGAGGCTTTGTCCCAAACCCCAACGCGCCACGGTGGGGCAGTCGCGCGTCAACTCTTCGTGCAACAGCAAAAAACGGTCAAACAGATCGAAGGCGGCGGCGACCGGGACCGCGTCGGCCAAATCGCCGCTCCGTGCTTCGCATGCCCACAGCACGAGAGCGGGCCGGACGGGATTTCTTAGACGCCCGACGGGCCGTTCTTCGATGATGCGGCCGGCAACCGTGGTTGACGAGAACCTCACTTTGGAGAGGTACTGTTCGAGGCGAGCGCGATGATTGGTTAGGGGAAAGGAGTCACCGGGCGCAGTCATAGGGGAGAATCCCTTCGACCGCTCGTTGCGTGGTTGCCTCCCCCCTCAGACGAAGACGGAGTTAAAATCATTTTGCAGATAGGGTCGAACGAACACAAGGAGCTGTTCTGCCGCTCATTCATGGAGTCGCATGAGTCCTATGATCCCGCGGCATGGGCGTGGCCACAGCTCGACGATCTATCGCTCGCACGGCTGCGCGCGGTTCCGATTTGGACGCTTGCACTCGAAGTCGAACTCGGTGCCGGCGAAATGCTGGGAAAGTTCGCAGCGAAAGAACCCGATCCGCTGGTGCGCGAGGCGCTCGAGCTGCAGGGGTTTGAGGAGGACCGGCACGGCCGCATCCTGAGCTGTATGATCGAGCGCTATGGCCTAATCGTAAAACCCGACGTTCCCAAGCAGAACCCGACGCGCGGCGCGTTTATCGACTTTGGCTACAATGAGTGCGTCGACTCCGTCGCAGGATTCGGAATTTTTCGCCTCGCCTGCGACGCGCGAGTTTTCCCAGTTGCGCTAACCTCACTCTTCCAGCGCGTCATCGAAGAGGAAGCGCGCCATATCGTCTTCTTCGTGAACTGGATCGCGTGGGATCGGACGCGGCGCGGCTTGCGCGGACCGATCCTACAAGCAATTCCGGTACTGTACTCATACGCAGCAGCGATCGGGCGACGCATCAAGGGCGGCGCGCGATTGCAGAGCGATCAGACCGAAGAGCAGCCGCTCGATCTCTTCGCCGACGTCGTCAACGGATTGACGCTGGCGAAATTCTTACGCGCATGCATCGGCGAGAACGACCGCTACATGGCAGCATTCGATCCGCGTCTCATTCGCCCGCGGCTAATTCCGGCGCTGATACGGGTGGCGCTCGCTATTGTTGAAGCAATCGACTTTTTGCAGGCCGCGTTCAGTAAGTCGGCGCGGCAATCGCCGACCTAAGCCACGCTAGGCGGCCGGCCACGCCGGCGCCGGAAGCCGCTCGCCTAAATATTCGGCGCGCTCAGACGTAACGCCGAGCAATCCATCCAGACTCGTCAGCTCGAGCAGCCGGCGCATGTTGCTGTCCCCCACCAGCGCTTCGACGCGATGGCCGACCGCGTTGAGCCGTTTGTAGAGCGCAATGAGCTCCGCCAGGGCAGTGGAATCGAAGAACCTCGCTTGCCGAAGATCGACGATGACGCCCCGGTGGCTTCCGATGCCTTGGAGCGCCGTCCGTAACGGCTCGCGGCTGGAGACGTCCCATTCTCCTCGCAGCGTGACGACGGACATGCCTTCGAACTCCGATGTGAGGATATCGTTCTCTTCATCGCCGTACATTGCCGATAGTGTAACGGCTCGCCACTAGAATTTAAAGTAGATAAAGGTTGGTGATATGCCGGGCCAGGTCAACAGCTGAAGCGCCAGCAGCAAGCCGGCGAGTGCCGCGACCTGCGCGGCCGGCCGAAGCTGTGGCCATGCGAGCCGCACGGCGAATCGGTCGACGAGGAGCCGAAGCGCCCCGAATGCAAGGATCGCCGCCGCCAACACCGTTTGCCACGCACTGAAGAGCGACGGTCCCGGGCCTCCGGCAAAGAGCGCGCGGTAGACCGCTATGGCATCGCCGAACGACTGCGAGCGGAAAAGCACCCAGCCAAGCGCCACGATGATGAAGGTCCCGGCAATCCGTGCGACAACCAGCATTCGTCTATGGACTGCGCTCGGTACGCGCTCGGGATCGCGGCCGATGCCCGTGAGCCGCTCGAAACAAAGCATCAGCCCGTGGTAACCGCCCCACGCGACGAACGTCCATTGCGCGCCGTGCCATAAGCCGCCCAAAAGCATGGTAATCATGAGATTGCGCACCGTCGCTAGCCGGCCGTCTCGACTGCCGCCGAGCGGAATGTACAGATAATCGCGCAGCCACGTCGAGAGCGTAATATGCCAACGATGCCAAAAATCGGTCACGCTCGTCGCTAGGTACGGCATTCGGAAGTTTTCGGGGAAGACGAAACCGAAGAGCCGCGCGCAGCCGATGGCGATGTCGCTATAGCCCGAAAAATCGAAGTAGATCTGCATCGAAAAAGCAAAGAGCGCGCACCATGCGGCCGGGGCGCCGGGATGCGCGCCGATCGCACCCCAATACGTGTTGGCTACGTCGGCGAAGGGATCGGCAATGGCCATTTTCTTGAAGAGTCCGAAGCCGGCGCGCGCGAGGCCATATGTGATGTCCTGCGGACCGGGCGTTCGCCATGCGAACAACTCGCCGAAGAACAGGCCTGCGCGAACGATCGGACCGGCAAGCAGTTGCGGAAAGAAGGCCAGATAGAGCGCGTAATCGAGCGGTTTGCGAATCGCCGTCATTCGGCCCCGGTAAACGTCGACGAGATACGAGATGCTCTGAAACGTATGGAAGCTGATCCCGATCGGCACGAAGAGGCTCACCAGCCACGGATTCTGATGCATGCCCAGCAGCGCGGAGACCGTTCCGCTGGCAAAGTTCGAATACTTGAAGGCTCCGAGAAAGAGCAGATTCGCGGCAATGCCTCCGGCCAGGAGTAGACGCAGGTTGCCGCGCCCCGCTTCCCGCGCACGCTCGACGGCAATCGCGATGAGAAAATCGCTCGCGGTGAGGATCCACAAGAAGAGCACGTACCACGCATTCCACCGGGCGTAGAAATAATAGCTCGCGACCAGCAGGACGTAGCGCCCCGCTCGCCGCGGCAGGCCGTAAAACAGCGCCGCGATGATCGCCACGAAGAGCCAAAATTCGTACGACTGGAACTGCAGCGGAATGCCGATTCCGACCGCCGCCGCGAACCACGAGAGCGAGTGATGCTCGTGTTTGGGCGGATCTGGTTGCGAACGAGGTCCTTCGACACGCGCCACTTCGGTTCGCGAAGTGGCGCGGCTCCGGATGACACTTTGGGTGGCGACAAAACGCCCGTTCAGCACGTTTGAAACGTCGTGCGCTAACAGGCGGCTAAAAAGTGCACTGCCGGTGCGGTTGAGATGATCTTCATCTGCAAAGAGGTCCGGCCGTTCGAGCGCCAAGTACGGCGCGGCCGGAAGTAAATGCGCGCCGTATGCTTGCGCGATTTCAACGAGCGAACCCCTGGGGAGCTGCACCGCATCGCGATGCGCCGGACGCGTGGGAATGCGCACGAAAAAGACCGGAATGCCGGCCGACGCGTAGCGCTGCACGATCGGCGCCAGCCATTGCTGCCGATAGATCGCATACGAGGGGCTCGGCTTAGCGACGGTCAGCACTTGCGTCGTGATGGCGCGCGCTTCGTCGGCGGAAACGCCCGGCGGCTCGTCGATCGTGCCGTGCGCGAAATCGACGTTCAGTCCGGCGAGCGTTTCGTCGCGGGGATGCGATTGCAGCGGATCGTAGGCCGCCGTATCGACGTGCGCCAACGCGCGAGTACGCGCTGTGGGATCGGCGGCGAAAGCTTGCACGTCATCGCGCAACTGCGTGCCGCGCCAGAAAATATCAATGCCGTATTCGACGCGCTCGCGCGGGTCGGAGAACGAACCCGCGAGCTTCGGTAGGTCGAACAGTCGCGTTTGAAATATGATGTACCGTAAGTCCATCGGGCGATCGTCGCCGTCGAGACTGCCGATTGCGCTGTCGTCGTCGGCGTAGGTGTCGACCGGAATGACGACGGCCCGGAAGCGATTGCCGCGCGGATCGATGGCGCGAACGAAGAACGGCCAGCAGCGCGGCGTCGTTCCGGGCACGCCGCCGTTGAGAAATCGTAAGCCTGCGCCGGCGGCGCTTGCCGCGCTCGGATCGAGTCCCGAATAAATGCGTGAGTCGCCCAACACCAAAACGTCGGTGCGCGAGTTCGGCGGCAGGGCTCGAAATTGTTGAATGGCCGCTTCAAAACTGCCCGTGCTCGAGGCCGGATCGAGCAGCCGCCGGTAGACCGGCGTGCGGAACGCGAGCAAATCGACGAGTGCAAAGATTGCAAAAGCGGCCGCTACGAGAAGAGCGGCCGTTCTCTTTGCGGAGGGCTCGAGCCGGGACTGCACTGCAACGTCCTTGTGCGACGGCGGTTTGGAAGCCTTTAGGGGTATGTCGTTTATCTAGCGATGCAGAGTCCGCTCAGGCTGCGTAGCCACCCAAGTGCGCCCGTGGCGCTGATTACCATCACCGTGATGCTGGGGCTCATCATGGCGATCATCGACAGCACGATCGTGAACGTCGCATTGACGACGATCGGCGGCAACCTCGGCGCCACGGTCGACGAGGTCGCATGGGTCGCCACCGGATACATTCTCGCAAACGTCGTCGTGATGCCGCTTAATGGCTGGCTGACGGCGTTGTTGGGCCGCAAAATGTTCTACGCGACGTCGCTTGCGGTTTTTACGGTCGCCTCGCTTCTCTGCGGCACGGCGCGCTCGATTTGGGTTTTGGTCTTCTACCGTGTCGTGCAAGGTCTCGGCGGCGGCGCGCTGCAGCCTACGGCGCAAGCGATTCTTTTCGAGACCTTCCCGATCGAACGGCGCGGCGCGGCAATGGCAATCTTCGGCATGGGCGCCATGGTCGGCCCCGCAATCGGACCGACTTTAGGCGGCTGGATCGTCGACAACGCGAGCTGGCCCCTGATCTTCTACATCAACGTTCCGATCGGGATCGTCGCATTTCTGATGACGCTGGCCTTCATTCCTAACCCCAAGTACATCGAGCGGCCCAAGGGCGGAATCGACTGGATCGGTCTCGGGTTGCTGACCGCGGGCCTCGCATCGCTGCAGTTCGTTTTAGAACAGGGCGAGCGGGACGACTGGTTCCAATCGCAGACGATTCTGCTTCTCACCGCCATCTCGGCGGTCGCGCTCGTCCTCTTCGTGACTAAAACCTTGCGCGACCGGCATCCACTCGTCGACCTGAGCGTCTTTAAGTTCCGCTCGTTCTCGGTCGGATCGTTCTTGGGGATCATCATGGGGTTCGGGCTCTTCGGAACCGCGTTGGTGCTGCCGCTCTTCTTTCAGAACATGCTCGGCTTCACCGCATTCGACACCGGCATGGCGCTGATGCCCGGTGCGATCTCGACGGCAATCTCGATGTTGATTATCGGACGTCTGCTCAACCGCATCGACGGCCGATGGTCGATCGTTTTCGGCACGCTGCTTTTCGCGTGGTCGACGTGGCTTTTAGGCGGCCTTTCGGTACAAGCGGGATATTGGGACGTCTTTTGGCCGCGGGTGGTTCAAGGCTTCGCGTTGGGCTTTCTCTTCGTGCCGCTCACGACGATTTCGTTGAGCGACGTGCCGGTGCCCAAGCTGGCCGGCGCGACCGGCGTTTTCACCTTGCTGCGCCAGTTAGGCGGCAGCCTCGGCATTGCGATCCTTACGACGCTGCTGACGCACCAAAGCGCGGTCGCGTGGAACAATCTGGCCGCCGGCGTGACGCAGACGCATGGCTATTCCGTCGGAGCGCTGACGCAGATCGTCGCGCAGCAGTCGACGATGATCGCATATAACTACATCTTCCGCTTGACCGCGATCGTCTTCGTGCTATCGACGCCACTGGTCTTTTTGATCCGCCGGCATCCGAGGGCGCCGGCCGCCGTCGAGATGAGCGAAGCAGCGGCTTAAGTTCAGGGAGTGATCGTTACCGGTTCAATGACGGTCTCTTGGCCGAATCCGTCGGTGAAGGTGGCGACCACCGTGTAACGCGTCGGGACGTACACCACCGGCGCACGCAAGGTGATGTCGGTGGCGTCGGCGCCGACGTCGGCCGTTGCGACCTCATGCGACTGGCCGTCCGTCAACGAGAGCCGCATGTCGTTGCGAGGCGACAGGATGCGCACGTGAATCGCGCCGCCGCTCTTGACGGTCGCGTCGCGGAGCTCGAACGTGCCGTTCGCGTCGGGCGCTGCTGGTGCGGCACGTTGCGGCGTGGGCGTTTGATCTGCGACGACGAGACCCGCCATAGATTGCGCGGCGGTTCGCCCACGTGTCACGTGGACGAGCACGCGCATCTCGCGCGAGCGCGAAACCGGCGGGATCACGAATGTCGTCTGGCCTTGCCGCGAGAACGGCCGCTGCTGCCAAATCGTTCCGTCGCTGCCGACGAGCTGGACGTAGCCGCCATCACCCATTGCAGCGTAGGCGACGGCGACACTCTCGCCCGGTTTGGCGACGACCGGATTCACGGAGATAGACTCGATCTGCGCGCTGCCGTGTGCGCGCGCGTTCGCGTGAACCGGCAAAGCGGACCGGTTCGGTGCTACGGGCGGCAGCATTGAATGCAGCGCCGTTGCCGCCACGAGTGCGACGATTCCGGCGGTCGCGCTAGCAGCCGCAAGCATCCCAAAGATCCGCTGCGGCTTGCGGCGGACCGGCGCAGGCGCCTCGACGATGCAATGCACTCCGTCGCCCGCAATTTCGGCGATGGCACGTTCGAAGGATGCGAAATCACCGGGCCAGACGGGTACGTGGGTTGAGGTCGTCGAGAGCGGCGCGACTTCGATCAGGATCGGATGCGCGAGCATCGCGTCGCCGCTTCGCGCGATGACCCAAGTCCGGCAGACGAGCGCCGAACGCGTACGGTTCACGACGCGGAGCGCGTAGTTTGCCACGCCGCCCCGCCGGTCGTAATCGTCGAGTCCAAAGAACGCCGAAACGCAGCCCTCGAGGGTCTGCACGGCGGTACCGACGCCTGCGCCGGCCGGCGAACAGAGTGTTCCCGGAGCCCGCATCGCCAACGCCGTGCTCATTGCGAGATGACCATTTGCGACGTGCTGGACATATTGAGCGTGGCAAGCCCCAAGAAGGGAGCGATGAACCTGAATGGATACTGGACGTTCACGCTGACGAGGCAGCCCGGCTGATTCGTCGCCGTATAGTTCGGCGGACAGTTCGTCGTTGGCCACGTCGCGGTGACGGTGATGCTGTTGGCATCGGTCGCGCCGTACGAAAGGCCGCGCACGTAGGTTTGGATGTCGTCCTTCGTGGCGTTGCAGTGATCGAGCAGCGTGCACTGCGAGCCGCGTACGATCGCCCACCGCGCGCCTTGGCGCGCGAGCTGCGCGACGAATGCGTACGTATACATCGTGCGGCCGAAGTCGATGATTCCGAAGAGCAGGGCGAACACGACGCCCATCACGAGGGCGGTTTCCGGCAGGCTTGATCCGCGTTCTCCTCGTCGCGGCGTCATTTATTGATTACCGACGCGCATGATCGCCGAGGCGGTGATCGGCACGTTATTGGGGATCCCGGGGTAACTCAAGAGCGACTTGAACGTGCCCGTCACTTTGACGCCGACGTAATAGACCAGCCCGGCCGAGACCGAACCGGTATTGTTGGCGGGGCACGGTGCGACTTGAGCGTTGTTCGTGCACGTGACCCACGACGTCACTTTCCACTGCGAAAGCGATTGTGCGTCCTGCGAGGCTGCGCTCGCGGTGGCGGGTCCGCTTGCCGATGCGTCGGCCGCCGTTTCCAGATTCTGCGCGGCGTACTGCACGCCGGCCCGCGCCGCGTGCTGCGCGAGAACCGCAAGGTAGGTATAGCGGCCCATCTCGATGACGCCGACCAGCATGAAGATGAAGACCGGAGCGACCAGCGCGAATTCGATCATACTGTTCGCGCGCTCGGATCGAATCAAACGTTTGATCATTCTGCTACCACTGCTTGTTTGACGAGTGACGTTTCGGGCGGCGGTGTGGCGAAGTCTTGGGGGACGCCGCCGTTAAAGTTTGCCGCGCCGAAGACGAGCACGAGATAGCCGCCGTTGGCGCCGTTGAAGTTCACCGACGTCGAGGTCGGCGCATAAATCAAACCACTGTAGGTGACGTTCGAGCCGTTGAAGTTCGGGCTCTGAGTGTTGTTCGGCACTTGATAGTAGAGGACGCCTTGCTCGGGACCGCTGGTTTGCGGCGTCATGACGACTTGGGTAGTCTTGCTGAAGTCCGGCGGTACTGCATTCGCGGTCACGTACATCGTGATCCCGTTGCCCGTGATCGTCGCTTGATTGAAGTTCGTGTTGCCGTTGAAGATGTACGTGCCCGGGTTCATCGTCACAGTCGCTTTATTTACGCTCAGATTGCTGTAGCAACCGGGATACAGCACGCCGTTTCCGCCGTACGACTGGTTACAGCTGCTCGTCGAGGGCGGGTTCGCCGCAAGATAGGCGCAGCCCGAAATCTCCGGACAGGGATCGGCGACCGGTAGCATCGGCTCCGGGATTCCTGCGGTGAACGTCGCACCGTTCGTGCTGGGCGCCGGGCCGGCATAACCGATGCTTGCGACGTCTACGTTTGATCCGGCGAAGTTTGCGGTGTCGTTGATGAGTGCACCGCATTGCTTCGCGGTTACGTTGCCGCTGTTGAAATTCGAGGCGATGGTCGGGCTGAGCAGATAGATACAGCCGCCGCCGGTCTGCGTGACGATGGCCGCGGCTTGGGTGGTCTCCGTCGCGCCATTTGCATAACCAAACAGCTTCGTAAAAAACGTCGGGACCTTTTGCGTCGTCACGGTTACGAAGACGGCGCATGGGTTGTTCGCAAAAGGTCCGTTCACCGGCGGGTTGGTGATCGTGATCGCGACGCCGTTGCTGTTGTTGGTAAAGCCGTTGTTGGACGCATCGGCGTTACCCGCAGCTCGTGCCGAGCTTTGGTTCGGACAGCCGGCATGAAGGAGTGCCTCAGCGCCGCCCGCCGCCGCCGCATCGGTGGCGACCTGTTGAGATTGCTGCCGGTATTCGAGAAAACCGACGTCCACGCCGATTCCGCCGGCGCCCAAAAGGACCATCAAAGAGAGTCCGATAAGCGGTAAAACCTGCCCGGACTCGCGCAAAGACCGCGTTCGCATTTTCTTTACTCCATTAGCAGTTATTCAGCAACCACGGCTTGCTTGACGAGTGATTGTTCCGGCTTCGCGCGAGCGTCTCATCGCGTCAAGATTTCCGGAGTCATGACGAAGACGACGTCGGACTGTTGATTCTGGTACGCAGTCGACGTAAACAGTTTGCCGAGAATTGGAATCGACGAGAGCAGTGGAATCTTCGAGATCGTCTTCATCTCGAGACGATTGACCAAGCCGCCTAGAATGATGCTTTCGCCCGGCCGCGTGATGACGTCGGTGGAAAGTTTGCTGACCAGAAGCGCCGGGATGGTGAAGCCCGAGACGACGACCGCATTGGCATAATCGAGGCGCGAGACTTCCGGCGCGATCTGCGCGTGAACCGATCCGTTGCCGAGCACCTCGGGCGTAACGTTGAGCTGCACGCCGTATGGCTGATACTGCACGTTGACCGCACCGAGACCGGTCGAAGTGACGACCGGGATCTCGCCGCCGACGAGAAACGTGGCCTTTTGCCCCGGACTGGTGACCAGATTCGGGCTCGAGAGTACCTTTGCGTGCCCTTCCTGCATCAACAGGTTGAGCGTGGGCGCTAACGTGATCGTTCGGAAGAAAGGTTGGATCGTGTAACCCAGCCCCGAACCGATCGCCGACGGCGATTCGACGACGGGAAAAGAGGGTTGACCCAATGTGTAACTGCCGTCCGGATGAAACGTCGCGTTCTGCAGCGAAATGCCGAGATTCGATTGAGCCGTCTTGTCGACTTCGAGCACGTACACTTTGATGTCGATTTGGCTGTTATTGAGCGAGTTGAGGCGATCGATAAGTTGCCCATTGCTCGCCAAATACGGCCCCGCCAAACCGCGAGCGCGATCGAGAATCGCCTGAGCCGTTACCGCGTCGGTCGCGTTACCGCTGACGATCACGTTCCCTTTGCCGTCCGGATCGACGCGAATGTCGCGTGCGCCGGGGATGCCGGCGATGGCTCGCTGCAAGTCGCCCAGGTTCTGCGAAATCGTTACCGCGTTGACGATCACCGCCTGTTGCGCTTTCATCACGCCTTCAAAGCGGCCGATGATGTCGCTAATCTGCTGGAACTGCGCTCCATCGCTGACCGTACCCCGCACGACGATCGAATGATCGAAGCTGACGACTTGCACGCCCGGCGCCGAAATCGCCGTTCGCAGCATCTGCGCGACGTCGTCGAGCTCCTGTTGCGTCACCGTGAGCTCGTATGTTGTGCGGCGACCGCCCGCCCAGATAAAGATCGTGGTGTGGCCCGGCGCCTTCGCGTTGACTACGACCTGCGACGTGCCGACCGGAACCGCGCCCGCGATGCGGCCGTCGCCAACCGCGACGCGCGTTAATCCTTCGGCTTTCAATAGTACTGAATGACCGGATTGGATTGAGATCAGGGAGACCTGATCGGCGCCGGCCGGCGCTGCCGAAACGACGAACACGGCCGCCACCATAGAAGAAAGACTGCGACGAATAAAAGCGTTCATCGCTACGGATTATGCCACGGATTCTGCCGTTAACGCGTCAACGCGCCGCTTACGTTGAGTTAGAATTTAAGCGCGAACGCGCTCTCAATGTTGCGCTGAGACATCAGCGATGGCATGATACAGCGCACCAGGAGCAAGGAGGTTTCCATGCGGCCTTATCGTCAGGTGGTTCTTCCTGTTTTCTGTCTGCTGCTTTCCGCGCCGTGCGCCGCAGCGGTAACAGAACCAGGAGTTCCGCTCGCAACCGTCGCCCGCGAGGCTCATTTAGAGTACTCGTGGTTGGCGGCGACGCGCGCCGTACAACTGAGCGGCCCCGGTCTCGTACTCGTTGTTCGTCCAGGCGACAACGTGTACGAAGTGGACGATCGTGTCGAGGTAACAGCAGTAACGCCACGCTACACCTCCAATGACATCTACGTCTCACAAACGCTTGCTACACACATCATCCAATTAGCTCGGCAAGCGGTGGCCTTTATCAGCGCGCAGGAAGCACAAGCTGCGAGGCTAGTGAGCGAAGAGCAGCAGCAACAAGCCGGCGTGCCGCTACTGACCGGCACGATCGTCCTCAATGTCTCGCCGCTTCAGGGAGCCGAAGCTTTACTCGTCACGGGGGCCGCGCCTCCCTTGGCGCCCGTACGGGTCACGCTTCTCGCAACGCTCTCCTCCGAAATACCCAACGTCCTGCTCAGCCGCCACGATCTGACGGCAGGGCCGGATGGGAAGTTCCAAGCGATCGTGCCGATTGCGTCCGACTTCGCACGCAATTCATTCATACACGTCCTAGCAACGTCGTTGCCGGGCGTAATATCGGCAAGCGCGCAGCTCCAGGTGCACGCGCCGAATGATGGCATAAACGCCCCACTCGATGCGTTCCCAGGCGGAATCTGGTAACGAGAATCAGGAAAAGGAGAAACATGTTCCAATCACTCAACGCCATGATTCGCGATGAAGACGGCGCAACGATGGTCGAATACGGCCTGCTCGTCGCGTTGATCGCGCTGGTCGCTTTGGGCGCCGTTCAAACCCTTGGCGGCAACCTCAGCTCGATGTTCACCAACGTCGGCAGCCAGATCTAAGCCGCGGTATCTTCAAGCGTATCTACCAACTCGCACTCAGCAACACTCAGTAACATCCTGCATAACAAATAAGGAGACCACATGCTAACCACCCTCACTTCGATGATTCGCGACGAAGAAGGCGCGACGATGGTCGAGTACGGCCTGCTCGTAGCTTTGATCGCTCTCGTTGCTCTGTTGGCCGTTAAGGGCGTCGGAACCGCTCTCAGCGGTCTCTTCACCAGCGTAGGCAGCTCCCTCTAGCTCGCGGTTAAACGCACGAGCCGCGGGGCGCGAACTGCACGGAAGCAATCGCGCCCCACGGCTCAACCTAAAAATGTCTGCTGCAATCATCTTGACTCTGGCTGCCTGTCTCGCGGCAAGTTTTTATGACGTCCGCGTGCGCCGCATTCCCAACTGGCTGACCGCAAGCGTCGCGGTTGCGGCGATCGGATTGCACGCGCTCAGCGGTCTTCAAGCGGTGGCCGTCAGCGTCGCGGTCATGCTGATTCTCACCGTTGCCGGCACGCTCGTCTACGCACGGGGCGGCATCGGCGGCGGCGACGTCAAGCTCGCTATCGTGACCTCCGGCATGCTGAGTTACCCGCTTTGCCTTCCGTTTCTGCTCTACACCGCGCTTGGCGGCGGACTGCTCGCCGTGCTGTTTCTCATCTTCCGTCCGGACTCGCGGCCCTCGCTGGCGCGCGTCACGCTCATCGCGTCGGGAGGCGGCAGCGTGGCGGCCACGCGGACCTCGCTGCCGTATGCGCTCGCATTCGCCTTCGGTGCGGTCGCCGTGGCGCTCTCGCAGAGCGTGCTTCCCTTCTTGAGGATCAACGTCTGATGAATGTACGCCGAACTACCTTTCTTATTGCAATGATCTTGGCGGTTGGGACGGGATGGCTGACGTTGACCTATCTCTCGTCGCTGCACCCGGGCTCGAGCGCGCAGCGTCCCGTTCTCATTACGACCCAAGAGATTCCGGCACGCGCCCGCGTCACCGATACGATGTTCACCAAAGAGATGCGCCCGGCAAATACCGTGCAGCCCGACGCGATTGCGGAGCCCAACCAGGCCGTCGGATCGCTCGCGCTCATCACGATCCCCCCGGGTTCAGAGCTCACGTCATCGGCCGTCGGTACCAACGTCGCGCTCGCGCTTCCGGTTCGCCTGCAGCCGGGCATGCGCGCGGTCAGCATACCGGTCGACCGCGTCAAGGACGTTTCAGGTCTCGTTCAGCCGGGCGATCGCGTCGACGTCATTGCGATTCCGCCGCCGAAGAGCAGCGGCCCACCGCCGAAAGCGGTCACGATCTTTCGCGGCGTTCGCGTTCTTTCGGTCGGCAATGCACTGGAGAACCCGTCGGCAACGCCTTCTCCCGAAATGCAAGCCGCGGCGACGGTAACGCTGGAAGTAACGCCGAGGCAGGCCGATCTGTTGGCGTGGGCCGATGCGAACGCAACGCTTCGACTCGCATTACGCTCACCGCGCGAATCGATTCGCACCGAGCCGGCAGAAGAACTGACGCTCTCGGGCAACGGCGCGCCGTCGGGACCGCCGCAAATGGAGCCTGCGCCCGCGCCGCCGCTCGGATCGCTCGCATTCGGTCCCCCGCCGAAGATGGCTGCGGCCGATCCTCCGCCGCGCCGCTTCACGAGTCCGGTGCAGCTGATCGTCGGCGATCAGATCGTCGACCCCGAAACCGCAAACTCCGGCAAATGAACGCAACGCCGATCGCGCTCTTCATCGGAGCGAAAGGCGGAGCGGGAACGAGCACGCTCTGCGCCGAGCTGGCGCGTGTCATGCGCGAAAATCGCAGCGTCGCGCTCGTCGATGCCGATCTCAGCGGCCGGCGCAGCGTGGCGTTGCTCTTCGAAGCCGTTCGGGAGCTCGATGCGACGCGCGTGAACTCGTCGATTTCGCGCACGGGCGCGGATGGAATCACGCTCTTCGAGCTCACCGATCGCTACGACGCGATCTTCACGCTCGGGGTCGACACCGTCGAAACGTGCGCCTCGGACATGCTTCGCTACGATTTCGTCATCGTCGATGCGCCGCAGCCGTTTGCGGCTGCGGTGCGTCCCTTCGTCACGCGCGCGAGCCGCTTTATCGTCGTGTTGGAGCCGACGCTGTTAGGGCTCGCGGGCGCGCAGGCGATGCTGGCAAACTTGCAGCGTTTCGGCGTCCCCCCGAGCCGGATGGCGCTGGTCAGCAACGCGCGCACCGAAACCGGCGCGATAGCGCGGACCGACATCGAGCGCGCACTCGGAATGAAGGTGGTCGCCGAGATTCCCGCGATGTCCCAACGCCACTACGCCAAAAGCGTCGCAGACTTGCGGCGTTACGTCGAATCGCTGCGCCCCGAAGATGCGCTGCACACGCTGCAGCCGTCCACGGCTTCGCCGATCGCCGACACGCGCATTCCAATGGCACGCACGGCGACCGGTCCGCGCACGAACGGCCACAGCAGCGCACCGGCCGATCCGCAGTCGATCAAGCGCGATGCTTTCAAGCAAGAGGTGCATCAAGCACTGCTGCGTCAGCTCGATCTCGTTTCGGCGAGCGTCGCACATACGGACGCCGCAAAACTTGCCGAGCTGCGCGCACAGATTGAGAAACTGACGGCCGCATTTGCCGCATCGCGTAAGTTTGAAGGCTCGGCCGAGGAGCTGGCGGAGCTTCGTCAAGAGATCGTCGACGAAGCGTTGGGATTAGGCCCGCTCGAAAGCCTGATGAAAGATCCGGACGTCACCGAAATCATGGTCAACGGCCCCGAGACGATCTATATCGAGCGGCGCGGCATTATCGAGCGCACCCAGAAGCGGTTTACCGAAGAGCGACAGCTGCGGCTCATCATCGAACGCATTATCACGCCGCTTGGCCGGCGGATCGACGAAGCGTCGCCGATGGTCGACGCGCGGCTTATGGACGGCTCGCGTGTCAACGCGATCATCGAGCCGGTCGCCATCGACGGCACGTCGCTCACGATCCGGCGCTTCGGGCAGCGCCGCCTGACCGCCGACGATCTCATTGCGATCGGCGCCGCGCCGCGGGTGGTGATCGACTTTTTGGCGGCGGCGGTGCAAGCCCGTCTCAACTGCGTCGTCAGCGGGGGAACCGGCTCGGGTAAGACGACGTTCCTCAACGTCCTATCCTCTTTTCTTCCCGACCGCGAGCGCATTGTGACCATTGAAGACGCGGCGGAGCTCTTGCTCAACCAGTCGCACGTGGTGCGCCTGGAGTCGCGGCCGGCCAACGTGGAGGGCAGCGGCGAAATCCGCATCCGCGATCTTTTCCGCAACGCGCTGCGTATGCGTCCCGATCGCATCATCATCGGTGAGTGCCGCGGCGCCGAAGCGCTCGACATGCTGCAAGCGATGAACACCGGTCACGACGGCTCCTTGACGACCATCCACGCAAACAGCCAGCGTGACGCGCTCTCGCGTATCGAGACCATGGTACTGATGGCCGGCTTCGATCTGCCGGTTCGCGCTATCCGCGAGCAAATCGCGAGCGCGCTCGATCTTGTGGTTCATACCGCGCGCATGCGCGACGGCTCGCGTAAAGTAGTCGGCGTGAGCGAGGTCGTCGGCATGGAAGGCGACATCGTCACGATGCAGGAGATCATTCGCTTTTCGCAGCGGGGCGTCGATAAGGAGAATAAGGTTCTCGGCGAGTTCTGCTACAGCGGCGTTCAGCCGGTCTGCCTGAAGCGGTTCGCCGAGTACGGCATTGCATACGACGCGCGTAATCTCAGCGAGCTGGAGCCGCTCAAGGCGCTGTGGTAGGCGCACTCGTTCCGTTCGCGATCTTTGCCGGCGTCTCGGCGACGGTATTCCTTGCCTTCTTCTCACTTTGGAACTCCGTCAATAAGCGCGCAACGGCGCGCGTGGCGAGCATCGAAGACGAGCTCGACCGCGCCGGCATCACGCTGGGCTCGCAGGAGATCGTGTTGACCGTGCTCGGCGGCATCGCGATCGTGTGGATTTCGTTGCTGCTGACGCTGCACCCCAAGCCGCTCGTTTCGTTCCTACTGCTTCCGATAGTAGCCGGCACTGCTGCCTTCGGCTTTTTTTTCTACGTCCGGCTGCGCATGCGAATGCGGCTCGGCAACTTCATTACGCAGCTGGAGCCGGCGACCCGATTGATGGCAGGCGGACTGCGCGTCGGCTTAGGCTTGCGGCACGCAATGACGGTCGTCATTGACGAACTTCCCGATCCCGCGCGCCACGAATTCCGGCGTGTCATCGGACATACGAATCTCGGCGCCAGCATCTTCGATGCGCTCGACCTGTTGTCGGCGCGCATGCCGAGCCACGAGTCGCTGATGCTCACACGCGTCTTTCGCGTGCAATCTGAGACGGGCGGCGACTTGGCGCGAATTCTCGATCAGCTCGCCGACACGATCAAAGACCGGCGGCAAGTTCAGCGCAAGATCTCATCGCTGACGGCGGAAGGACGCATGAGCGCCTGGGTGCTCATGGCGATCCCGGTAGGGTTGGGGCTCTTCATCGTGACGACGCAGCAGGCAATGGCCAATGCGCTTCTCTACACGATGATCGGCCACATCGTGCTCGCAATCGTTGCGGGTCTCGAGGTCGCAGCCTATCTCTGGCTCAAAGCGCTGCTTCGGATCGACGTGTAATGGCCGGCGCCCTCTTCGGATCGCTCCTCGGCTATCTCATCGCGATGCTCTCGGGACTTTCTGCCTTCTTTCTTACGCTCTCGATTGTGCCGACAAAAAGTGCGCTCAGCGATCAGCTCGAGGAGCTCAAGGCGCGCGATCCGTTCAAGCGCAACGACGAGCGGCTCGCACTCATCGAGCACGTCGTCTCGGGCGACCGGCGCGCCGCACTCGTGCGCCGGCTCGCGGAAGCCGGCTGGTATACGACCACGCCCGCAAAGTTCGGCTTACGCATTATTGCCGGCACGTGTTTTGGCGCCGTTCTCGCGCTCGTATCGTGGAAGTATTTCGATCTTGCCGGCGGGTTTTTATTTCCAATGGTGGTCGGGTTCGCGTTTCTCGGCGGCTACTCGCCGTTCTTTACTCTCAATCGCGCGGTCGAAGGGCGCAAAAAGGGAATCCAAAAAGCGCTCCCCGAGTTTCTCGACATGGTTTCGTCGACCGTGCAGGCGGGACTGGCGCTCAATTCCGCGCTGGGGTATGCCGTCGAAGCGGTGCCGGGACCACTCGGTGACGAGATTCGCGAAGCGCTCTCCGAAATTCGTCTCGGGCGCGCGCGAGCCGACGCGCTGAGGGCTGTGGGCGAACGCACCAACCATCCCGCGCTGCGCAACGCGCTTCGCGTCATGACGCAAGCCGAGCGTTTGGGCGCGAACATCGCCAAAATGCTGACCGATCTGGCAAATGACGCGCGCCATCAGCGCCTCATGCTCGTCGAGGAGATGGCGGCAAAATTGCCGGTCAAAATGGTCTTCCCGATGGTCTTCTTTATGATCCCTGCGATCGTTACGATTATTTTCGGAGCGGTCGCCGCCAATTATTTTTCACAACATCCATGATTTCAATAGCCGTCGCCGCCATATTTTTCGGAAGCATCGCCGTGATCGCGATGCAGATCGGTCGCGCATACTGCGCGAATATTCTACCCGCCGACGATGGTCCGGCGCCCGGCACGCCGCCCTATGCACCGCTCGCGGTGGGTTGCGCGGTCGTAGGCGGTCTACTTTTTGCGAGCGGCGCGACGCCGCTGCAGCTGGGCATCGCGGCGATCGTCGAGTTCGCACTCGTCGCGTGTTGGTGCAGCGACACGATCTGCGGCATCGTGCCCGATCTGTTTACGCTCGCACCGCTCGCCGCACTCTTGCTCTTCTCGTTCGCGCAGCGGAATTGGGGCATGGTGATCTCTGCAACGATTGCCTTTGCCCCATTTGCCGCTGCAGCGCTGGTATCGCGCGGTTACGGCATGGGGTGGGGCGATGCGAAGCTCGTCGCACTCTGCGGCGCGGCGCTCGGCGCGCCGCTCGCCCTATTTACGCTGGCCCTGGCGTGCGCCGCGGCCGTGGTCGTCCATCGTCTGGCGGGCGCGTCGGGCCGGCCGATTGCATTTGCGCCATACATCGCGGCGGCAGCCGGCATCGCATTGCCGCTCGGATTAGCGCACTAGGACCTGCGCAACGATGCGGCGGCCGGAGTTTCTGACGGCACTTGCCGGCGCTGCGGTCGCGGGAATGTCGCCGCGCGCCGTTGCCGCGGCAACCCCAAACCCGACGAAGCGCGTACTCTGGCTTCGCCATGAAGGCGACGCGCAAGACACGCTGGCGCCATTCTGCGTCGATGGACGAACGGTGTATTGGCCGGGATACCGCTCGATCTGCTGGGTCATGCGCGACCACAACGTTGCAGCCGTGCAGGGATTCGTGCGGATCGACATCGTCTTGATCGAGGCGCTCTGGGAAGCGCAGCAAACCCTTGCACTGATGGGAATGCGAAGACCGCTTGTCATCACGAGCGGCTTTCGCACGCTGCAAACCAATGAAGCGACCGAAGGCGCGGCGCGTAATAGTATGCATTTGTACGCGAAGGCTGCCGATATGTACGTCGACGGTGTCTCGACCCGCCAGCTTTTCGACGTTATCTGGTCGCGCTCAATTTCCGGCGGCATGGGCTATTACGACGATCACGTTCATCTCGATTCCGGCAGCCGGCGGTGGTGGGTCGGGGAACTCGACGTTCCCGTGTTTTCGCGCCAGTTCGATGCCTAAAAGCTGACTTTTTGCTCGTACGGGGTAGCATGCCGCCATATGCTGAGGCCGCGTCGACCGGGCATCCCTCCCAAGCGCTGGCTTTACGGCGCAGCTGCGTACTGGGCGCTCAATATCGCACTGCTCTTTGCCGAAGTGCAGTGGCACGTGCTCAGCCGGCTGACGCTTTGGGACATCGAGACGCTCAGAAGCCTCGTCCCAATGACGGCGGAACTCGTTCACCGGCTATAAGGAGCCGCATCGCTTTTCAGCAGGCCGGCTTGTCGAAGTTCGGCTCGCAGTCCGGCAACCTCACGCAAAACCTGTTTGATCTGTTCCTCGCCGGCAACCGGGCTGCGGGCGTCGCCTGCGTCCTTGTTGATAAAATAGCTCGAGACCGCGGCCGTGATGTATCCGAAGATCGAAAACGCAAAGATTGCGAGCAGCAAGCAGAGTATGCGCCCGGGTGCGGTGTGTGGAAAGTAATCCGATCCCAGAGTCGTCATGATCATGGACGTCCACCATAACGCATACGGATAACTGTTAATGCCGGGTGCGTGCGCCATCGTCGCATGCTCGAAACGATACATACCGGCGGCGCCGGCGAGCGTCACGATGGTCGTAAGCAGCAGCGCGTACAGAAGACCCCTGCGCTGCATCGTTGCGGACAATACGCTCAAGCTTCTATTGACGCTTCCCAGCAGCTGCACCAAAGCAGTCTGCCACGATGGGAAAATGGCCAAGAGCCTAAAGATGCGCAAGAACGCGAGCGCCGGAAGTGCCAAGCTGACCGCCAGCAGCACGTTACGACGCAAAAAGCGTACCTTTTTCGGTGCGATCAATAGCCGAATGGCAAAATCGATCACAAAGAATATCCAGATCGCATAACTGAAATGCTGCAGCCACGGCGTATTGCCCCAAATGAACGTCGCAATTACGACAAAAAGCCAGATGATGCCGAGCAAACTCAACGGCCCCCTGAGCGTCTTTTCGATATTTTGCAATAGCGCAAAGCGCTCTCGCGCGATTCGCTTGTTTTGTTGATCCATGGCAAGCCTCTACCACCTGTGGCAGATTTCTATGCGCGGCTTCCCATCACGCGAAATCCGAAGAGGCCGCTCCGTTTTCGCTTCTGGCAAACATGCGCACGGCAAACGTGACGACGACGGCAAGCGCACACCACGTCGGAACGTGCAGCCAGAAGAGCAGCCCGGATCCTATAGGAATTCGAGCGCGCACGTAGGCGCCCCACGACGCGTCGGCGTAGGCATCGGGGGGAACCGCGATGGAGAACGGCGCGCTGGCGCCTCCCTTCGCCAACGCGTGATTGAGCAACAGCAGAATTGCGAAGGCCAGTCCAATCGTAACCGCAGCTGCCGCCGCGCGCGGCTTGCAAAGCTCCCAAACGATGATTGCGAGCACGGCGACCGCGCCCGGGATCAGAAACCCCCAGCCCACCGCGTAGAGCCACGGAATCGCAATGCCGGCGATACCGGCGGCGAGCAGCGGCGATGGGCGCCGTTCCCGCGACGCCAGCAGTAATGCCGCCGGAATCGCGCCCGCGACTTGCTGCCAGTGCACGTAGGGACCACCGAATACGGCAAAGGCGACAGGCAGCGCAACGACGAGCGGTTGAAACGCGAGCCGTTTCGCGGCGCGGCAGGCAGCCGCCACGCCGATGGCGCCGAGGACGAGGTACCATACCGTGCCCGCCCGCGATGCGCCCGCATCCGAAAATCCGAGAACGTGTGCGAGCACGGTCAAGCTATATTGCCCGATATCCGGGACGTCGGAGAGTGAGTGGCTGGGCAAGGCATAGAGTACGTACTCAACGTTCCGGTGCGCGCCGAAGAGCAGTGAGATGCTCAAGAGCCCAAGGCCGGCAGCTATGAGCGGAACTCTCGAACGCCGAACCGCGACCAGCATCGCGATGCACGACGGCAACGCCACGTGCGGCTCGACGAGCGCAAGCGCCGCCACCCCGCCGGCCCAATCCGGGCGTTCGTAGTAGAGCAGTAACGCTGCAAGAGTCGTCAGCGCGATCGCCACCGGGGCGAGCTGGCCCAACGAAATAGATATCGCTGCAGCGAAGAGCACGGCGGCAACGAGCACCGACCACGAATAGCCTGTCATTATTCGCAGGCTGACAATGACCGCGAGCCACGAGGCGGTAAGGACGAGCGTCCATGAGATTGCGGCAGCCGCGAACGGCAGCAAGCTCAGCGGAACGAAGAGCGCCAGCGCGTACGGCGGCAGCGGCGCAGGATCGGTGACGTGCCCAGCGGCGTGCCAAAGAATCGGCGAGACCTGCCTCGCCTCGCAGCTATAGAGCGGCTCTTGGCGGTACGGATCGATGCCGTGCATCGAGAGCTGAGCCGCGCAGTAAAACGCTCGAAAGTCGGAAAGCAGCGAGCCTGACGAAAAGTGCCAGAAGGCCGCAAGGCTGATCGCGATTGCGCAAATCGCGATCGCGAACCATAGGACTTTGCTATACCGCATCGTCGAGCTTCACCAAGCGTCGTACCCCGGCGCGGGAAAAACACGCGTCGAAGAAGCGATGGAAGCCGGAAACCAAATCGTGCCGCACGCTCGACTTACTCATGAACGGGCGTTCCGCGAGCGCCCAAAACGCAATGCCCACGCCAACGCCCGCGAGCGCGGCGAGCCAGCGATTGACGCCGATCTCCTCCAAGAATGCGAGAACCGGTTGATGCATCAAATAGATGCTGTACGATGCAAGCCCGATGAATGCGATGGCACGTAACGAGAGCAATCGCTCCACCGACTCCGACGAACCCGCCCACACGACCAGTGCAAACGCGCAAAGATACCAGCTCGGATTGAACCCGTCGTGCCACCCGATCGAACGCGTCGTCAACAATGCGACCGCCGCCAGCGCGACGGTCGCAATTGCGGGCCACAGTCCGAGCTTCGTTTGCCTCACGCAGAGCTCGGCGGCGATGATTCCGCACATAAATGCGGGCAACGCTTGAACGTCGGCGAGGCTTCCCGCAGCGTACGAAAGCCCGAACGTGGCCACTGCGATCGCCAAGAACCACGCCGGCGAGCGCGTCCATACGTAGAGCAGCACCGGAAAAACGAAGTACCAGCGAAATTCGATTGGGAGCGTCCAAAAGGAACCGTTCAGGAACTGGGTGTGAACGTCGATAAAGAAGAGTTGCTTGAGAAAATCCGACGTCGAGTAGTAATACGGCATGGCATCGGGACGTCCGAATCCCAGCTTCAGAATCGTCACGAAAAAAGCCAGAATGACAGCGTAGGCGATCCAGTAGGGCGGAACAATGCGCACGACGCGGTGAGCTGCATAACGAGCGGTATCAAAAACCGTCGCGCCCTCATGGCGCAGCGCCGAAATCGTCGGATACGACAGACAGAATCCCGAGAGCACGAAGAATAGGTCTACGCCGTGGTTGCCGTGTTTTAAAACGTTATCCAAGAACGACCGCGGCGCAGCGGCCGACGCGACCACGGCGTGATGGGCCACCACGAGTAATACCGCGACGGCACGCAGTCCATCGATATAACCGACGCGGCGTCGCCCGGTCACGCGCCGAATTCGGAGAGGCGATACTCGAGCGACGCCGTGACGCGCGGTGCGCGGCGCGCGAGCATCACGGCGCCGCCGACCAGCGCGAGCAATCCAAGCCACGTCGGCACGCGCAGCAGCCACATCGCCGCATTGTTGGTGGAGTTGCCGAGAACGTAATCACGCCAGCTCGCTTCAGCCAAACGCGGATCGATCGGAGGATGAGGATGCGGCACCGCGGCAGCGTGCGCCGCGCCCGCTGCGGAGAAAAGACCGAATACGATCGCATACGCGACAACGGTCGCCATCAGTGCGTGCGTTCGGTCGCGGCCCCCCAAAACGTAAAGCAGGTACGCCACCGGGACGAG
>JAMXLK010000066.1 GCA_024281075.1 Vulcanimicrobiia bacterium
ATCAGGGTATCATTGCGGTCGGACCGCCGTTTCCATACGCATCGTTGCACGATCTGCTGGGCCGCAAACGAGCCCACGATTCGCCACGGCTCATCGTCGCGCTCGATCACCTCACCGATCCGCACAACGTCGGTGCCGTCATTCGAACCGCCGAGGCGGCCGGCGCGGACGGCGTCGTGCTGCCGGAGCGCCGTTCGGCGGGCGTCAACGCGACGGTTCGAAAAGCCGCCGCCGGCGCGGCGGCGCATATCGCGATCGCGCGCGTTTCAAATCTCGCCGATGCGCTGCGGGTTATGAAGAAGGCCGGCCTCTGGGCAGTCGGCGCGGACCTCAGCGCGGAAGCGGTTGATTTCGCAAAGGCTGACCTGAACCGCGACTTAGCGCTGGTCGTCGGCGCCGAGGGGACGGGTCTCTCGGCATTGCTCAAGCGGGAATGCGACTACTTGGTCAAGCTGCCGATGCGAGGAAAGGTTGCCTCGCTTAATGCCTCGGTGGCCGCCGCTATTTTGATTTATGAGGCCTTAAGACAGCAAGAACGCTCGCTTCGTCCTTGACGGGGGAGGGGGCACCTCTTATATACTAAGCCTCGACGTGCCGCGCCCGACGGGCTGCGGCCTGCGCATGCGGCTCGTCTTACCACGAGGCAAACAGAAAATTATGGCAATGACCCATCCCGCACCGGATGGAGTGGACTACCAGCAGAGGGTCGACGAAGATCTCGTCGCCATTGCGAAGACCGGTGACAACCTCGCGATGGAATACCTTCTGAACAAGTATAAGAACTTCGTCCGCATTAAGGCGAAGAGCTACTTTCTCATCGGAGCGGATCGCGAAGACATCATCCAAGAAGGAATGATCGGGCTGTATAAGGCGGTCCGGGATTTCAAAGCCGACAAGCTTTCGAGCTTCCGCGCCTTCGCCGAACTCTGCATCACGCGGCAGATAATCACGGCGATCAAAACGGCGACGCGGCAAAAACACATCCCGCTCAATCAATACATTTCGCTCAACAAGCCGATCTACGACGAGGATAGCGAACGCACGCTGCTCGACGTCATGGCGTCGCAGAAGACCTCCGACCCCGAAGAGCTCGTCGTCACGCAGGAAGTCTCCGACGACATCCGGCAGCGCATTCGCCAGAATCTCTCGGAGCTCGAATCGCAAGTGCTCGAGTCGTATCTCGAAGGCAAGAGCTACCAGGAGATGGCGCGCGATCTCGGCCGGCACGTGAAGTCCATCGACAACGCGCTGCAGCGGGTCAAGAGGAAGATCGAAAAGAACCTCGCCGAGTTCGAGTTCCAGTAGTGGCCCCTTGTCACCCTGAGCGTGTCGAAGGGTGACTCGGCTGGGTGCAGCCGCAGTTTTGGCTGCCGTACTCTCCGGCAGCTGGAGCACCGGACCTGCACTGCCGGTCGCGCGCAGTGAGGTAGCGGTGGCGACGCTGAACGATGACGTTTATGTCATCGGCGGCTACGCCAATGGCAACGTCGACCAGGGATTAGTGGAATTCTACGAACCCGCGACGCGCACGTGGCGCGCCGTTGCATCGTTGCCGCGCGGGCTCAATCACGTCGGCGCTGTGGCTTTCGGCGGCAAGCTCTATACCTTCGGCGGTTTTAGCGAGCAGAACGACGCCCCGGTCGCGGACGCCAACGTATACGATCCCGGCGCCGACTCATGGACGCCAATCGCACCGCTGCCCCGAGCGCTCGGCTCGATTTCCGTTGCCGTGCTCGGCAACGAAATTCATCTCGTCGGCGGCCGCGACGCGCACAGTGTCCGAACCCATCTCGTCTACGACCCTGCGACGAATCGTTACAGCGCGCGTGCGCCATTGCCGGTAGGGCGGGATCATATGGGGCTCGTGCCGTTCGGCGGGAAGCTCTATGCCGTCGGCGGCCGCATCGACACACCGGCGCATAACGTCGTGGAAGTCGATATTTACGATCCGCGGACGAATGCGTGGAGCACGGGCGCGCCGATGCCCACCGCGCGCAGCGGCATGGCGGTCGCAGTGTACCACGACACGATTTATGCAATCGGCGGCGAAGCGAGCGGCATGGCTGCCGCATTCACCAACAACGAGGGCTACGATCCCGCGGCCAACCGTTGGAGCGATTATGCCGCGTTGCCGGAAGGCCGCCACGGGACCGGCGCCGGTGTGGTCGGCGACAAGCTCTACGTTCCGGCCGGCGCGCCCGTTCCCGGCGGGAGCCAACAGAGCCGAACGCTCTTGATCTTTACGCTGTAACCGCTGCTGTGCGCTGTAATACGCCGTCGCGCGCGGCGCCTAGCCGAGTTCCTTAACGACGCGCTCGTAGACGGCCTCACGTTCTTCTACCGGATCGACGACCATCACGATCGGTTCGCCGTGCTGCGGTTCAATGCAGACCGTGACGCGGCCGCGCGCGCAAACGTCCATGCAGCTCGTGCTGATCGCGCGAATCGGACCCCACCGGCCTTCGCCTTTCAAACGCTCTTTGAGCCAATTGCGCAAATGAAAGTCGCCGATGCGCTCGGCGACCTCGGGATCTTCTTCGGGGATTCGTTCTTTAAAACACCGTTCGCAAACGAGAACGAGCCCAGAACCCTGCCACTTTGGTTTGACTTGCTGCATCTCCCGACGATCGTTCGACGCTGTGAAGTGCCTCGCTTGCGAGCTGCCGAAAGAACGAGCATGCGAAAGGCGGCGACGATCGGCGTGTTCCTCGCGGCAGCACTGGGTGTTTCGCTTTCTGCGCGCGCTGCGGTCGCGACGCGCGCGGTTTCACCGTCGAGCACTTTCGACGTAGGGATTCTGCATGTCGAGCGGTTTGGGCCGGCGAGCGGCCGGCCAATCGTCTTGGTTCCCGCACTCTTTTGCGGCT